>DATKBJ010000100.1:0-11545 GCA_035514135.1 Gaiellaceae bacterium | reverse complement strand
CGAGAAACGCATCCGCCTGGGCGGGCACACTCGATCACGCATCCGGGTCTCCTTCGCGAGCAGGGATCTCGACAACCCCAAGGCTCGCGGGAGGCCCGGACGCAATCAGGCGTCTCGCAGGTGTGTGGTTAGTCCAGCTAGCGGAGGGGTCGAACCGCCGCCGGTCGCTCCGACGCTCGTCTGAGGCTCGGCGCATACGCGTTCGAGAGAGCCAACGCGCGGCGCGTCTCCAGCGCCGCGCGCACGAACGGGCGCCCGGCAACGAACATCCGCTCAGGCTGCTGCTCGTGCTCGATGCACAGGGGCCCCACCGTCAGCGTCGCGCAACCCGGCGCAATGCACTGCGTGACGATCGGCATGAGCGGATCGTTACCCCTCGTCGTGGGTTCGTAACGCTTCCGGCACACATTCGTGCCTGACACTAGAATGTCACAGTTTGGTGCCCGTTGTCCACACGGACACGGCTAGAGTCGCCGCGATGCGCGTCCTCTCCGTCAATCACGGTCCGACCGTGCCGGGAGGTGTGTTCGACGAAGCGGTCGAGGCGCGTGGGCACCTGCTCGAGCGCTGGCAGGTGCCGGACGGCGGATCACCCGATCCGGCATCGAGCTACGACGCCGTCATGGTCTTCGGCGGCTCGCAGCATCCCGACCAGGACGATCGCTTCCGCTGGCTTGCCCACGAAGAGGCCTTCCTCCGAGACGTGCTCGCTGCGGGCGTACCGGTCTTCGGCGTGTGCCTCGGCTCGCAGATGCTCGCTCGCGCCTCAGGCGCGGCCGTGGGGCCGGCGCGCGAGCCGGAGATCGGCTGGCTCGACGTCTCGCTGACGCCGGCGGGTGCCGAGGATCCGGTGCTCGGAACGCTTCCCTCCCCGGCGATGGTGTTCCAGTGGCATCACTACGTCTTCGGCCTGGCCCCCGGCGCGTCTGCGCTAGCCGAGAGCGCCGTCTGCCTCCAGGCGTTTCGCCTCGAAGGGCTGCCCGCCTGGGGCATCCAGTTCCACGCGGAAGTGACGGGCCCGATGGTCAACGCGTGGATCGCGGAGGATCCGGGCGAGGAGGAGCTCCCGATGCCGGGCGCGGTGCTCCGCGAGGAGTCCGCCCGCCGCATGGCGCAGTCGAACGCACAGGGTCGCGCGCTCGCCGACGCTTTCCTCCGCGAGGCCGAAGCACGTGCCGCCCTTCAGTCGCTGGGCGCGACGAGCTCCACGACCTCCGCAGCCGCAGAGGCGTAGGGCAGGAGCACGCGGTTGGCTCCCGCCTCCTCGAGGCGGCCCACATCGGCGTCGTGGTGGGCGGCGACAGCGACCTTGCCCCGGTAGCCGTGGTGACGCACTGCGTGCAGGAGCGCGAGATTCGTGTCCGTGTGGCGGACGGTGCTGACGATCCACCCGGACTCGGGAAGTGGAAGCATCGTGGGGAGCTCGGGATCTTCGACGTCGCCGTAGACGACGCGAACGCCCTCGCCGTGCCAACGCGAGACTGCGACCGGATCGAAGTCGACGGCGAGAACGTCCACTCCCCGATCCATGAGCCCGCCCACGACGCGGTGCCCGAACCGCCCCAGTCCGAGCACGACGACCTCGGGTCGTGGCCCTTCGTCGGGCACGTCGCGGATCGGGCCTGGTCGCTCGAGGCGAGCGAGCGCCGGCGCAAGCCGTCGCGCGATCGTCTCCGAGCCGGCCGAGACGTACGACGTCGCGGCGATCGTCACGAGCGCCACGACGGCGAGAACGGTGACCACCTCGTCCCCGATCTGGCCGACGCTGAGCCCGAGGGCCGCAAGGATCAGCGAGAACTCACTTATCTGGCCGAGCGTCACTCCGGTTTCGAGGGCGACGCGACTGCGATACCGCATGGTCGTGAGGAGCGCGGCGATCACGAGCGGCTTGACGACGAGCACGAACGCGGCGAGGAAGAAGGCCGCGAGAAGCTCGTGGCGTGCCTCCGCGAGGTCGAGGCGCGAGCCGAGGTCGATGAAGAAGAAGAGGAGCAGGAAGTCGCGTACCGAGACGAGACGTGACCCGATCGCTTCACGATACGGTGTCGACGCGAGCGCGAAACCGGCGAGGAACGCGCCGACCTCGGTTCCGATTCCCGCTATCTCACCGAGCGCGGCGAGAGACGTGGCCCAGGCGATCGCAAACAGCACCAGGAGCTCGGAGCTGCGCGCGACGGCGTGGAGCAGAGGTTCCAGCACCCAGCGCATGAGCGCCGCCACGACGAGGAGCAGCGCGGTGCTGCGACCCACAACCGAGAGCACCTCGGCCGCGAGCGATCCCGTCCGCTCGCCCGTCGTCGCAACGACGATAAGCGCGACGACCACGACGATGTCCTGCACGATGAGGATCCCGACCGAGAGGCGTCCGTGCAGCGTCTCGAGCTCGCGGCGGTCGGAGAGGAGCTTGACGACGATCACCGTGCTCGAGAACGCCAGCCCGACCCCGATGTAGGCGGCGGACACCGTGTCGAAGCCGAGCACGAGGGCGAGTAGAAGGCCCCCGGCCGCGATCAGCGCGACCTGGACGAAGCCGACGGCGACGGCAACCGGCCCGAGCCGGCGGACGACGTGGAGGTCGAGCTTGAGCCCGACGACGAAGAGGAGGATCGCGATGCCGAGCTCGGCGAAGAGCTCGAGCTCGTCCCCAGGCCCGACGACCCCGAGCGCGCTGGGCCCGACCACCACGCCGACCGCGATGAACGCAACGACGAGCGGCTGGCGTAGCCGGATCGCAACGAGCCCGGCGATGGCCGACACGAGCAGGATGACCGCGATGTCCTCGAACAGCTCGGCGGTTCCCTGCGTGGCGCCGAGCACGAGTGCGTCGTCTGTCGGCACGCCGGCGCCGACGCGGCTACGCGGTCGGCACGGCGCGGGACCACTCGTGCCACGAGCCGACGTAGTTGCGCGCCCGGTAGCCCGCGGCGTCGAGCACCTGCGCCGCGTACGCCGAGCGGTTGCCCGTATGGCAGTAGGCAACGACGTCCGCGCCCTCCGGAAGCCCGACGAGGAAGCGCACCTCGTCCGCGCTGCGGCACGCCACGATTCTGTCCAGCGGAAGGTTGACGGCGTCCGGGATGTGACCCTGCCGCGGGTCGCAGTGCGCCCCGACCGCTCCTGCGAACTCGGGCGGCGTGCGGACGTCGAGGAGAGCGGTGCCCTGCTCGAGGAGGTCGCGGAGCTCCTCGAGCGTCACGTCTTCCACTGACTCACGAACTCGAGCAGCACCTCGTTGAATCGCTCGGGCTGGTCGACGGCCACGAAGTGACCCGCGCCGGGGAAGACCTCGAGCCTCGCGTCGAGCGCCCGCTCCGAGAGCTCGCGTGCCTCGTCGACCGACACCAGCTCGTCCTGGTCACCCACGCAGACGAGGAGCGGCCCGCCGAACGACGCGGCGACACCGGTGAGATCGAGTCGGTCGCGCATCGCCTCCTGCGCCACGGCGAGATGCTCGAGGTTCGCGTCGGGCTCGGCCATGGGTGGGGAGATGCCTGACCGCAAGTCCCCGATCGTCTCCTGTCGGAAGCGGCGGCGCTCGAACGAGTCGGCGTCCGCGCGCGAGGCGATGAGCACCATGCCCACGATACGCTCCGGGGCGCGGCGCGCGAGCGCGAGCGCGCAGTAGCCGCCCATCGACGCCCCGACCGCGACGAGGGGCCCGTCGACCTCGCGGAGAAGCTGCGCGGCCCAGTCGTCGATCGAGGCGCCGCGACCGTAGAGGTGCGGCGCCACCACGTCGTGACCCGCGTCGCGCAGCGCCGAGACCTGTGACACCCAGACTCGCTCGGAGACCGGCCACCCGTGGAGGAGGAGAACGGTCACGCGCGGTCGATCCTCACCGCGCCTTCGAGGGCGGGTGCGTCCGCCCATCCAGTCGCGGCGCCTTCGATTCCCATCACCGAGGCGAGCTCCGAGAGGAGATCGCGTGCGGGCGGCAGGTCGGCCGGCGACGGAGCTGTATGCGCGACGCGGCGCACGGCCTCCGGCTCCGCGCCTGTGAGTCGCGAGACCACGGTCGGATTCGCGGAGAGACCGACGACGTCGCCGGGAGGAAGCGGCCCGTAGAACTCGGGGACTGACAGATACTCGTCCACGATCCTCCCTCGCTCGAAGAGGATCATCCGCACGAGCTCCTCACGCTCGACGCCGAGCAACGAGGTCACGGCCCCCATCCTGTCGGAAAGCTCCCGCGCGAGCCGGCGCAACATCTCCGGGTTGCGGTCGCACACGTCGTCGTACACGGCGATCCACCCGCTCCGCGGCGGCGCGACGAGCGAGCCTCGCGAGCCGCCGGGAAGCCGCGGGACGAACTGGCGCACGGCCTGCTCGACGGCGCTCAGGTCGTCCGACTGGATGTGGATCGAGCCGAACGATCCTGCCTCCTGGCTCCCGAGCTTGGCCTCGAGCTCGGCGATGGAGCCGGTCATGATGATGACCTCGTCCTTCAGGCCCCACCTCGCGTACAGCGACCGTGCCACGAGGTTCGAGGCGACGACGTCGAGGTCGAGGTGCTCGATCTCCAGCTCGCGGAGCGCCGAGAGCACCTCGCGCATGAGCTCCGTCCCGATCCCGCTGCGGCGCGCATCGCGAGCGACGTAGAGATCGGTCAGCGTCCCGAAGCCCGGCGCGCGGCGGCGTGCGAGCGCGAAGCCGATGGGCGTGCCGTCGTCGTCTTCGGCCACGAGCGCGATCTCGGACGCGATGATCTCCCGCACCTCGCCGAGCTCCTTCGCCTCGTCGGCCGGTCCCTCGTGGGTCGGCGGAGGGATCTCGTGGTCGAACTGACGCCAGAGGCCCGCGATGGCCTCGAAGTCACCGACTGCTGCACGCCGTACGTTCATGCCGCGCCTACCCCGCCATCCTCGCGCCGGCGAGGAGGAACTGCGCTGACAGGTTCTGGAACGGCGCGAAGCGCTCGCCCATGCGACGGACCTCCTCGATCGAGAGTGAACGCCCGCCAGCGTAGAACGTCGAGACCGCCTTGCGCACGCCGAGGTCACCTGCCGGCCACGCGTGCGGGCGGGCGAGGTTGCGCGCGAGGAACCAGTCCGCGGTCCAGCGGCCGAGCCCTCGAACCGACGTGATGCGCACGATCAGCTCGTCGTCGTCGAGCTGCGCGAGCGCGTCCAGATCGAGATCGGAGTGCGCGAGCTCGAGCACGTACTCCGCCTTCGCGCGTGAGAAGCCGAGCGGCGTGAAGTGCCTCGGCCGCAGCTCCCGGATCCGCTCGCGCGTCGGGAACTCCCACACAAGCTGGTGACGCACGCCGTACGTGCGGACGAGGTTGCCGCGAATCGCGGCAGCTGCCTTCAGCGAGATCTGCTGCGTCGTGATCGCGACGACGAGCGCCTCGAACGGATCGGGGTTCAGGGTCGGGCGGAAGCCCGGGAGCGACGTGACGACCCCCGCCAGCACCGCGTCGCCCGCGGCCCACTCGCGGAACGCTACGAGGTCGAACGGCAGCCCCAGCAGGCGGCCGATCGCAGCGGCCGCGGCTTCACTCCACGGGTCGATCGCGACACCACCGTCGGTTGCGGTCACGCGCACCTCACGTCCGGCCACGACCCGATGCAAACCGCGCTCGTGCACGAGCGTCGCACCGTCCGAGCCGAAGTCGCGGAAGCGTCTCGTCGAGAGCTCGAAGTCGTACGGCTCGGGGATGGGGAGCAGCACGTCAGAGAGCCCGCTCGAGCGCGTGGAAGTCCGTGAACGGCTCGTACTCGACGCCTTCGCTGTCGAGGTACTCCGCGAGCCCATCGCGAGCGAAGACCCGCGTCGCCAACTGGGCGACGCAGCGATCCGAGAACCCGTCGCCGACGTAGACGAAACCGTCGAGGGTCGCGACGTCCGAGCGCTTGCACGGTTCCCCACAGACGGAGCAGGTCGCCTGCGGGCGGAAGAGCGCGCGCCAGCCATCTGGCCGTGGCTCGAGACGATTCGCGACAAGGCGGACGTCGATCCCGTCACGGTCGAGCAGTGGCTCGATGAGCTCGTGGAACCCCATCGAGACGACGAGCGGATCATGATGCTCGACCAGTCCGGCGAAGCCCGCGCGCAGCGGCACGGTCTCGACGAGGAAAGCGACAACCTCCTGAAGCGGCCTGGAGATCGTCGCCATCTCCACCGTGATCACCTCTCGAAGAGTCAGGTGCCTGCCGATCTCGTCTTCCATCTCGATGAAAACGTCGGGATCGCCGAACTCCTCAATTGCGACATGCAGCGTGTCCGCGGCGGTGATCGTCCCGTCCCAGTCCAGCACCAACTCCATGCGTCAGCTGGCGATCCTCTGCTCTAGCGTGCCGATCCCGTCGACCTCGATCTCGACGACACTGCCGGGAACGACGCCTTCGATCAGCCCGCACGAAGGCCCGGCAAGAAGATCACCCGGATAGAGCCTCGTGCCCTCGGCAGCGAGCGTGCGCGCCGCTTCCCAGTCGAAGTCGGCCGCCGGCTCTCGCCGGCGCTCCACTCCGTCGACGGACACGACCCGAACGCAGGCGTCCGGATCGAACATGTCCGTCGTCGTCGCCACGGGCCCGAGTCCGAGCGCGAAGTCGCGGTCCTTCGGAGGATGACGGCTCGAATCGCGCCATTCCGCGAGAATCGTGAACGCAACGAGCCGTCCCTCGGCCCCTATCAGCCCAGCGATCCTCGGCGCGAGAACCAGTCCTTGTAACCGATCGTTACAAGCGATCTTCGCGCCAGTTCCCGTCACCGCGGCCGGGTTCGCGAACACGAACGTCGCCGCCTCGCCGAAGACGCGGACCGACGGTGGGTGGAGCACGGGCGCGAGCAGCACCACCTCGTCCAGCGCGTGCTCGGCGTGCTCGCGCGCCGACCCGCCGCCGGTGAAGAACGACTGCAGCGTCTGTGCGGCGAGCTGGATCACGCGGTCGCCTTCGACGCGGCCGACCCAGCCGCGCTCCAGCGGGTGCCCGACGGGATGGAACATGCAGAGGCGACTCACGGCTCGGTGTGTACCACGACGTCGACGATCGCCGGGACAGCGCTGCGCACGCGCTCCTCGATCGCGCTCGCTCTCCCGTGAGCATCGGCGAGCGATCCGGCTTCCGGAAGGCCGAGTGTGAGGAAGACGACGATGCCCTCGTCCGTGCGCACGAAGCGAAGCGCGCGCGGCTCGGCGCCCGTCTCGGCTCGCACCGCGGCCTCGACCGCCGCGGTGTCGATGTTGATCTCCTCGGCGGCGGCCGTCTCCTTCAGTGGCTCGAGGTGCGTCTGCACTGAGCGAACGTCGCCAACCTGCCCGAGAATCGCCGCCTCGACCTGCTCGGCGAGGTCATGTGCCTGCTCGAGCGAGAGATCGCCCGGGAGCTTCAGGTGGAGTGAGACCTCGATGCTGCCGTCGACGTCGAGGATGGTGAGGTTGTGGATCTCGCGCACCTGCGAGACGGTGAGCGCGGCCGCGAGCGAGCGCTCGCGGATCCCGGCGCCACCACCGCGCGGCTCGACATGGACGACGACGTCGATCCCGGGGAGCGCCTCGTGCAATGCCTGCTCGACGCGATCGGCAGCGGCGTGGCCCTGGCCGATCGCCGCACCTGGCGCGACGCCGATCACGACGTCTGCGAAGTGCTCGCCCCCGGCTCGCCGCAGCCGGAGGCGACGGAGCTGAACCGGCGGCTCGAGCCTCGCGATCGCCTGGCGTGCCACCCGCGCTTCCTCCTCTGGAGACCGATCCATGAGCGCGTCGACGTTCCTGCGGGCCAGCCGAACGGCCGCTGCGACCACGAGCCCGGACACGAAGAGCGCGGCGATCGAGTCGCCGGCGGGAAACCCGAGCGCCGCGGCGACGAGGCCTGCGAGAACGGCGATCGTCCCGGCGAAGTCGCTCCCGAAGTGGAGCGCGTTGGCGAGGAGCGCGTCGCTGCGATAGAGACGCGCGCCCCGCAGCGAGACCACCGTCCGCGAGGCGTCGATCACGAGCACGAGGGCGATCGCCGCGAACGTCCACCACGTCGTCGAGACCTCGAATTCGACGACACCCGCAAGGCGCAGGATCGCCGCGGCCGCGATCCCGACCGAGACGAGGATGAGAAAGCCGGCCTCGGCGAGCGCGGCGAGGTTCTGCGCCTTCGCGTGGCCGTAGGGGTGGCCGCGGTCGGCCGGTCGCACGGCGACCGAGACGGCGAAGAAGGTGAGGAGCGCCGCCGCGAGGTCGGTTCCTGAGTGCGCCGCCTCGGCGAGCAGTCCCAGACTCGAGCTCGCGAGCCCCGCGACGAGCTTGATGGCGACGAGGAGACAGGCCGCCCCGACCGAGACGAGCGCGGTACGCCGTTGAGGCGACATGACGGAAGGCTAGGGACCTGCCCGCGAACGTGGGGGCGCCACGCTCCGGCCGCACGGCCCTTGGACGCCGAATAGCGTCGGGTCGATGCAGAGCTCGCGAACCACCGAGCGGCTCCGGGAGCCGGGGGAGCACTCGCGGCGACCGTTCCGACCCTGGATCCTGGCGATCGCGGTCGGCGCCGCCGCACTCGGTGCGTTCCTCGCCCCGGAGGACTGGCCGACCGGCTCGGGCTCGGTGCACGTCGAGTACCAGGAGCGAACGGTCGTGGACGCGCTGGTCGAGATCGGCGAGAGCGAGCCCGTCACCGTCTCCGGTCGCCGAGGGGACATCCGGATTATGGTCGACTTCGAAGACGGGATCCCGGTCGACGAGCGGATCGCGGCATCGATCCGCGTCACCCGGCTCGGCCAGCCGATCGCGCCGGAGGTCGAGGACATCGAGCTCGAGCTCGTGCTGCCGGACGACCGGGTCGAGCTCCTCCCCATCGTCGCCGAGTACGAGCAGACGCTGGAGCTCGAGGCCACACGACACCCTCCCGTCGGCGCGGCCGTGGTGCTCGCGCTGCTGGGCCTCGTCGTCGTGCTCTGGGTGAGCGAGCTGTTCCCCCTCTTCGTAACGTCGCTCCTCGTGCCCGTCGTGCTCGTCGTGGCGGGCGTGACCGGTGCGACCGAGGCGACGGCGCCCTTCTTCAACCCGATCATCGTCCTCTTCTTCTCGGGCTTCATGCTCGCCGAGGCGATGCGCCGGCATAGGCTCGACCACCTGGCCGCGATCGCGATCGTGGCCAGAGCCGGACGCGGGCCCGTCGTCCTGTTCGCCTCCATGATCGGAGTCGCCGCGGGCCTCTCGATGTTCATGTCGAACACGGCCGCTGTCGCCGTCCTCGTGCCGATCGCACTCGCCGTCACCGCGCCGCTTCACCATCTCGGCTACCGGAAGGCCCTCGTTCTCGGGATCGCCTACGCGGCGACGATCGGCGGTGTCGGAAGCGCGATCGGGACACCGGCGAACGTGCTCGCGATCGAGTTCCTCGACGAGTTCGGCGACCGCTCGATCAGCTTCGCGGAGTGGTTTGCGTTCGGGCTGCCCATGGTGCTGCTGTTCCTACCGCTCATGGGCGTCTATCTCTGGTGGCGGGCGGGGGTGGACATCGGGCACGAGGGGTTCGTTGAGGCGCGCGCCGCGGCGCAGGTCGAGCTCGCGCACATCCGGCGGCCGGATCGCGCGCAGTGGACGATCATCGCGGTGTTCGTCGGCATCGTCGTCGGATGGCTCACGCAGACCGTCCACGACGTCCATCCCGGGATCGTCGCGCTCGCCGGCGTCGTCGTCCTCGCCATGATCGGGCTGGTCGGCGCCGACGACCTACGCCGTATCTCCTGGGAGTCCCTGCTGACGTTCGGGGGCGGGCTCGCACTCGGGCTCGCGCTCGTCGAGACGGGCACGTCGGACTGGGTCGCCACGCAACTCGCGGACTTCTCGGGTGCCCCGTCGTTCCTCGCCGTCGCCGCGGTCGCGTTGCTGACGCTCGCGCTCACGACCGTCGCCTCGAACACGGCGTCGGCGGCCATCCTCATTCCCCTCGCGATCCCGCTCGCCGGTGTCCTCGGCGTCGACCCCACACTCCTCGTCGTCGTCGTCGCGATCGCTTCGTCCATCGACTTCGCGCTGGTGATCGGGACGCCGCCGACGATGCTCGCGTACTCCACGAACCTGTACACCGCGCACCAGATCTTCCGCGTCGGAATCGTCCTCGACCTGCTCGGCCTCACCCTGCTCGTGACCGTCGTCGTCTGGATCTGGGAGCTGCTCGGCCTGGTCTGAGACGCCGACCTCCGGTCAGCCGACGACCGCGTAGAGCGCCCAGCTGTCGGGGACGCCCTTGAGCTCGTGCTCGCCGCGCTCCTCGAACACGATCCCCGAGCCCGCGACCAGGTCGCGGACGGTGCGCGTCACGAGCACCTCCCGGGGCTCGGCGAGCGCGGAGACACGCGCGCCGATGTGTACCGCGAGGCCCGCCACGCCTTCGGTCGTGCGCGTGATCTCCCCCGTGTGCAGGCCCGTGCGCACCTCGAGCCCCGAGCGGCGGACCTCGTCGCGCAGGTGCAGCGCGCACCGAATCGCGCGAGCCGGCCCGTCGAAGGTCGCGAGCAGGCCGTCTCCGGTCGAGTGGTCGTACACACCCCCGTACGCCTCGAGCGCAGTGCGGGCGGCGGCCTCGAAGCACTCGACCGCGATACGCCAACTCTCGTCGCCGAGCTCGCTCGCGTACCGGGTCGATTCGACGACGTCCACGAAGAGCACCGTCGCGAGGACGCGCTCGTCGTCACGTCGCCCGGACCGCGAGCCGGTGAGAAACTCCTCGATCTCCCCGACGAGGTCCGGGACGAGCCAGTGGTCGGGGCTGTCGCGCTCCGAGAGCCGCGCGCCGGGGATGTGCTCCGCGAGATACCGGCCGTGGCCCACGCGCACGTACTCGTTGTCGCGGCTATGGACGATGAGCGTGGGGACCCTGATCAGCGGAAGCACGTCGCGAACGTCTGTGTCGAGGATCGAGCGTTTCTTCGCGCGGGCGAGCCCGGGCGTCGCGCCGTAGCGCTCGACCCGCCCCCACCACTCCTGAACGCCGGGTCGCGCGGCGAACGTCGGCGCGAGCACCAGCGCCATGGTTCCGCTACCCCACTGGGACTCGATCCCGTCGAGCAAGGTCTCCTCCGCGCTCGCCGGGATGCCCATCGGGTAGTCGTCGTCACGGGCGAAGCGCGCGTAGCCGTTGTAGAGCACGAGCGCCTCGACGCGATCTGGATGCGTGGCCGCCGCCATCAGTGCCATCTGGACGGCGTGGCCCTGCGCCACCAGCGCCGCCTCGGACACGCCGGCGACATCCATGACGGCCACGAGATCGTCCATCCACGCCTCGACCGGCACGACGCCGCCGGCGGCGGACCCGGACAGGCCGATCCCCCGCATGTCGAACCAGACCACCTTCGCGAACCGCGCGAGCGAGCGGATGAAGTCGGCCATCGCAGGAAACTCGGGAAGCGCCTCGAGATGGCTCGCCCAGTCGAACGAGAGCAGGATCGTCCGCGGGCCGTCGCCGATCACCTGGTACGCGATGTCGACGTCGCCCGAGCGGACGTACTGCGTGCGCGCGAGCGCCACGTCCTAGCTCGCGCCCGCTTCGGTGACCGCGAACAGGCGCCACTCGCCGGGAATGCCCTTGAGCTCCGCGGCACC
>DATKBJ010000099.1:0-3211 GCA_035514135.1 Gaiellaceae bacterium | reverse complement strand
AGCGTCCTACCTCGACGAGGAGCTCGTGCTCGCGGGCGCGGAGCTCACGTGGCGGGCGGGTGCTCATCGCGACGCGAAAGGTGCGGGGATCTGCCACGGCACAGCGGGGAACGGTTACGCGCTGCTGCACGCTTTCGAGCGTACGGGCGACGAGCGCTGGCTCGAGCGCGCCCGGCGCTTCGGCGTTCACGCGCTCGCGCAGGTACGCCGTCAGCGGGCGACCCGTGGACGCGGTCGCCACTCACTGTTCACGGGCGACCCCGGCGTCGCGCTCTACCTCGCGAGCTGTCTCGATTCGCGTGCTGCGTTCCCCGTACTCGACGCCTGACTAGACTCGCGGCCGTGACGCCGTCGTCCGACGCGCTCCGCGACCAGCTCGCGGAGTTCATCTCGATTCCGTCCGTGAGCGCCGACGCGACTCATGCGGCCGACATCGAGCTGGCAGCCGAGTGGGTTGCGCGCCGGATTCGGGACGCCGGCGGCTCGGCCGAGCTCGTTCCCTGGGGCACGCGGCCACTGGTGATAGGCGAGGTGGCAGCGTCGACCAACGCGGAATCCGTGCCAACAGCGCTCTGCTACGCCCACTTCGACGTCCAGCCGCCGGACCCGCTCGACCTCTGGGAGTCGCCTCCGTTCGAGCTCACACAGCGCGACGGTCGACTCTACGCGCGCGGCGTCGCCGACGACAAGGGCAACATGTTCGTGCTCGTGGAGGCGGTGCGGCAGCTCGCGGCGGCGGGAGCGCTTCCGGTCAACGTCCGTTTCGCGTTCGACGGCGAGGAGGAGATCGGCGGCAACTCGATCGTCGAGTGGGTCGACGCTGACCGGGGCCGCGCGGATGTCGCTCTCATCCTCGACGGCGCGATGATCAGACGCGGGCAGCCGGGGTTCATGGTGGGCGTGCGCGGCATGGTCTACCTGCATCTCCGCGTTCGAACCGGCGCGACGGACATGCATTCGGGCATGTTCGGCGCGGCGGCGCTCAACGCGGCGCACGCACTCATGACGGCGCTGTCGAGCGTCCTCCCCGGCGCGGATGGTCGGCTTCGCGACGAGCTTCGGCAGGGCGCGACGCCTCCATCCTCCGAGGAGCTCGCCGCGTGGGCGGAGCTGCCGTCGGGCGCCGAGCAGCTCGAGCAGCAGGGCGCCGCCCCGATCGTGCCCGGCGCCGTCGAGGACTTCTACCTCCGCACGTTCGCGGATACGTCGCTCGACGTGAACGGCATCGCGAGCGGCTCGCCCGATCTCGTGAAGACCGTACTGCCGGTCGAAGCGCGCGCGAACGTCTCCATGCGCCTCGCGCCCGGCCAAGACCCGGAGACCGTTCGCGTGGCGTTCGAGCGGCTCGTCCGCGAAGCGCTGCCAGTGGGCGCCGAGCTCGAGATCACTTTGCGCAACAGTGCGCGACCCGCTCTCACGCCGACGGACTCGGATGCGATCCGGTTGGCCGGTGACGCCTTCGAGCACATCGTCGGCGCGCGACCGTTCCTCGTGCGCTCCGGAGGCACGCTGCCGATCTACGCGAGCCTCGTCGCTCGCGGGCTGCCGACGATCGCGACGGGGTTCGGAATCGAAAGCGAGTGCAACGTCCACGCTCCGAACGAGAACGTTCCCGAGGACGCCATCGAGGTCGGCATCGCGACCATGCGCGAGGTCTTTGCGCGCCTCGGCGAGCTTGGCCGCTAGGGCCACGTACACGAGCCCGCTGGCAGAGGAGCTGGCGGGGGACGTCCTCGAGCGGTTCCTCCGTTACGTCCGCGTCGACACGCAGGCGGCGTACCGAGTCTCGGAGCGCCCGAGCTCGGCCAAGCAGCTCGATCTCTCGCGTCAGCTCGTCGAGGAGCTTCACGCCATCGGGCTCGTCGATGCGGAGCTAAACGAGAGTCACTCCGTCTTCGCGACACTGCCCGGCACCGTGGACGGACCTGTCATCGGGCTCATCGCGCATGTCGACACGACGCCCGACGTGACGGGCGCCGGAGTGTCTCCGATCGTCCACGAGGCGTGGGAAGGCGGAGCGATCGTCCTCCCGGGCGACTCGCGCCAGGTGCTCGACCCCGAGGTGCTGCCCGCGCTGGCAGCCCGCGTCGGCCACGACATCGTGACGAGCGACGGGACGACGCTCCTCGGCGCGGACGACAAGGCGGGGATCGCGGAGATCATGGCGGCGGTCGCCTATCTCGCCCGCTCTCCGGAGCGCGCGCGCCCGACGATTCGCGTCGCGTTCACGGTCGACGAGGAGGTCGGTCGCGGCGCGGAGGACTTCGACCTCGAGTCGTTCGGCGCAGACGTCGCCTACACGCTCGACGGCCCGGATCTAGGCGAGCTCGAAGTCGAGACCTTCTCGGCCGCTTCCGTGCGCGTGACGATACGTGGTCTCTCTGTCCATCCTGGCACGGCGAAGGACAAGCTCGTCAACGCAGTCAAGCTGGCGTCGGAGCTCGTGCTGTCGGTACCACGCGACAGGCTGTCCCCCGAAACGACCGAAGCGCGGGAGGGCTATGTCCACCCACATCGGATCTCCGGCTCGGTGGAGGAGACGATCGTCGACTTCATCGCGCGCGACCACGACGACGAGCTCCTCGCCTCGCACGTGGCGCTTCTCGAGAGTCTCGCGCGTGACCTGGCCATACGGGAGCCGCGCGCCAAGGTCGACGTGGAGGTGCGCCACACGTACCGCAACATGCGCCCGTTCATCGAGGAGAACCCGTGCGTGGTCGAGGCGGCGCTCGAGGCGATCCGCCGCGCCGGCGTCGAGCCGCGACTCGCGATAACGCGTGGGGGGACGGACGGCGCCGTGCTCTCGGCGCAGGGACTTCCCACACCGAACCTCTTCACCGGTGGGCAGGAGTACCACTCGGTGCGCGAGTGGGCGAGCGTGCAGGACATGGCCGCAGCGGCCGCGACCATCGTCGAGCTCGCGGGCGTCTGGGCGGAATCCTCCGACTAGCCGCGTCGTTAGGCCAGGACGTGGCCAGGCTCATCGGGATCAACCACATCGCAGTGCAGGTCGGAGACCTCGACGAGATGATCGACTTCCTCGGGCGCCTCGTGGATCGGCTCGAGCTGGGCGGTCGCAGCGGCCGCATGGCGTTCGTCGACCTCGGCGATCAGTTCATCGCACTCGAGCGCGCGGCGGAGCCGGTGGTCGCCGGCCACTACGGCCTCGTGGTCGACGACCAGGCCGAAGTCGTGCGCCGAGCGCGCGACG
>DATKBJ010000098.1:0-10361 GCA_035514135.1 Gaiellaceae bacterium | reverse complement strand
AGCTCCTGCTTGACCTTGCCCGGGTTGGCGCCGGGCACGTCCGTCTTGTTGATCGCCACGATCAGCGGCACGCCCGCGTTGCGTGCGTGGCTGATCGCCTCGATCGTCTGCGGCATCACCGAGTCGTCGGCGGCGACGACGAGGATGACGATGTCCGTCACCTGTGCGCCGCGTGCACGCATGGCAGTGAAGGCCTCGTGGCCGGGAGTGTCGAGGAACGTGATTCTGCGGCTGTCCGGCAGCACCACCGAGTACGCTCCGATGTGCTGCGTAATGCCTCCGGACTCTCCGGCGACGACATTCGAGCTGCGGATGTAGTCGAGCAGCGATGTCTTGCCGTGGTCGACGTGACCCATGATCGTCACGACGGGCGGACGTGGAGCTAGATCCTCCTCGCTGTCGTCGTACGACGCCGGCTCGAGCTCCTCCTCGGCGGCATGCTTGATCGTGATCACGCGGCTCAGCTCCGTCCCGATGATCTCGACTTCCTCGTCGGAGAGCGACTGCGTCGCAGTGCGCATCTGGCCGAGGCCCATGAGGATCTTGATGAGCTCCGGCATCGGGACGCCGAGCGCATGGGAGAGATCCTTGACGGTGACGCCGGACTCGACGGTGATCGGTCCCGACGGCGGCGGTGCCGGTGCCTGGCGCGGCTGCGGCGGCGCGCTCGAACGGTCACGGGCCTGACGGCCGGTACTGCGCCCTCCCCCGCCCTCGATGACGACGCGCCGCTTCCGGCCCCCGGAGCCTCCGCGGGGTCGAATGGGGCGATTTGGTCCTTTGCGGCCGTCAGCCATCGTCGTTCAGTCTAGAAGCACGCCGGGGTTACGCACCCTCGCGCGGCTCGGACTCGACCTCCTCCGCGGTCTCCTCGGCTACGGCGACCACGTCGAGCTCCTCCTCGATCGGCGTGGCCTCGCCGGTCTCTTCCATGAGCTCCTCGGCCGAGACGACAGTGTCATCGACCTCGTCGACCACACCCGCGGCGTCGGGTTGGTTCGCGAGCTCCTGGTGCGTAGGCACACCGCAGAAGCGCGAGCCCGGCAGCGCAGCGTTCGGGCAGCGCTTGCCGTTCGAGAGCACCGCGCCACAACGCCCGGAGAACTCCTCTCCGTCGTCGGCGCCGCCGTAGGCGGCCTCGGCCTCCGCCTGTGCGAACTCCTGCTCGGACTGGATGTCGATCTTCCACCCGGTCAGGCGCGTCGCGAGGCGAGCGTTCAGGCCTTCCTTGCCGATCGCGAGGGCGAGCTGGTCGTTGGGCACGATGACGGTCGCCTCGCGCGTGTCGTCGTCGATGTAGACCTCGCGCACGCGCGCGGGCGACAGCGCCTTCGCGACGAAGCGGGCCGGCTCCGTGTTCCACGGGATGATGTCGATCTTCTCTCCGCGCAACTCCGAGACGACCATGCGCACGCGCGAGCCGCGCGGGCCGACGCACGCGCCGACCGGGTCGACGCCCTGCATGTGCGACTCGACTGCGATCTTCGAGCGATAGCCCGGCTCCCGCGCGACACCGCGGATCTCGACGAGCCCGTCCGCGATCTCCGGTACCTCGAGCTCGAAGAGCGCGCGGATGAGCTCGGAGTCGCGCCGCGAGAGGATCACCTGCGGTCCCTTCGTGCCCGAGCGAACCTCGGCGATGACCGCTTTGATGCGGCTTCCCTGCTCGTAGCGCTCGCCGTCGACCTGCTCGGAGCGCGGCAGAAGCGCCTCGACGCGGCCCAGGTCGACGAGCACGTTGTTGCGGTCGCCCGCCTGCTGGACGATGCCGGTCACGACCTCGCCCTGCCGGTCGACGTACTCCTCGTACATGATCGCCCGCTCGGCCTCGCGGATGCGCTGCTGGATGACCTGCTTCGCGGTCTGTGCCGCGATGCGGCCGAAGTTGTCCGGCGTCACGTCGGTGCGCTGGATCTGATGGGGCGGAACCTGCGACCAGTCGAGCTCGAGATCGTCGTCGGTGACGAGCGTGTGCTGGCGTTCGCCGGTCTCCTCTTCGAGCTGCTCGAGCTCGGTGATGCGAGCCTCGCGCGCCTCCTCGACGAGTCGCGTCTCGATGTCCTCCGGGATCTCGATCCCGAAGACGCGAAACTCGCCATCGCCGGCGAGCTTCACCTCGGCGTGACGCGTCGCCCCTGGCGTCTTCTTGTATGCCGCACGCAGGGCATCCTCGAGAGCGGTGATGAGCACGCCCTCGTCTATTCCCTTCTCCTTCTCGATCAGCTGGATGCCCTCGATGATCTCCTGGCTCATGTCGTCAACCCCTCGTCGATCAGATTGGCCCGCACGATCGCGTCGTACGGGATTCGAAGCTCGCCGGCGTCACCGGCGACGAGTGTGATGGAGTCGTCACCGGCCTCGATCAGGACGCCACGCCGTCGACTCTTCTTGCCGCCGTCGAGACGGATCGAGACGCGGGCACCGACGGCGTCGGCGAAATGCACCGGCTTGCGAAGCGGACGCTCCGGACCGGGCGAAGACACGTCGATCGCGTACTCGGAGCGATACGCGTCGAGAACGCGCGTCACCTTCTCGCAAAGAGCGTGGTCGACGCCGTCCTCGTGATCGATGTAGACGCAGAAACGGGTCGGGGAGAGCAGCTCGACCGCGAGCACCTCGACGCCGGGCACGCGCGACTCGACCGCCGGTGCGATCTCGTCCTGCAGCGTGCGCTCTTTGGCGAAGGTTGTGGCCGTCATTTGCCCCTCTCAACAAAAATGGGCGCGACGCGCCCATTTCGTGAAGCCGGTGAAATGTGGTGCGAGAAGGATAGCAGCGTGTGCCCGACCGTCTGCCTACTGCGCGTCGAGCACGACCGTGACCGGGCCGTCGTTCACGAGCTCCACCTCCATCCGCGCTCCGAAGACGCCGCACGAGACGCGCACGCCGGCAAACTCCAGAGCCGTGCGGAAGCGCTCGTAGAGTGGCTCCGCGACCTCAGGGCCTGCGGCGTCCGTGAAGCTCGGGCGGCTGCCCTTGCGCGTGTCCGCGATGAGCGTGAACTGGCTCACGACGAGCGCCTCACCGGCAACGTCCAGAAGTGAGTGGTCGAACCGCCGGTCGTCGTTCTCGAAGATCCGCAGCCGCGCGATCTTTCCGGCGAGTCCGACAGCATCGCCCTCGGTGTCGCCGTTGGCCACGCCAACGAGGACGACGAGGCCGCGACCGATCGCCGCTACGTGCGAGCCATCGACCGAGACGGAGGCGCGCGAGACACGTTGAACGACAGCGCGCACGCGCTACTCGAGTGCGTCGCCGTCCGGCGTGCGAGGGCGCAGTGAACGCGCGAGCTTGACGTGCGGTTTCGCCTCTTCGAGCCGCCCCTGATTCACGAGCGCTCGTCCCAGCGCGTAGTGAGCGAACTCGTCGGAGGGGTCGAGCTCGACGAGCACGCGGAACTCGGCCTCGGCCTCCTGCCAGCGGCCGATCCGGAAATACGCGATACCGAGAGCCTCGCGGATCGAGCGGGAGGTCGGCTCCGCGCGTTTCGCCTTCTCGAGCGGAACCGTCGCCTGCGCGGCCATCCCGCTTCGCAGGTGAGTGCGACCGAGCTGGAAGAGCTCGTAGGTCTCGGTCATACGCTGCCTCCGAGGCGAAGAGATCGAAGAGAGACGAGTCCACGAAAGCGCGCCCACAACGTGAGCTCGCGGCGTGCCGCACCGATGAGCCGTCGCACCTCGCTCCGCGCCGTCGCGGCACCGTGCTCGACCGCGCTCGGAGGACCGAACCGCGCCCGTGCCGCAGCGATCGCATACGGTCGGCCGTCCAGCCCCAGCTCGTCGTGCACGGCTCTCTGCAGCGCGACGAGCCCGGCGTTCGCGGGCACGTCGGCGCCCTGGTCGCGGAGGAACTCCTCGAGCTCCAGACGGCTCGCGGTGGCCACCCGGCGCGGGTCACGAGACAGGTAGCGCCCGCGACGCACCGCTGCCTTCCCGACTCCGACCACGCCGATCCAGAGGGCACCGAGCAGAAGCGCTATCGCCACGATCGAGGGCGCTCGATCGTCGACCGCGCCCGACACCCCGCCCTGGAGATCCCCGGCGTCGGGCTCACGCAGCGACCGCGTGTTCGGCGTCGACTCGGCGAGCTCGCCGCGCCGCAGTGCGGCAACGGCCTCGTTGGAGTCCGAAGCGAAGGAGTAGGCACCGCCGAAAGTCCCACGGCCAGGTGTGGGATCGAACGGAATCCACCCGCGCCCCGGGAACCACACCTCGACCCAGGCGTGCGCCTCGTGGTCGGTCACGATCCACGTGTTCTCGGCGCGCTTTTGCCCACTCGTGAAGCCGACCGCCACACGGGCCGGGACGCCGAGCATCCGCAGCATCGCCGCCATCGCACCTGCGAAGTGCTGGCAGTAGCCGGCCTTGGTGCGCGTCACGAAGCCGACGAGCGGAGACGTCGCGAGCCGCGGGGGCGACTCGTCGTAGCGGAAACCGCCTCGCTGCCGGAACCACGACTCGAGCGCGAGAACGGTCTCGTACGGCGTGCGCGCATCCCGTGCGACGCGCTCCGCAGCGTCGTACATCGGCCGATAGCGACGGAAGTCTGCGTACGCCGGGTCGGCGAAGAACTCGTCCACGAGTTGCTCGCGCCGCTCGAGTCCGAACGCGGGAAACTGGCGACCGTCGACTTCGAGATAGCGCGAAGCGGCGGAGGGGTAGCGATCCGGAGCTGCGGCGAGCTCGGCCGGGCTCGGATCCGGGACATGGCTCCAGATCCGGTAGGTCGTTCCTGCCCGGAGCGAGTCACGCGTCCGGAGGACGTTGCCGGAGAGCTGGAACACGGTGCCCAGCCGTCTCGCGTCGATCGCAAGCGGCGTGCCGGCGGCGACGAGGCGGTCGTCGACGAACGCGCGAACCTCGACATCCTGCTCGACGAGGCCAACGCCTCGACCCCCGGTGGCGCTCGGCTCGGCCCAGTTCCGCCGCTGCGACGCGCCATTGGTGAGCAGTGGGCCATTGGCGAGGGCCACTCTCGAACCACCCTCGACCCGCGTGATCCAGAACAGATGCTCGAACCAGTGCTCATCCGAGAAGAGGTTGAGCGTCGAGGCCCGCCAGTACGTCGCTGCCTCGGGGCCTTTCACCGTGAAGACGACGGTTCTCGCGGTCGGGAACTCGATACCGTCGTAATTGGAGTCCCATGCGAAGCGAACACTCGACGTGGGCGACGTCTCGCCGCGAATGTCCCAGCTCTCCCAGTCGAGGGCGGCCTCGCGAGCGAGCGTGGTCACGGACGACGTCCAGGCAGCTCCGGCGACGACGAGCGCCCCGAGCAGCGCGCCGGCGAGCGCGGTGCGGAGCGCGCTCGCACGCAGAAGGAGCGGGATCGAGAGCGCGGCCGCGAGGGCGAGGACGCCAACGGCGATGGCGGTACCGCCGAGGAGCGTTGCCGGCCAGCCGACGCCGGCCACCGTCACTGCAGCGGCCGCAATGGGCCTGCGAGCGGCGACGAGCAGTCCGATCGCCAGCGAGAAGCCGAAGATGGCACTCAGCACCAGCGCGTGCATCTCGGGGTTCGGCCCGGGCTCGAACGGGAGGAAGACCTCGTAGAAGTCGACGATCCCGCGGGCGATGTCGCTGGCGACAGGAGCGAGCACGCGCTCGTCGCGGAACGGGAGCAGCTCCCAGGGCTCTGCGGCGAACACCGCCCAAGCCGCACCCAACGCCACGGCGACGACTGCTCCGATTCGGCGAGGGCCGGACGGGACGAGCGCCGGCGTCAGCGCCAATGCCGCGAGGCCGATCGCCTCGCCCATCCTGCGAGGCTGCTCGAGGCCCAACCACGCCGCCGTGACCACCACTGCCGGCAGCAGGGACGCAACGAACGTCCTAACCACGCCCAACCGCCTGGAGGCTCCGCGCAGAGAGCACCGTCGCGAGGTCGTCTCCCCTTCGGACGACAGCAGTCGGGATCCCGTGCACGGCGAGGCGCAGCAGCCCTGGCTCGGCTCGTGTCGGGCGCGAGGCGAAGCTCGCGGCGTCGATCCACACGACCGACACGCTCCGTCGTGCGGACAACGCCAGCACGTGCGCGAACGCGGTTGGATCGCCACTCGCTGTCACGACCGCGATCTCGCCACTCGACGTCCAGGGATGATCTCCCGAGAGGAACCGGGCAAGCCCGTCACGCGCGTTCGCCTCGACGGCCGCCAACGTGCTCAGGACGCCTTCGAGGTCCCCCACGGCCGAGCGCACCGGCACGACGGCTCGCTCGCGCCCGGTCGAGACGAACGTGGCGATGCGACCGCGCGTGACATGGGCCTGGATGAGCGACCCGGCGACTCGAACAGCGACATCGAGGCTCGAGTCCGGCGGCTCCCCCACCTGCCACCGCGGATCGCAGTCGAGCACGACGACGACACCGTCGTGAGCCGTGTCCTCGAGCTCCTTCACCATCAACTTCGCGCGGCGAGCGCTGGTGGGCCAGTGGACGCGCCGCAGGGACTCACCCTGCTCGTACTCGCGGACGGAATGGAAGTCGAAACCCGCTGCTCGGCGAAGCAGGATCCGACGCCCGTCTCCGGCAGCTCTTCCTGCATCGCTGAAGAGCCCGTCGAGCGCGACGAGGCGCGGTCGAACCACGATCGAGGCCGGCTCGCATGAGACCCGCGGCGTCACCGACACGAGGCCGAGGAGATCACCGAACACGACTTCCGTCTCCGAGAGTGGAAAGACACCGCGTGGCAACCGTCCGAGGTCGATCTCGCCCTTCGCGACGCGACCGTGGCCGCGCATCCGATAGGCGCGGGCTCCGAGCCGTCCGATCCCGACGCGGGCGGTGACGGACCCGACGGGGACCCGCGCGCGACGACGAATCTCGATCGCAAGCCGGACTCGATCTCCCTCGATGGCCGGCGTCGGAGCGACGATCTGGGACAGACTCACGGCGCCGTCCGCGAGCCGCGCCCATAGCCACGTCAGCGCACCGGCCAGGAGGAAGCCCACACCGACCACACCGAGCACGCGTGATCCCGCGGCGACCGCAGCGACCAGCGCGATGACCCCGAGAGCGAGCCCGCCCCGCTGGAGACTCATTTCGGGATCGGTGCCTCGGTCAGAGCGCGCTCGACGGCATCCTCGCCGCGCATGCCGGCAGCCCGCGCCTCGGGCGCGAGGATCACGCGGTGCGCGAGAACGGCCGTCGCCACCGCCTGCACGTCCTCGGGGACGACGTAGTCGCGCCTGAACGCCGCCGCGCGGGCCTTCGACATGCGCAGGAGCGCGATCCCCGCACGCGGGCTCGCGCCGAGGGCGAGCAGCGGGCTGTCGCGGGTGTGCCTGACGATCGTCACGACGTACTCCCCGACGCTCTGCTCGACGTACACGTCTCTGGCTTCGGCGATCGCACAGACGAGCTCGTCGTGACCGGCGACCGCACGGAGCTCGTCGAGCGGGGGAGCAGTCGTCTGCTCCGCAAGCATCTGCGCCTCCTCGCCGAACGGCGGGTACCCGAGCGAGAGACGCGCCGTGAAACGGTCGAGCTGGGCCTCGGGAAGCGGGTACGTCCCCTCGTACTCGATCGGGTTCTGCGTTGCGATCACGAAGAACGGCTGCTCGAGCTCGTAGGTCGCGCCGTCGATGGTGACCTGCGTCTCTTGCATCGCCTCGAGGAGCGCCGACTGCGTCTTCGGCGATGCACGGTTGATCTCGTCGACGAGGAGGACGTTCGCGAAGACCGGCCCGGGCCTGAACTCGAACTCACCCGAGCGCTGGTTGAAGACGTTCACGCCCGTCACGTCCGTCGGAAGCAGGTCCGGCGTGAACTGCAAGCGCGAGAAGGAAAGGCGCAACGAGCGAGCCACGGACTTCGCGAGCAGCGTCTTCCCCACGCCCGGGAAATCCTCGATGATCAGATGGCCCTGAGCGAGGACGCAGAGCACGCAAAGCTCGAGCGTCGTGCGCGGGGCCCGTACGGCCCGCTGGAGGTTCTCGACCACGCGCTCGACCACGTCGGCGGCCGACCGCGTTGCGACTGGCTCATCCGCGCGCGCCGCGTCGGTCATGCGGTCGAGAGTAGCCGCTCCACCTCGTCGAGGATCGCTGCCGCCACGACGCGCTTCGGCGCCTTCGCGATGACGCGGTCGCCGTTCTCGGAGACCACGACCACCTCGTTGTCGAGAGCGTCGAATCCGATGTCCGTCCTCGAGATGTCGTTGTAGACGAAGAGGTCGGCGTTCTTGGCTCGCCGCTTCTCTCTCGTGCGCGCGAGGCCAGCCTCGGCCTCGTCGGCGGCGAATCCGACGATGACCTGGCCGGGACGCCTCTCCGAGGCGAGCGCCGCGAGCACGTCGACCGTCGGCGAGAGCTCCACGACCCACGGCGCGCCGTCTTTCGAGTGCTTCGTCTCCGATGGCGCGGACGGACGGTAGTCGGCCACGGCTGCGGCCATCACGATCACGTCGGCGTCGGCGTGATCGCGGGTCTCTCGCTCGAGATCGGCAGCGCTCGGTGTCTCGACGACCTCGACGCCCCTGGGAGCCGGCAGCGCGAGGTTCGCGGCCAGGAGCGTGACTCGTGCGCCGCGCTCGCGCGCCTCCTCGGCGAGCGCTACGCCCATGCGTCCCGACGAGCGATTGCCGACGTAGCGCACGGTGTCGAGCGGCTCGCGCGTACCGCCTGCTGAGACGAGGACGTGCTTTCCGCACAGCGGTCCGTTCGCCGGCACGAGGAGCGCCTCGATCCGCGAGAAGATGTCTTCAGGCTCGGCCATGCGGCCCTGACCTTCCTCACCTTCGGCGAGCTCGCCTTCGGCCGGGCCGACGAGCTCGACGCCGCGCGCTCGCAGCGTTGCCGTGTTCGCCTGCGTGGCCGGGTGCTGCCACATGCGCGTGTTCATGGCGGGCGCGACCAGAACGGGACCTGTGTGCGCGAGCACGGCCTCGGTGAGGACGTCGTCGGCGAGGCCGTGCGCCATGCGCGCCAGCGTGTTCGCGGTGAGCGGCGCGATCGCGAGAAGATCCCAACGCCCAAGGTGCGGGTACGGGTCGCCGATCGGAGTCCTCCGGGCCAGCGCCCAGAACGTCTCCGCGCTGACGAAGCGCTCGGCACCCGCGGTCAGAACGGGCTCGACCTCATGTCCCGCCCGGACGAGCAGGCGAACGAGCGTGCACGCCTTGTAGGCCGCTATCCCCCCGGTCACTCCGAGCAGGATGCGCGCCACGCGCCCTCGTTCAGCCGGACGGGGTGAGGTGCTTGATCTTCCCGCCCGCGATCTCTTCCATCGCCATCGTCAGGTAGTTCTTCGAGCGGGACTCGATGAGCGGCGGCGGTGCTTCGTCGAAGCCGATGCCCTCACCGAGCTGGTGGTGGTAGTTGTTGATCTGCCGGGCCCGCTTCGCCGCGACGAGCACGAGCGCGTAGCGCGAGCCATCGACGTGTTCGAGCAGATCATCGAGTCGTGGATAGATCATGGACGCGCCATAGTACCTGCGCGCGCCAGCTCGGCTTCGACGATCGCCGTGAGAGCCGTGATTGCCCGCTCGATGTCGTCGTTTCGCACCATGTAGCGAAACTCGTGCGCCCGTTCGAGTTGCTCGCGTGCAAGCGCGATCCGCTCGCCGATCTCGCCGGTGCTCTCTGTCGCGCGCTCCCGGAGACGGCGCTCGAGCTCGTCCACATCCGCGGCGACGAAGATCGTCACGCTTCTCTCGATCTCGTCCTGCACCTCGAGGGCGCCCTCCAGCTCGAGCTCGAGGACGCAGACGCAGTCGGTCGCGATGCGGTCGATCTCGGATCGCAACGTGCCATAGCGGTGCCCGGAGACGTACGGAACCCACTCGAGAAAGTCGTCGGCCTCCACGCGACGCGTGAACTCCTCGTCCGAGAGAAACCAGTAGTCGCGCCCGTCGACCTCACCTGGGCGCTGCGGCCGCGTCGTAGCCGAGACGGCGATCTCGAGCCCGTGGACTCGCTCAAGGAGACCCTTGATCAGCGTCCCCTTCCCCGCCCCCGACGGGCCGGTGACGACGAAGACGGGCCTCGCCGGCACCGCTCGGGCTAGGACCGGTGGTTGAAGAGGTCGACGAGCTCGGTGCGCTGGCGCTCGGAGAGGCCGCCGACCGTCTTCGACTGGCTGATACGGCACTGGTTCAGAAGTCTCGCCGCCTTGACGCGACCGAACTTCGGCACCGCCATGAGCATGTCGAAGACCTTGGCCGTCTCGACCCACTCGGGTGGATCGAGGAGGATCGATTCGATGCTCTCGTTCCCCGCCTTGAGGTCGCGCTTCAGCTGCGCGCGCCGGACCCGGACGTCGTTCGCCCGCTGGAGCGCCTCCATCCTCTGGTCGAGGGAGCGCGCAGGCGCCTGGGCGTGCGACTTCGTCGTGACCATGAGCCGGACGAGTCTACCAAGCTTGCC
>DATKBJ010000097.1:0-19598 GCA_035514135.1 Gaiellaceae bacterium | reverse complement strand
CACCTCGCGCGCGTCGCGCGCGATCTTCACCGCCGACTCGTTGATCGCGGCAACGTCGTCCTCGAGGTAGCGCTCGGCGAGCTTACGGCGGTTCGCACCGAAGGTGTTCGTCTCGATCAGGTCGGCGCCCGCGCGAATGAAACCGAGGTGGAGCGAGAGCACGCTCTCGGGCGCGCGGATGTTCGCCTCCTCGGGGCAGCGAAGCCGGGTGACGGCGCTCGAGACGAGCGTTCCCATGCCGCCGTCGCCGACAAGCGGTGGGCCGTTGGCGAGTCTCTCCAGGAACCGGCTCATCGCGCGGCCAGTCTATGCCGGTGGTGAAGCAGCGCAGTCAACTCAGGGCGAGGGATCGGTCAAGCGCTCTCGGGTGACGCCCGCGGTGGGTGAATCCACCACAGTGCGATCACTCACAGCGGGCAGCGATGCGGCGGCAGCTCGGGTGAGGACACTGAGGGGTGAGAAGCGGTTCCTTCTCGGAGGAGCTTGCGGGGACGGAGAGCGGGGCGGACGCGGCACCCCGCTCCGTTCCTTCTCCTCGCGCTCAAGCCTCGCCGATGTCGTGCCGATAGCGACTTCGACTCCTGGCTGGGGACTGACGGCAATCAGCCAAGGCCCGGAGCTTCGAGAAGGGGCGGCGGACGACGCCGCCCTTCTCATTTCCGCAGTTCTGGGATCTGCGATTGCAGATCCCAGAACGCGACATCCCTAAAGGCCGCCGCTGTCGCGGCGGCGGCGGCGCCTACGGACCGTTCGCTCTGCTGCTCTACCTACCGACGAACCTCGTGGTTGTCGGGCTTCTGCCATTCGAAGACGGCGATGAGGCATCCCGCTTCCGTCTGCGAGTTGTGGTGCGTTCCGGCCTCGTAGCTGACGAAGTCGCCTGGGCCGAAGGTCGTCCCGTCAGAGTCGACGAGGTTGCCCTCGAGAATCAGGAACTCCTCCATGCCTGCGTGGTCGTGGGCGATCGTGACCGCGCCGGGCTGCATCCGCATGAGGTACGTGCCCTGGCCGGTCGCCTCGTCGTAGCTCACCGGGAGCCAGCTCATCTCCGGCTGTATCGGGCCCTCCATGTCGTACGGGAGGAACGGCGTCGTATGGGCGTTGACGGCCTTGCGGCCGGGAGTCTCCGTCATGTGCAGCTCCTCAATCGGGGTGGACCGTCCGTCCTTCCATACCTCCGGCGACGACAACCAGCTGGCCGGTGACGTGGCCGGAGAGTGTGTCGGAGGCGAGGACGACCGCCTGCGCGGCGACGTCCTCGGGCTGCGCGACCTTGCGCAGCGCCATCGTCCGCGAGACGGAGCGGACGCGATCCGGGTCGACGAGACCTCTCGTCATCGGCGACTCCGTCCAGCCCGGCGCGACGGCGTTGACGCGACCGAGCGGAGCGATCCGTGCGATCTCGTTCTTCAGCGAAAGGAGGAAGCCGCCGGTGATCGCCGACTTCGCGGCCGCGTAGTCGGCGTGCCCGGCCTCTCCGAAGACGCCTGCCGTCGAGCCGACGAGGACGAGCGAGCCGTGCCTGGTGCGCTCGACCTCTCGCAGGAACGCACGTGCGACGAGAAAGCTCGCGGTGAGGTTCGCGCGCATCGTCTCCTCCCAGCGCTCGAGCGAGAGTTCCCAGACGGGCACGTCCTCGCTCGGCCACGTCCCCGCGACCGAGACGCAGACGTCGATCTGGTCCAGCGCCGCGCCCGCCTCCCTGAAGAGACGCTCCACGTCCGCCTCGGCCGTGAGGTCCGCCTGCGCGACGGGCGCGCCGCCGAGCTCGTGAGCGAGCGCATGCGCGCGATCCTCTCCGCGGTGGTAATGGACGAGCACGCGTGAGCCCTCGGCCGCGAATGCGCGAGCGCACGCCGAGCCGATCCCGCCCGACGCCCCGGTCACGAGCACGCCCTTGTCCTGAAGCCCCGTCTCGATCGGAATAGGCTACTGCCGTGCGCGTCCACGTCATCTCGGACATGGAAGGCGTCGCCGGGATCGTGAAGTGGGAGCAGACGACGGGCGGCGAGTCGTTGTACGAGGAGGGCCGCAAGCTCTACACGCAGGAGATCAACGCAGCCGTGCGCGGTGCCAAGGCTGCCGGTGCGACCGAGATCGTGGTCATGGACTGCCACGGCGCGGGCAAAGGCTGGACGTTCAACTCGCTCGTCCCCGAGGACCTCGATCCAGCGTGCGAGTTCGTCGTCCAGGATGAATGGACGGAGTACACCGAGTTCCTCGAGTCGGGCTGCGATGCGGCGCTCTTCGTCGGCATGCACGCGCGCGCCGGCGCCGGGGACGGCGTGATGAACCACACGATCTCCGGACGCGACTTCCAGAACCTCTGGTTCAACGGGACGCTCGTCGGCGAGACCGGAATCAACGCGGCGCTGTGCGGGACGTGGGGGTGCCCAGTTCTCCTCGTCACCGGGGACGACGCCTCGTGCCGGGAGGGCACGGAGCTGCTCGGCGCCGGCCTCACGACGGTCGCGGTCAAGTGGGGGTTCAGCTCGTTCAGCGCGAGAAACCTCACGCCCTCCCGCGCCCGTGAGCTCATCGAAGACGGTGCTAAGCGGGCCCTCTCCGACCTCGCCGTAGTCGCCCCCTACGACCCCGGCCGGCCGTGCGAGATCAAGGTCGAGTACAAGAACACGAACGCGGCCCACTCCCTGCGCTACCGGGCGGGCGTCGAGCTCCTCGACGCGCGCACGATCGTCTCCCGCGCCGACACGTGGTGGGAGGCCTGGAAGCAGTTCTACTTCTGAGTGGCGGAGCGTGTCGTCAGTCGACCTCATCTCGCAGTCGTACGAGGCGTTCGCCCGCGGGGACATGGCTGGCGTGCTCGCGCACATGCACGACGAGATCGAGTGGCACCAGGCGCAGGGTCTCCCGCACGGGGGCGTCTATCACGGAATCGACGAGGTTCGCCGCAGCGTCTTCGATCCGCTTGCCCGCGACTGGTGGGTCGAGTTCGTCGTCACTCCGGAGCAGTACCTCGACGCGGGAGCAGATGTCGTCGTCCTCGGCCGGTACCGGGGCGTCGCCCGCGGAACGGGCAAGAAGCTCGACGTCCCGTTCGTGCACATTTGGACGTTCCAGGAGGGGCTGACCGTCCGGTTCCGGCAGTTCCTCGACACCGCGGGCTGGGTCGAGGCGCTCGCGTCTGGCCCGGACGCGGAACGCGCCCGCACGCGCCAGGCCCATTGACATGACAGCCAGAACGCGGTGTGATGCACGACACGAATCCGCTCGCGGCGTCTCCGCTTCCCAACATCGGGATCGAGGGGGCGTCAGAGCGAAGGGCAGGCAAGACCACAACAGGAGGGATTGATGCGGAAGGCACTATTCGTAGTCGGGCTCGCAGGCCTTGTCGCAGCCGCCGTGGTGACGGCTGCCGTAGCGAGACCGGCTGCCCAGGCGGCACCCGCACAGGTCGCCGCGTGCACGAATGTCTCGCTCGGCTTTCTGGGCCCCCTGACCGGGCCGGCAGGCTTCCTGGGCCAGGAGCAGCTCTCATGGCTGCGGTTCGGAGTCCAGAAGTACAACAGGGCCGAGGGGACGAGGTTCAAGGTTGTGCTCGGCGATACACAGCTGAAGGCTCCGGTTGCCCGCACGGTCGCCCGGAGGTTTGCCAGCGATCGGAACGTCATGGCCGTCATCGGGGGGTCGGAGAGCCAGGCCGTCCGGGTGAGCGGCAAGCTCTTCCAGGCGGCTTCGCTCGCGTCGGTCTCCGGATCGGCGACCGCCATCGACCTGACGAAGGGGCGTCCGTACAGGACCTTCTTCCGTGTCATTCCGAACGACGCCATCCAGGGGCCGGACATCATCAACTTCGTCTCGCGGAACCTGAAAGCGCGGAACGTTGTCATCATCGACTCGCAGGACGACTATTCCGTCCCGCTGTCGAGCGCGGTCGCGCGTGGTCTCCGGGCACGGAACGTGAACGTCGGGCGGGAGTCCGTGGCGGCCGACGACACCGACTTCTCGTCGGTCGTGGCGAACGTCGGCAGCAACGTGACGGTCGTCATCTTCGCCACGCAGGTGGCGACGGCGGCGAACACGCTCTCGAACCAGCTTCGTGAGCAGGGCAAGCGGGCGATCGTGTTCGGGACGGACGGCGCCTACTCGCCGTCGCAGTTCAAGCCGCGGAGCGGCTACGTGTCGGTGTTCGCACCGGATCTGCACTTCGATCCGCGAGCACGGGCGGTCATCCGCGAGTACCGCCGCTTCGTGTCCAAGGACACGTCCGGCGCGTTCGGCCCGGCGACGTACATGGCCGCATGGGTTGCGATGTCCGCGATCGAGCGGGCTTGTGCGGATGGCACGGCCACTCGCGCCGAGGTCGTGAGGCAACTGCGCAGGACGAACTCCCCTTCGATCATCGGGCCGAACATCCGGTTCGATGCGAAGGGCGATCTGAGGGGCGGCGGCGCGTTCGTGATCTACAGGATCACGAACGGGAAGTACGCGGCAATTCGCTAGATCGACGCCGAGCTCGAGCGAGCGGCCCGCCCCTACGGGTGGGCCGCTCGCAATTCTCCCTCCGACTGTGAAATAACCCACGCGTGGACTGGGACAAGCTCGTCCAGCTGATCGTCAACGGCCTGACGCTGGGCAGCGTCTACGCGCTCGTCGCCCTCGGATTCTCGATGGTGTACGGAATCCTGAAGCTCCTCAATCTCGCTCACGGCGATGTGCTGATGATCGGTGCGTTCATCGGCTGGGGCGTCCTGGGCTGGCTCGGCGGTGCGCAGGACCCGGTCGTCGCTGTGTGGTTGCTGATCGTGCTGATGATCCTGGCCGCGATGGTGGGAGGCGGGTTTCTCGGCGTCGCCATCGAGCGGTTCGCCTACCGGCCGCTCCGGCGAGCACCGCGGATCGCGCCGCTGATCAGCGCTCTCGGAGTCTCGTTCTTCATCCAGAACTCGGTGCTGTTGCTCTTCGGCGCCAACTTCCGCAGCTACGAGTCGTTCGACCTCGTCGACGTCGAGGTCGGGGTCAGCGTGGGCCCGCTGAACATCTGGATTCTCCGCATCGTCGTCATGGCAGCGGCGCTCGCCATGATGCTCGGCCTCTGGATCCTCGTGACCCGGACGAAGCTCGGGAAGGCGATGCGGGCCACGGCGTTCGACCGGGAAGCCGCCGCGATGATGGGGATCGACGTCGACCGCGTCATCGTGAAGACGTTCTTCATCGGCTCGGCGCTCGCGGGTGCGGCCGGCGTTCTCGTGGGGCTCGTCTTCGGCTCGATCAACCACTTCATGGGCTTCGGCTACGGGCTCAAGGGCTTCACCGCCGCGGTCGTCGGCGGGATCGGATCGATTCCGGGCGCAATGTTCGGCGGGCTCTTCATCGGCCTCGCGGAGGCGTTCTCGGTCGGCTACATCGAGGACCTCACACGCGGCCGGCTCGGGAGTGCGTTCAGCGATCTCGTCGTATTCCTGATCCTCGTGATCTTCATGCTCGTCCGACCCCAGGGCATCTTCGGCAAGCCGGAAGTGAAGAAGGTTTGAGTACCGGGCCGCAGTCTCCCGAGCCGCCACGCATCGGCGTCGACGAGTGGGTCGCGAGCTCGGAGGAGCGCCGCGCCCGGTCCGTCGCGGATCGGTTGCAGGAGCGGCTCGAGCGGACACCGGCTGCAGCCAAGCTCGTCGCCCTCGCGTTGCCGTTCGCGATCTTTCCGCTGCTCGTCGATTCCGACTACCTGAAGCAGGTCGGGATCGACACGCTGATCTTCGTCCTGCTCGCGTTAGGACTGAACGTCGCCGTCGGCTGGGTCGGGCTGCTCGACCTTGGGTTCGTCGCCTTCTTCGGGCTCGGGGCGTACCTGTACGCGTCCGTTGCGTCGGAGTACGCGGGTAGGCACTGGGAGGCGCAGTTCGCGGTCCCGGCGATCGCGATCGCCGTCGCCGCGGCCGGATTCCTCGTCGGGCTTCCCTCCCGGCGGCTCGTGGGCGACTACCTCGCCATCGTCACGTTGTTCTTCCTGCAGATCTGGCTCGTCGTGCTCATCAACGCGTCCTTCACGCGCGGGCCCAACGGGATCTCCGACATCTACCCGCTGAAGCTCTTCGGACGCGAGATCGTGTCCCTCAACGGGTACTACTACGTGACGTTCGCGGCGTTCGTCGTGATCGTCTCGTTCCTCTACCTCCTCGGTCGTTCGCGCACGGGCCGCGCGTGGCGCGCTGTCCGTGAGGACGAGCTCGCGGCCGAGCTCATGACGATGCCCGTCAACCGGCTGAAGCTGATGGCTTTTGCGGTCGGTGCGGGGATCGCGGGCGTCGCCGGGGCGCTCTTCGCCCCCGCGCAGGGCGCGGTCTTCCCGGCGAGCTTCGACATCGTCCTTCTCATCACCGTCTACGCGATGGTCGTGCTCGGCGGCGCCGGGAGCCTGTTCGGTGTGACGGTGGGCGCGGTGCTGATCAATGCCTCGCTCGAGGCGCTGCGCGACCCCGACGACGCCAGCTGGCTGTTCTACGGCGTCGTCGTTCTGGCGCTGATACTGCTGATGCGACCGCGCTGGCTTCCGGTCGCCGTCCTCGGTGCGACCGCCGTCTTCGGGGTCGTCGTCCACGAGGTCGCCGAGCAGGTGCGGCCGTCCCTGGTGAGCGGCACGACGTTCGGCACCGCCTCGGTCGATCGGCTCGTGGACTCCTGGGTCCTCGTACCGGAAGGGGCGGTGGGGCCCGACGGTCTTCCGGCAGGAGCGCTTGCTCGTCTCGCCTACATCGGCCTCATCGCCGCGATCCTTGCCCTGACTCTCATCCGAAGCCCGCTCTGGCGCGCGATCGCACTCGTCCCGGTGCTCTATCTCACGTTCTGCGTGTGGGAGAACATCCTGCTCGCGCAGCCTGCGGTCGCGCGGTTCGTCCTCATCGGGGCGATGCTCGTCGCGCTCATGGCCGTGCGCCCCCAGGGCCTCTTCGGCAAGCAACGCGTGGAGGTCGTATGACCTCCGACGCTCTCCACGGGCCTCTTCTCGACATACGAGGACTCTCCCTCTCGTTCGGAGGCCTTCGCGTGCTGGACGAACTCGACTTCGCGGTCGGTGAGCGCGAGATCGTGAGCGTCATCGGTCCGAACGGCGCCGGCAAGACGACGCTCTTCAACGTCATCACCGGCGTCTATCCCCCCGAGGCGGGCGATGTGCTCTTCGACGGTGCGAGCATCGTCGGTCTCGACCCGCACAAGATCGCACGTCGGGGCATCGCGCGGACGTTCCAGACCCTTCGCCTGTTCCTGAACATGACCGTGAAGGAGAACGTGATGGCCGCCGCCTACGGCCACACCCGAGCAGGGATTGTCCGCTCCGTCCTACGCACGCCGGGAATGAGACGCGAGGAACGAGAGATCGGGCAGCTTGCGGAGGACCGTCTCGCGTTCTTCGGCGATCGCCTCGTCGGCTATCGCTGGGGGCAGCCCGCCTACAGCCTCTCGTATGCGAACCGGCGCCGGCTCGAGATAGCGCGTGCCACGGCCGCCAATCCGAGGCTGTTGCTCCTCGACGAGCCCGCGGCCGGCATGAACCCCGTCGAGACGAATGAGATCACCGAGCTCATCTCCCGGCTCCGGGAGGAGGGCGGCTTCACGATCCTCGTCATAGAGCACGACATGCACGTCGTCGAGGGCATCTCCGACCGTGTCGTCGCGCTCGACCACGGCGTGAAGATCGCCGAGGGGACGTACGAGCGGGTCGCGACCGATCCACGCGTCGTGGAGGCGTATCTCGGGACGTCGGCGATTGAGGACACTTGACCGGTGACGGACAGCCGCAGCCGCTCCTCCGGCTCGCAGGCATCAACACGTACTACGGCCAGATGCACATCCTCCAGGACGTCGACCTGGACGTGCGAGAGGGCGAGCTCGTCTGCCTCCTCGGCGGCAATGCCTCGGGCAAGTCGACCACACTCAAGACCGTTCTCGGCATCGTCCAGCCGCGCACCGGTTCCGTCGTCTTCGGCAGCGAGGATGTCACGCGCTTCTCGACCGCTCGTCGGATCGAGCGCGGACTCGCGATCGTCCCGGAGAACCGGAGGCTCTTCGGCCCGATGACCGTCCTCGAGAACCTCGAGATGGGCGCGTACCTGCGCCCACGCGCGGACTTGCGCGAGGACCTCGACCGCGTGTACGAGCTCTTCCCGAAGGTTGCCGAGAGGCGAAAGCAGCTTGCCGGGACGCTCTCGGGAGGGGAGCAACAGATGGTCGCAATGGGTCGCGCGCTGATGGCCCGACCGAAGCTCATGCTGATGGACGAGCCGTCGATGGGGCTCGCGCCGATCCTCGTCGAGCGGAGCTTCGAGATCATCCAGCAGGTTCACCGCGCCGGTGTGGCGATGCTCATCGTCGAGCAGAATGCGAACGTGTCGCTCTCGATCGCCGATCGCGGCTACGTGCTCTCGACGGGACGCGTCGTCCTCGAGGGAAAGGCCGCGGAGCTCATCCGGCACGACGAGCTCCGCAAGGCCTACCTCGGGCGATAGGGCCATGCCCCGAGAGCTGATCCCCGGGCAGTCCGTTCGGGACGAGTTCCCGATCTTCGAGCACACGACCTACGCGAACTCGTGCTCACAGGGTGCGCTCTCCAACCGCGTCCGGGCCGCCTCCGAGGGGTGGCTCGCAGGGTGGGACGAGAACGGCGCCGAATGGGAGTTCTGGGTGGAGCGCAACGAGGCGGCGCGCGCTGCGTTCGCCGGGCTCGTCCACGCGGAGCCGGACGACGTCGCCGTCACGACCTCGGTGTCGCAGGGCGTGAGCTCCCTCGTTTCGGCGCTCGACCTTCGCGGTGAGCGCAACCGGATCGTGATCAGCGAGTACGAGTTTCCGACGGTCGGCCAGATCGCACACGCGCAGGAGCTCCGTGGCGCGGAGGTCGTCCACGTGCAGCCGGATTCCGACGGGCGCATCCCGCTCGAGCGCTTCGCCGAAGCGATCGACGAGAGAACGGCGCTCGTGTGCTCGACGTTCGTCTCCTTCCGTTCGGGCCACCGCCACGACGTGGCCGCGATCGCCGAGCTCGCGCACGCGCACGGCGCGCTCCATCTCGCCGACAGCTACCAGGCGATCGGCGCCATCGAGGTCGACGTGCGCACGCTCGGCGCCGACGTCGTCACCGGCGGCACGGTGAAGTACCTTCTCGGCTCGGCTGGGCTCGCCTTCATGTGGCTCCGCGAGTCGCTGCGGTCGGAGCTGCTCCCGACCCAGACCGGCTGGTTTGCCGACGAGAACATCTTCGCGATGTCCATCGCCGATTACTCTCCGCACGCAACGGCACGGCGCTTCGACAGCGGCACGCCGCCGGTGCCCTCGCTCTACCCCGGCGTCGCCGGGATGGAGCTGATCGCCGAGGTCGGCGTGCCTGCGATCGAGGCGCACATTCGCCGCCTCGTCGATCGACTCCTCGCCGGTCTCGCCGAGCTCGGCGCGACAGTCGTCACGCCGCGCGGCGAGGGGGAGTACGGGCCGATGGTCTGCGTCCTCTCGACCGATCCGGGCGCGCTCGTCGAGGTGCTTGCCGCCGACCGGATCGTCGTGTCGACACGCGACTCGAACCTGCGCATGTCACTCCACCTCTACAACCTCGAGGAGGACGTCGACCGCATCCTCGGTGCGCTCGCTGCCAATCGCGAGTTGCTCGCGTAGCGCTCAGGCGGCGTCGGGCCAGGCGGTCTCGGCCGGAGGTGCGTCGCGCCGCGGCCTGCCGCGCTTCGGCCACTCCCGCGTCCACCGGTTGACGATCAGGTTCTGCTCGTCGAACTTCCAGCGAGGTCGCCGCGCCCGGACGAACGGATCGAGCCCGGCGACGATCGCGAAGCAGTCCGTGCAGTATGCGATCGGCCAGTGCTCATCCCGGGAGCGCCGGTGCGCGAACGCCTCGACGACCGCGTTGTGCGTGCAAGCGACGCAGTCGGCGACCCGTGTGCGACGCCGACCACGCGGCGTGATCGCCCCCTCCAGGCGATCGTCCCGCATGAATGAGTGCCCGACCGCCCGCCTGTTCACGTAGACGTCGACGAGCTCCATCGCAGGTGACCCTACCCACGAGGGATGACGGCTGAAACAGCTAGGTGGGCTTGGTCGCTCGAACGATCGCGCCGTGCATCCCGTCGGCCACGATGTGCGTGAGCTCGACGACCACCCCGGACAGGCCCGCCGCTGCGAGGCCATCGCGGTACTCGGAGATGGACATGGCTCCCGCGATGCATCCGACGTAGCTCCCGCGCTCGGCACGGTCGCTCGAGGTCAGACGATCTTCGGCGACGACATCCGAGATCCCGATCCGGCCACCGGGCTTCAGCACACGCGCGATCTCGGCGAGCACCTTGTCCTTCTCGGGAGAGAGGTTGACGACGCAGTTCGAGATGACGACATCGACGCTCGCGTCCTCGAGCGGGATCTCCTCGATGAGGCCTTTGAGGAAGTGGACGTTCGTCGCGCCCGCCTTTGCAGCATTCTCTCGGGCCAGCCCGAGCATCTCGTCAGTCATGTCGAGGCCGTAGACCGTGCCCGTGTCGCCGACGCGCTTCCCCGAGAGAAGGACGTCGATCCCGCCGCCCGAGCCGAGGTCGAGGACGGTCTCGCCTTCGTGGAGCTTCACCATGGCGAGCGGGTTGCCGCAGCCGAGGCTCGCCGCCACGGCCCTCGCGGGAAGCCCGGCGCGGTCCTCGTCTGCGTACAGGGCTTCGCCGAAGCTCGCTGCCCCCACGTCGCCGCAGCACCCGTTGCTCTCGCAGTCACACCCGCACCCACAGCCGGACGAGACGCTTCGTGCCGCCTCTGCGTACCGCTCCCGCACCTGCTCGCGCACGTCGGTCGTCATCGCACACCCTTTCATCGAAGATCGTCGATATGAAACGTATCACTATTCATCGACGGACGTCAATGTGTACGAATGCGATACTCGCCGGCATGGATCCGCGTGACCTGGCGGCGGAGCTCGAGACGACAATCGAGCGCTACAACGAGGCGTGGAACGCGCACGACGTGGAGGCGATCATCGCCTTCCACGCTCCGGGCATGGTGTTCGAGAATCACACTGCGGGCGATCGCATCGAGGGCGACGCGGTCGGCCCGCACATCGCCGGCATCTTCGAGCGAAATGGGGACCTACGCTTCACGGGCCGGCGCCTGTACGTGCGGGACGGTCTCGTCGTGAGCGAGTGGACGGCAACGGCGACGGCACGCGACGGGCGGCTTGTCGAGTGGGACGGCGTCGACGTGTTCCCCTTCGAGAACGGCCTGATCGTGCGCAAGGACGTCTACTCGTCCTCGCACGCTCCACGCGTCGTCGGAGACTGAGCGCGTGGCGCGACCGCGCGTGCACGAGGCGGCCGGCGTGCCCGCAGAGATCGAGCAGGAGCTCGCTTCAGACTTCGACCTCGTACACGAGTCGTGTGGCGCGGACGGCGTGATCGTCACGCCGGCGGTTGGGGTCGACGATGCGTTCCTCGATGCCGCAGGGCCGCAGCTCCGGATCGTGGCGAACTACGCGGTCGGGATCGACAACGTCGACCTCGACGCGGTGCGGGCCCGAGGCGTCGTCGTCTCGAACACTCCGGGCGTGCTCACCAACGCGACGGCCGAGCACGCCGTGGCGCTCATGCTCGCGCTGCTTCGGCGTGTCGTCGAGGGTGACCGGTCGCTGCGCCGGGGCGACGAGTGGGAGTGGGGGCCGGACTTCATGGTCGGCGAGGGTCTCGAGGGGAAACGGGTACTCGTGGTCGGCCCGGGGCGGATCGGACGCCGCCTCGCCGAGCTCGTGGTGGCACACGGCGCCGCCGTCACGTTCGCCGGACGCGAGGACGATCTCGTCGAGCTGCTCGGCGACGCCGACGTGGTGACCTTGCACTGCCCCCTCACGCCGCAGACGCGTCACCTCGTCGACGGGCGCGCGTTCTCGGCGATGAAGTCGACCGCCGTCCTCGTGAACACGGCGCGTGGTGCGGTGGTCGACGAGGAGGCGCTGCTCAGGGCCTTGGCCGACGGCGTCATCGCCGGCGCCGCGCTGGACGTCTTCGAGCACGAGCCCGCCGTTCCGCACGAGCTCGCGAGCATGGAGAACGTCGTCGTCACACCGCACATCGCGAGCGCGACACGGGAGGCGCGGCTCGCGATGGGGCGCCTCGTCGTCTCGGCTCTGCGGGCGGTGCTGCTCGAGGGACAAATCCCCGAGAACGCGGTGTAGCGTCCGGCGATGCGCTACGGATCGCAGTCGATGACCGGACGCCTCGAGCGCGTGCTCGTGCGCCCGCCGCTGGCCGAGGACGCCGAGCATTGGTGCGCATATGGGTGGCGTGCCGCTCCCGACCATGCCGCAGCTGCAGCTGAGCACGAGCTCCTGTGCGGGCTCCTCGAGTCCGCCGGCGCGGAGGTCGTCGTCTCGCGCCACGACCTCGGCAACCCGGACGCGATCTACGTCTACGACCCGGTGCTCATAGGCGCGGAGGGGGCTGTGCTCCTGCGGCCCGGGAAAGAGGGGCGGCGCGGCGAACCGGACGCGATCGCCGAGACGCTCGCAGCCGCAGACGTGCCGATCGTCGCCCGGCTCGACGAGCCCGTGCTCGCCGAAGGCGGGGACACCGTCTGGCTCGACGAGCGAACCCTGCTCGTCGGCATCGGCTACCGCACGAACCCTGCCGCTGTCGGGGCGCTCGAGCAGGCGTTCGGCGTCGAGGTCCTCGCCTTCGATCTTCCGCACTGGAACGGACGCGCAGAGGTGATGCACCTCATGACGTTCATCTCCCCGCTCGACCTCGACCTCGCCCTCGTCTATCCGCGCATCGCGCCGGTCCGGCTGCTGGAGCTTCTCGCCGAGCGCGGGATCCGGGTCGTCGAGGTGCCGGACGAGGAGTTCGAGACCCAGGGGTCGAACGTCCTCGCGCTCGGGCCGCGCCAGGCGCTCGCGCTCGACGGAAATCTGGAGACGCGGCGACGCATGGAGAAGGCCGGTGTCGACGTCGTCGTCTATCGCGGCGAGGAGATCTCGAAGAAGGGCGACGGCGGCCCCACCTGTCTCACGCGCCCGCTCCTTCGGACCTAGAAGACCGCGAGTCCCAGGGCGAACCCGAGAGCCGTGAGGAGCCCGCCTCGCGTCCGCCGAGCACGAACGCCTCGGGCATGATCTTCGAGCATCAGCGAACCCTACGACTCCTCCAGCCTAAGCTGGCGGTGGGGCGACAGGGCCGACACGCCGACCCCGACCAGCCGAAGCGCCCCGGGTCGGTCGCGCAGGCCGCGGTCGAGGAGGCCGCACGCGACGTCGCCGATCACGGCCGCCTCGTCCACCGCTGCCGCGAGCGTCGTCGAGCGTGTCCGGATCGAGAAGTCCGCATAGCGCAGCTTCGCGGTGACCGTTCGCCCGGAGAGACCGGCGTTGCGGAGCCGCTCGGCGACGAGCTCGGCGAGCCTCCGCACCTCGTCGTGCAGCCGCTCGCGGTCGCTGAGGTCGCGCGGGAACGTGTCCTCCGCCGAGATCGAGACGGGCTCGAGGTCGAGGTCGAGGTCGCGCGGATCGATGCCGCGCGCGCGGTCGCGGAGGAGCGGGCCCAGCGAACCTGGGATCACCGTGCGCAGCGACCCGTCGCCGAGGTCGGCGAGACCCCCGATCGTCTCGATCCCCGCGCTCCGGAGCCGCTCCTCCGCACGCGGGCCGACCCCAGGCAGGAGGCGGACGGCGAGCGGTGCGAGGAAGCGCGCTTCGGTTCCGGGCGGTACGACGATGACGCCCCCCGGCTTGCGGCGGTCGGACGCGATCTTGCAGACGACCTTCGACGTGCCGACGCCGAGCGAGCAGGTGAGGCTGGTCTTGCCTCGGACGGCCGTTTGGAGCGCCGACGCTACTGCTCGCGCACGCGTGAAGTCCGCTGCAACCGTGCCGAGGTCGAGGTATCCCTCGTCGATCCCGGTGCGCTCGACGCGGGGGACGATCTCCCCGATCGTGTCCCAGACGACGCGCGAGTATTGGCGATAGAGCGCGTGTCTCGGGCGGAGGAACACGGCCGTGGGGCACCGGCGGAGCGCCTCGGCGGAGCTCATCGCCGAGTGGATGCCGAACCGACGCGCCGCATAGTTCGCGGTCGAGACGACACCACGGCTGTGCGGATCCCCGCCGACGACGAGTGGCCGGTCGCGCAGCTCGGGGTTCTCGAGCTCCTCGACGGCCGCGAAGAACGCGTCGAGGTCGAGGTGGGCGAGGACTCGCATGTTGCAAGGCTATGGCTGTGATCTGACCCTTGGGGTCAGACCCCCGGACATGTCGCGAGCGGACGCGTCCTGTACGGAGAGTGTTTGGCTCCACGGCTGCGTCGGAAGAGCCGGGGTCTGACCCCGGATCGGACGCCACCCGGCCGGAACGGACGCGTCTATCGTTCCCTCATGATCGCCACGCCCGCGCTTCCGCCGCCGGCAATCGAGCAACCGGCTGCGCATCAGGTGTCGTACGGGCTCGTCACCGGTCGGGCGGCTCGCGGCACGATTCGGGTGCTCGTCTTCGCCGACGGGAAGCGCCTTGCTTCCAGGCCGCTCGAAGGGCGCCGCTTCTCGCTCCGGGTCGCGCTCCCGCTCGGGGCCGTCACAGTGCGCGTGACCACCGTGTCGAAGAGCGGCGAACGATCCTCGGCGCGTGTACGCGACGTGTACGCCCTTCCGTCCGGAGCTCGACCGCGCATGGCCGCAGCACGCCGCGACACGACCTTGCAGCGCAAGCTCACGGGAGTCGCGCGAGGGTACTCGGGCACCGCCGGCTACTACGTCCAGAGCCTGACCGGAGGGTGGGGTGCGGCGTGGAACGCGAAGGCCCGCTTTCCGGCCGCGTCGACGGTGAAGCTCGCGATCGCGGCGGCAGTGCTCGCGAAGCACCCCGGCATCCCGCCTCCCGGCTCGCGTCTGGATGCGCTCCTGCGCGAGATGATCATCCCCTCCGACGATGCGTCGGCGAACTCGCTCCTCGTCTGGCTCGGCGGCTCGACGAGCTCGGGTTCGTACCGCGTCAACGACCTCATGCGGTCGATCGGCCTCAGGGACACGCTCATGTACGGCGGCTATGAGACACGCACGCTCTCGGCTCGGATCCCTCGTCGGGTCGACGAGGCGCCCGCGTTCGGCGTCGGCAAGTACACGACTGCGTGGGACATGGCGTCCCTGTGGCGCGCACTCTGGCTCGCGTCGGGCGGGATCGGGCCGCTCCGCGCTTCGCAGCCGGGCCTGACACCCGCCGATGCCCGCTATCTGCTCTCGCTCGCCGCCCGCGTTCGCGACCAGCCGAAGCTCGACTCCTCGATCGGCGCCGAACGCGGTGTAGACGTGCTGCACAAGGCCGGCTGGACCTCGTCGGCGCGCCACGACACCGGACTCGTGTTCTGGGAGGGAGGCGTTTTCGTCGCCGGTGTCATGACCTGGCGATCCCAGGGCGTCTCGACGTCGTCCGACCGACTCGCAGGTCGCCTTGCAGCGATCGCGATCCAGCGCCTCCGGCGCATCGAAGGCTGAGATCGAGCGTTTGTAACGATCGGTTACAAGCGGTCGTCCCTCACGAGCGCCTGTGGCGCACAGACGACTGAACTAGAAGGCTGAGCTTGTAACGATCGGTTACAAGCATTCGTACCTCACACCAGGACAGCCTTGTAAACGATCGGTTACAAGCTCGTCTCGACGCCGCACGTGCGGCAGCCGGTACAGTTTCTGAACCAACTATGGCATTCGTACGAAAGAGAGAATCGTGAGCGAGAACGCGATCAGCCTGCTCCTCGTCCCCCTGGAAGACATCGTCGTCTTCCCCAACATGAACGTCACCCTCACCGTCGACGTCGGCGACGAGGAGCGCGTGCTGCTCGTGCCCAAGCACGACGACGAGTACGCGAAGGTCGGCACCGTCGCCGAGGTCACGGATCGGATCCGCCTGCCAGGTGGCGGTCGCGCCGTCGCCCTGAACGGCCTGCACCGCGGTGTCGCCGGTGCCGCTGTGTCCGACTCGCAAGGGCGTCTCTTTGTCGAGGTCGAGGAGCGGCCTGACGAGGAGTCGGCCGACGGCAGCATCCGCGAGCTCGAGCGTGAGTACCGCGCGGTCGTGGAGGAGATCCTCGAGCTGCGCGGCGATGACGGCCGCATCGCCGCGTTCGTCCGCTCGATCACCGATCCGGGCGCGCTCGCCGACACCTCTGGCTACTCGCCCGACCTCACCTTCGAGCAGAAGATGCAGCTCCTCGAAACCGTCGACGTGCGCGAGCGCCTCGAGTTGGCTCTCGAGCTGCAGCGCGAGCGGCTCGCGCTCATGCAGGTGCGGAAACGCATTCAGGACGACGTCGAGTCCGGCGTCGAGAAGCAGCAGCGCGAGTACATCCTGCGCCGCCAGCTCGACTCGATCCGCAAGGAGCTCGGCGACGACGAGGCGTCGGTGATCGAGGAGTACCGCACGAAGGTCGCCGAGGCGGCGATGCCCGAGAACGTCCTCGAGCAGGCCGAGCGGGAGCTCTCGCGGCTCGAGCGGATGGGCGACCAGACTCCCGAAGCCACCGTCATTCGCAACTACCTCGACTGGTTGCTCGCGATCCCGTGGAGCAAGACGTCGGAGGAGCGGCTCGACCCGAAGCACACGCGCGAGGTGCTCGATGCCGACCATGCGGGCCTCGACGATGTGAAGGACCGCATCGTCGAGTACATCGCGGTGGCGAAGCTCCGCAAGGAGCGCGGCGTCGAAGACGACAAGCGCTCCGGCGCGATCCTCACGCTGATCGGCCCTCCCGGAACGGGCAAGACGTCGATCGGCGAGTCCATCGCACGAGCGACCGGGCGGGAGTTCGTCCGCATGTCGCTCGGCGGCATTCGCGACGAGGCGGAGATCCGCGGCCACCGCCGCACGTACATCGGCGCGCTCCCGGGGCGGCTCGTCCGCGCCCTGCGCGACGCGGGGACGATGAACCCGGTGATCATGCTCGACGAGGTCGACAAGGTGGGCGCCGACTGGCGCGGCGACCCGTCGTCCGCACTGCTCGAGGTGCTTGATCCGGCGCAGAACAACTCGTTCCGCGACCACTACCTCGACGTCGAGCTCGACCTCTCCCAGGTGCTCTTCATCGCGACCGGAAACATGGCCGAGACGATCCCCGGGCCGCTCCTCGACCGCATGGAGGTGATCCGCTTCGACGGGTACACCACCGACGAGAAGGTCGCGATCGCGCGCGAGTACCTGTGGCCACGGCAGATCGAGAGGAACGGTCTACGCGAGGACGAGGTGTCGGTCTCCGACGACGGGTTCGAGCTCGTCGTGAGCGAGTACACCCGCGAGGCAGGTGTGCGTCAGCTCGAGCGCGAGCTCGGGACGGTGCTGCGTAAGACCGCGACGAAGATCGCCTCCGAGGACGTCGAGACGCCCGTCGTCCTGGATGAGGACGCCGTGCGCGACGCGCTCGGTCGTCGCAAGTACTTCCGCGAGGTCGCGGAGCGAACGGCCGTCCCGGGCGTCGCGACCGGTCTCGCCGCGACCGCTACCGGAGGCGACGTCCTCTTCATCGAAGCGACGTCCCACCGCGACGGCGATCGGCTCGTCCTCACCGGGCAGCTCGGCGACGTGATGAAGGAGTCGGCGCAGATCGCCCTCTCCTCGGTGCGCGCGCTCTCGACGAAGCTCGGCATCGACGAGGAGCTCTTCGAGAAGCGATCGTTCCATCTGCACGTCCCTGCCGGCGCGATCCCGAAGGACGGGCCGAGCGCCGGCATCACGATGGCGACCGCGCTTGCGTCGCTCCTGACCGAGCGGCCGGTGAAGCACACGGTCGGCATGACCGGCGAGATCACGCTCCAGGGGCGCGTTCTGCCGATCGGCGGGCTCAAGCAGAAGGTGCTCGCCGCCCACGCGGCGGGAATCACCGACATCATCATCCCGGAGCGCAACCGCGCGGATCTCGTGGACATCCCCGAGAACGTGCGCGAGGAGATCGCGTTCCATCCGGTGATGTCGATCGACGAGGTGCTGGGCCTCGCGCTCGAGGAGACGTCGGTGCAGTCCAGTGTCCAGGTGTAAGCGCCTCGACGCCGTTCCGGAGGACGTCCGCCGCGCGGCGGACGTCCTCGAGCGCCGGTACGCCGTCTCGATCCTTTACGCGTCGCACCACGGCTGTACCCGATTCACGGAGTTCAGGCACGCGCTCGGCACCATCCCGCCCGCGACGCTCGCCCAGCGGCTCGCCGAGCTCGAGGCTGCGGGAGTCCTACGCCGCGAGGTCAGGGACGCGCGGCCGCCCCATGTGGAGTACGTGCTGACGGCGGAAGGTCGAGAGCTGAGGGGCCTGCTCGACGCGCTCGCGGTCTGGGCGCGATCCTGACCGTGTAATACTTTCCGAAGTGAAGCGAAGCTCAGAGCGCCGCGCGGATCCCTATCGTGACCTCGACGTCATCGACTCGCGGGCGCCGCGCTTCAATCAGGTCGTCGTCGGAACGCTCGCCCTTGTCGCCGTCCTCGCCGGCTGGCCATGGCTTCTCGCGGTGCTCGCGCTCCAGCTCGTCGTCGGTCTCACCTTCGGCCGCCGCTACTGCGTCCCCTGTCTGACGTATTTCGAGCTCGTCCAGCCGTTGATCGGCGAGGGTCCGCTCGAGGATGCGCGGCCGCCGCGGTTCGCGAACATGGTCGGCGTCGCCGTCCTCACGGCATCTTTCGTCGCCTATGCGGCCGGTCTCGACGGTCTTGGCGCCGGCCTCGGCATCCTCGTCGCGGCGCTCGCGCTGCTCGCCGCAACGACCGGCTTCTGCGCCGGGTGTGAGGCGTACAAGCTCGGCTACGTGGTGACGGGGCGGCGCTTCGTCGCCTGTCCCGTTCCCCCGCGACCACGGGGGTCGTCCGAGACCCCGTAGCACTCGCCGCCGCGCGACATCGCGTGTCGGTCTACGCGGGCCAGAAGTTCTCGAGGTATTCGGCGTCGTCCTTCGATCCGCCGGGCACGGTCTTCGACACGATGATGAGCTCCGCGTCCTCGGGCTCGTCGTTCCACACGGAGCGCCACGTCTCGGGCGAAACGCGCACCGCGGTGCCGCGCTCGAGCTCGACGATGTCGTCGTCCAGCTTGAACTGCAGCTTGCCCGAGACCACGAAATAGATCTCCTCCTGCTCTCGGTGCCGGTGCCCGTACGAGCCCTTGCCGCCCGTGTGCTGAGGCATCCGCCGGTAGGTGAACGCGACCTGCTCGGCCTCGAGATCGCGCGTCAGCATGCGCATCTCGCCGGGGTAGTCGCCGAGGGCGTCCTCGACTTCTTCGAGACGCTTGATCGTGTAGTCGCCCACGCCGGACCTCCATCTCGCTTGCCGCGGCGACTCTAGCGCGCAACGTCACGGCAACCAGGCCTTACGTTCTGCCAACAAACTCTGAGCCGATTCGGTCGTTACACCATGTATGTCGGCGGCGGAGTTCTCACCAGAGCAGGCTGAGCTGTCCCAGGAGGATCAGCGCGTCGTGCGCTGGCGCTTCGACCAGCTCAGCGCCCTCGGGTTCGGCGAGGAGGACGCGTGGATGCTCGTCGACTCCGGTGCCGACCTCGAGCTCGTGCGCTCCCTCGTCGGGTCCGGCTGCCCGCTGCACCTCGCGCTCCGTATCGCTCTCTAGCGCCGCGGAACAGGGACAATCGCCCTG
>DATKBJ010000096.1:0-30859 GCA_035514135.1 Gaiellaceae bacterium | reverse complement strand
TGTGACAGCCTCATGAGGCCCGCCGGCTATGGTTCAGAGCAGCTGGGGCTGCCGAGCCCGAAGGGCCTGGACAATAGCATCGGGCAGCTCGAGCGCATCCTTGAGACTCTCGACGCGAAGCGAGACCTCGCGCTTCGACGTGGAGTAGATGACGGTCGGTGCAGCCCCGGCGAGCGTGCGCACTTCGGCCGAGCCCAGCGCAAGCGGACCGACCGTCACGCGACCGCCGCGGAACACGAGATAGTCCGCGCCGAGCCGCGCGAGCTTCAGCTTCGCCTCCTGAATCGCGAAGAGGTTCTCGACCGGCTCGGGGATCGGCCCGTAACGGTCCTGCGTGACCGACACGAGCTCGCGAAGCTCGTCCTCGTCCTCCGCGAGGGCGATCCGCCGGTGAAGGTCGATCTTGAGCGCCTCCGCTGCGACGTACGAGGCGGGCACGTAGGCGTCCACGCGTGCGTCCACCCGGACCGGCCGAGCTGCCGCCCGCCGCCGGCCCGTCAACTCGGCAACGGCTTCGTCGAGCATCTCGACGTAGAGCTCGAAGCCGAGAGCCGCCACATGGCCCGACTGCTCGGGCCCGAGGAGATCGCCCGCGCCGCGGATCTCCAGGTCGCGCATCGCGATCTGAAATCCGGCACCGAGCTCCGTGTGGTCGGCGAGCGTCGAGAGCCGCGCCCGCGCCTCGGGGGTCAGCTCCGATGCGTCCGGATAGAAGAGATAGGCATACGCGAGCACATCCGAGCGGCCCACGCGTCCGCGGATCTGGTACAGCTGCGCGAGCCCGAGCGCATCCGCACGCTCGACGACGAGCGTGTTCGCCTGCGGGATGTCGATGCCGGACTCGATGATCGTCGTCGAGACGAGGACGTCCGCGTCGCCCGCGAGGAATGCGTGCATCCGCTCCTCGAGCTCCTTCTCGGACATCTGCCCGTGCGCGACGAGGAAGCGCAGGCCAGGGCACATCTCTTCGAGCTTCTGCCGCACCTCGTCGATCGATTCGACGCGGTTGTGGAGGTAGAAGGATTGTCCGCCCCGCGCGTGCTCGCGCTCGAGTGCCATCTTGATCAGCTCTTCGTCGTACTCCCCGACCGTGGTTCGGACCGGACGACGACCCCTCGGAGGTGTCTCGATGATCGAGATGTCGCGGAGACCGGAGAGCGACATGTGCAGCGTGCGCGGGATCGGGGTCGCAGAGAGAGCGAGGACATCGACCTCGAGCCGGAGCGAGCGCAGCAGCTCCTTCTGCGCGACGCCGAAGCGCTGCTCCTCGTCGAGGACGACGAGCCCGAGGTTCTTGGGGATCACGTCCCGCGAGAGGACGCGGTGGGTCCCTATGAGAACGTCGACCTTGCCTCCCTCGAACTCCTGGAGGATTCGTCTCTGGTCGGCTCGACTACGAAAGCGCGAGACCATCTCGACACGCACAGGGAAGTCGCGGTACCGCTCGCGGAACGTGTTCCAGTGCTGCTCGGCGAGAATTGTCGTCGGGCAGAGGATGAGCGTCTGCTTGCTGTTGAGCGCGACTGCGAACGCGGCTCGTACGGCGACCTCGGTCTTGCCGAATCCGACGTCGCCGCAGACGAGCCTGTCCATCGGCCTCGCCGCCTCGAGGTCCTCCTTGACGGCCTCGATGGCCTGCACCTGATCCTCCGTCTCGCGGTACGGAAACGAGCTCTCGAGCCGCTCGAGCCAGTCGCTCGTGAGGTCGAGCGCATTTCCCGGCGCCTGGCGACGCTGCGCGTACAGCGCGAGGAGCTCGCCGGCGAGCTCCCGCACGGATGCGCGCGCACGGCTCTTCAGGTTCTGCCACGCCTTGCCGCCGAGCTTCGAGAGCGCCGGCGCCTTCGCGTCCGCCCCGATGTAGCGCGAAACCTTCGCGATCTGCTCGTGCGGGACGTAGAGCCGGTCCTCTCCGCGAAACGCGAGGAAGAGATAGTCGCGCGTGACGCCCGCGACGTCCTTGGTCTCGAAGCCGAGGAGCTTCCCGACGCCGTGATCCTCGTGGACGACGTAGTCGCCGACACGAAGATCTGCGAACGACTGCAGCGCTCGCCCGAGTCTCGCGTCGACGCGAGGCGGCCGCTTCCGGAAGACCTGCGTGTCCGGAAGCAGTGCGATGCCAAGGTCTCTCCAGACGAAGCCGCGTCGAGCCGGGCTCACGACGAAGGTCAGCGAGGGGTCGGGCGTGAGGTCGTCGACCTGCTCGAGCACAGAGGCTTCGACCTTTCGGAGCAGCCGCTGTGTCCGGAGGGCCTCTCCCTGATGCGGGAAGGTCACGATCACGCGGCGTCCCTGTCGAAGCATCGACGCGAGCTCGTTCTCGGCCTCCGCGAGCCCGCGCGCCGCGACGGCGGGACGCTGTGCCTCGAAGACGTGCTGTTGAGAGCGCGGAAGCGCGTCGAGACGTGCCGCTCCCTCGAGCGACGGGTGCTCGAGACCCTCGTCGTCCCACGTGCTCGTGACGTCGTCGACCTGCCAGACGAGATGCGGGGGCGCGGGAAGGAGCGGCGCGTCATGTGCCTCGCTCGGATCGGCCTCGGGGTCGTCGTCGAGGCGGCGCTCACGGGCCGGGTAGATCACCGCGGCGCCGACCGCATGGAGCGCACGCTGTGTGAACGGCGAGAACGCCCGGATCTGCTCGATGTCGTCCCCGAAGAACTCGACCCGGAGCGGCTCGCGGCCCGTACTCGGGAAGACGTCGACGATGCCGCCGCGAACCGCGATCTGCCCCCGCTCGTCGACACGCTCGACGCGCTCGTAGCCGGCGAGCGCGAGCGTCTCGACGAGGGAGTCGAGGTCGGTGACAGCAGCCGACGCCAGGCGAACTGTCTGGGCTCGATCCTCCGCGGGAGGCATGCCCTCGGCGAGCGCCCGGGCGGACACGCAGACGAGCCCGCCGGCCTGCAGGACATCGAGCGCACGCGCCCGCTCTCCGACGAGGTGTGCCGGCGGCTCGAGACCCGAGCCCACACCGACTCCACGGCTCGGAAGGAGCGCGACCGTCGAAGGGTCGCGGTACCAGCCGACCGCCTCCGCGACGTCCCGTGCCTCCTCGTCCTCGGCGAAGAGACAGACGAGCGGACGATCGAGCGTGGCGTGGAGCGTTGCGAGGACGAGGGGAAGCGCAGGCTCGGACACGCGGGCGTCGGAAGGAAAGTCGTCCGCGAACACGCGGAACCGCTCGCTGGCGGCGAGCTCCTGCAAGAGCGCGGAGACGGGTGTGGCTACTCGGTCCATGCGGCGGGCGGGAACGGCGTCCCGCGGGGTGATCGTAGCGCCGCACTCAACGCCGCCGATGCCGGCTCGCCCGCCGCGCTCACACGTCCCGTCAAACGCCCCCAGGGGCACTCCCGTGTCCCTTCTTGGACGCTAGCCGCGATCCCATCAAATAGGGGATACGACTCTGCAGCAAACGTGTGAAAACGGCGCCCGAAGTCGACGTACACCTAGTTGAACCGGCGCTGCGCCTCCTCGAGGCCCTCACTCACGACCACCTCGACCGCATCGGCGCCTCGCGAGACGATGTCGTCGCGATCCTCGTGAGCCTCGAACGGCGAGAGGACGAAGTCGGCGACGTCGCGCGGATCTCCGCGCCCCGGTCGCCCGACACCAACCCGTAGCCGCTGGAAGTCAGCGCCACCGAGAACCTGAGCGATCGAGCGAAGACCGTTGTGACCCGCAAGTCCACCGCCCGCACGGGCCTGCAATCGACCGACGTCGAGGTCGACGTCGTCGTGAACGACGAGCACAGCGTCGATCGGCACCTTGTAGAAGCGCGATGCGGCAGCAATCGACCGGCCCGACTCGTTCATGAACGTCTCGGGCTTCAGCAGCGCGACTCGGTGCCCGCCGATCCGCGCGTCGGCGAGGCGACCGTTGAACTTCGACTTGAAGGAAGCGCCGCAGCGCAGGGCAAGCTCGTCGACGACCATCCAGCCGACGTTGTGGCGATCCCGCTCGTGACGTGGCCCAGGGTTGCCGAGCCCGGCGACGAGCAGAACGAGCGTCGAGGCCGACTCGCCCCGACGGAAGAGCCGCACGACTACTCCTCGGACTCGGAGCTCTCGCCGGCCTCGTCGGCCTCGGCGGGTGCCGCGCCCTCTTCGCCTTCGGCAGCCTCGGCAGCCTCGGCGGCTTCGGCGGCTTCGGCGGCTTCGGCGGCTTCGGCGTCCGCCTCCTCGAGCTCGGCAAAGCCTCGCGGAACGGAGACCGTTGCAATCACCGTCTCGTGCGGGTCGTCGAGGATCGTCACGTTGTCTATGGCGGGAACGTCCTCGAGACGGAGGACGTCACCCACCTCGAGGTTCGTCACGTCGACCTCGATGTGCTCGGGGACGTCGGCGGGAAGCGCCTCGACATGGAGCTCGCGGGCGACGAGGGACAGCATGCCGCCCGCCTTCAAACCAACGGGATCACCGACGAGCTGCACCACGACCGCCGCGTGGATCGGCTGGTCGAGCCGAACCTCGCGCAGGTCGATGTGCGAGATCGTGCCGCGGATCGGATCCTGTTGGTACTCGGCGAGGATCGACGGATGCACGGTCGTCTGACCCTCGATCACGACGTCGAGGATCGCGTGGAGACCCGAGGGCCCAGTCATGACGTTGCGGAGCTCCCGCTCCGGAACGACGATCGCACGCGCGTGGCCCTTCCCGTACAGAACGCCGGGAATGAGACCCTGCGAGCGCAGGCGTCGAGTACGACGCGAGCCGATCTCCTCGCGTTCGCGCACCTCGAGCTTCATCCGGTCTCCAGACACGGCGGCGGATTGTAGCCACCGCGCGCGGCTCGGCCGGATTCAACACGGCGACGCGGCCGCGAAGCGGACGCCTTCAGGGATTTGCGCGATCGGCAATCCGCGCTAGCGGATAGCCGATTTGCGCCGACGAGTCAGAACAGCTGGTTCTCCCCGCCGAAGATCGCGGACACGGAGTCGTCGGCGAACACGTTCATGATCGTCGCCGCGAGCAGGCCCGACACGCTCAGGACAGTCAGATTGCCCGGCTTCTGTCGCGCGTCGATCGGAACCGTGTCGGTCACGACGATCCCGGCGACGTCCTCCGAAGCTCCGAGTCGCTCGAGGCCCTCTTCGTTGAGCAACGCGTGCGTGACGTAGATCCACACTTCGCGAGCGCCCTGCTCGCGCAGTGCGCGCGCGCCGGCGATGAGTGTCCCGCCAGTCGTCGTGACGTCGTCGCCGACGATGCAGACCTTGTCGCGCACGCTCCCGGTGACCTCGGTCATCGCTACCTCGTCCTGACCGATACGCGTCTTGTTCATGATCGCGAAGTCGGCCTCGATCATGCGCGCAAAGCGCACCGCATACTTCGCGCGACCTGCGTCGGGCGCGACCGAGACGACGCCGTCGCCCGTGAACCCGAGGTCGCGGAAGTGTCGAGCGAAGAGCTGTTGCGCCGTCATGTGATCGACCGGGATCGTGAAGAAACCCTGGATCTGCCCCGCGTGGAGATCCATCGTGAGCAGCCGATCCGCGCCCGCGCCCTGGATCATGTCGGCAAGAAGCCGGCTGGAGATCGGCTCGCGGGGCTTCGCCTTTCGATCCTGCCGCGAGTACGGAAACCACGGAATCACGGCGGTTATTCGCTTCGCCGAGGCGAGCTTGGCTGCCTGGATCATGAAGAGAAGCTCCATGATGTTCTGATCGACCGGGCGGCAGCCGGTCTGGACGATGAAGACGTCCGCTCCCCGGATCGACTCGCAGTAGCGGCAGTACGTCTCGCCGTTGGCGAACGTCGTCAACTCGATCTCGCCGAGCTCCACGCCGAGGTGCTCACTGATCTTCGATGCCAGCTCCGGGTGCGAGCGACCCGCGAACACCATCAGCCGCTTCTTCGGCGTGAGCGGTATGGCATGACCCAACGTCACGGCTGCCTCGGGCGGGCCGGTCGCCTCCACGCCTGGGAGCGTCTGTTCAATCGTGCCGCTTTCCACCGCGCCCTTCCTTGTTGAGCTGCCGCGCACGGGCGATCGCCAGTGCGCCCGGAGGTACATCCTCTGTGATCACGGAGCCGGCTGCAATCCATGCGTCGTCGCCGATGGACACGGGAGCGACGAACGTATTGTCGACTCCCGTCCTGACGTTGCTGCCGATCGTCGTGCGCTCCTTCACCCGCGTGTGCTCCTGATTGGCGGTGATGTTCCCGGCGGCGACGTTGGTATCGGCACCGACGTCGGCATCCCCGAGGTACGAGAGATGCGGAACCTTCGTGCGCTCGCCGATACGCGAGTTCTTCAACTCGACGAACGTTCCCGCTTTGGCGCCGGCTTCGAGGACGGTGCCGGGCCGGAGATAGCAGAACGGGCCGACGAGAGCGCCCTCGCCGACCGTCGCATCGACGATGACCGCATGCGGGCCGATCTCTGCGCGTGAAGCGATGTGCGATGCACCGCGGATCACGGTGAAGGGGTGGACGACCGCATCCGGGTCGAGTCGTACGTCCGCGTCGATCCATGTGCTCCCCGGATCGACGATGGTGACGCCGGCGAGCATGTGCTCCTGGTTGATCCGATCGCGGAGCGCCGCAGCGGCGGCGGCGAGCTCGACTCGCGTGTTCACGCCTTCGGTTACCAGCGGGTCATCTCCCTTGTGCACGCCGACGCGATCGCCTCCTGCGACGAGGAGCGCAACCGAGTCTGTCAGGTAGAGCTCGCCCTGCGCGTTGTGCGGCGTGAGCCGGTCGAGCACGGGCCACAACCTATCTGCCCGGAAGACGTAGATCGACGAGTTGACCTCGCGCACGGCTCGCTGCTCGTCGGTCGCGTCGCGATACTCGACGATCGCGGCGAGTCCACCCGCTTCGTTTCGAAGGACCCGCCCGTACTGCTTCGGATCGTCCGGCTCGAACGAGAGGACGGTCGCTGCGACGGCTTGCGTGCGATGCCTCTCGACGAGCTCGCGAAGGACGTCGGAGGTGAGCAGCGGCGTGTCTCCGGACAGGACGAGAACGTCGTCGACCCTCCCGGCGAGCGCATCGCGTGCGGCACGAACTGCATCTCCCGTCCCGCGCGGTGCGTGCTGGATCGCGACTGGCAAGCCGTCGAACTCGGCTGCCGTTGCCGGCGCCGCGACGACGACGATCGGCTCGACTCCCAGCGCGCGCGCCGCCTCGAACACCCAGTCGACCATTCGCCGGCCGAGGATCGGGTGCAGGTGCTTCGGCACGTCCGAGCGCATGCGTGCCCCGAGTCCGGCCGCCATGACGACGGCACCGAGTGTTCTCTCACCCTTCGACGACATGGAGGCTGGGGCGCCAGGATTCGAACCTGGGATCACGGGACCAAAACCCGTTGCCTTACCACTTGGCCACGCCCCAGAGCAAAGCTCATCTTGCCAAGACCGGACGAGTCACGAAGGTTCGCCCTTTCGAGCGTAGTGCCTGCTCCGCGTGTGACGCTGCATCGACGCTCTCGAAGAGCCCGTAGACCGTTGGGCCCGCGCCGGAGACGTCGGCCCGAAACGCCCCTGCGCCGCGAAGATCGTCCGCGATCGGCGATGACGCGAGGTCGTTCGACGGAAGCTCGGTGAGGTCGCGAGCGGTTGCGACCGCGGCGACGGCCTGCGAGAAGCGCGCGGCGCGCTCGGCAAAGGTTCCCGCGCTGCCAGCGCGCCGGTCGAAGTCCTCGTAGACGGCCCGCGTCGACTCCTTCGCGACTCCGGCGGGGACGACGAGCACGACGTGGTAATCGAGGGGGAGGTGAACCGCCTCGAGCGTCGTGCCGTCTGCCGTCGCGAGTTGCGGCCCCGGTCGGAGGAAGAACGGGACGTCCGCGCCGAGCTCGCTTGCGATGGCATGGAGCTCGTCGCGGGACACAGGCGCCGCGAGCGTCTCGTTGGCGAGCTCGAGCGCGGCAGCAGCGTCGGCACTTCCTCCTCCCAGGCCTGCCGCCACGGGAATTCGCTTCTCGATCCGGACGCGCCAACCATGGTCGACACGCGCGGTGTGGGCAAGCGCACGGAGTGCTGCTGCGACGATCGTGTCGTCCGCGAAGCCGTCGACCGCGAGCTCGCTCGCACTCTCGAGCGACACGCTGTCGTGGAGATCGACACGCTGGAGAATCGTCACGATCTCGTGCTTGCCGTCGCTCCGCACAGGGCCAACCACGAGGCCCAGGTTGATCTTTGCGTAGGCCCGGGCATGCCTCATCGCAGGAGGCTCGTCAGCTCGACGAACTCGGTGGGCCCGAGCTCCTCCGCGCGGGCAGTGGCAGGACGACCGAGGTTGCGGAGCGCTTCCTCGACCTGCGCTCGCACGGCCAGCCCGGAGATGGCGAGAGAGTTCGCGAGCGTCTTTCGCCGATGCGCGAACGCAGCCTCGACCACCGGCCTGACCTCTGCGATCGGCGACGCGCCGTCGCGCCTGAACGCCACGAGTGCCGAGTCGACACGCGGGGGCGGCCGGAACACCGTCGGAGGCACGGCATGGAAACCGGTCTTCCGCGCCGAGAGCTGCACGAGGACGGACACTGCGCCATAGGCCTTCGTGCGTGGGCCCGCGAAGAACCGGTCGGCGACCTCGCGCTGCACCATCACGCACCACGACTCGAGCGAGGGCGCGTGCTCGAGTGTCTCGACGACGATCGGGGTTGCGACGTTGTACGGCAGGTTCGCGACGAGCTTCGTCGGAGCAGGCTCCAGAGCGCCGATCTCGACCCGCAGGGCATCGCCCCAGAGGAGCTCGACGTTCGACCTCGCGCCGAGCACATCGCGTAGCACCGGTTCGAGCGATCGGTCGACTTCGACCGCATGCACGAGCCGGACCCGATCGGCCAGATAGCGCGTCAGAACCCCGAGACCTGGGCCGACTTCGAGGATCACATCAGGCGCCTCGAGACCGCTGAGCCGGCCGATGACGCCGAGGATGTTCTCGTCGACGAGGAAGTGCTGTCCAAGCGACTTCTTTGCGATGGTCACGACACGCCGAACGCCGCTGCGGCGTTGTCGTGCGTCGCACGCGCAAGCTCCTCGACCGTGTCGCCGCGGACGTCGGCGAGCACGCGGAGCGTGTGCACGACGTTGGCGGGCTCGTTCCGCGAGCCGCGCAGCGGTTGCGGCGAGAGATACGGGCTGTCGGTCTCGACGAGGATTCGGTCGCGCGGGATCGTCGTCGCCGCCTCGCGCAGTGCCGCTCCGGTCGGGTAGGTCACGTTCCCCGCGAACGACACGTAGTACCGGCGATCGACTGCGAGCGGCGCGAGCGCCGGAGAAGAGAAGCAGTGGAGGATCACGGCTCCGTCGAACGAGGCAAGCGCCTCACCCGTCTCCTCGTCGGCCTCACGGTTGTGGATCACGACCGGGAGCCCGAGCTCGGCGGCGAGCGCGAGGTGTCCGTCCATGAGGCGGCGTTGCTGCTCGGGCGTGGCGTGGCGACGGACCGTGTCGAGGCCCGTCTCCCCTACGGCGACGGCCTTCGGATGAGCGAGCAGTCCGCGGAGCTCGTCAAGCCGGCACGCCTCCGGTGCGCCGGCCTGGTGCGGATCGATGCCGAGCGCCGCGTACACGCCGTCGTTCGCATCGGCGATCGCAAGTGCGACCCGTGACGAGTCGATCCCAGTCCCGATCGTCACGATGCGCGTAACGCCGGCGTCGCGCGCGCGCTCGACGAGCGTCGCAGCCTCCTCGTCGCACGCGTCGAGGTGCGCGTGCGAGTCCGTCACTGCGCCGCAGCGGCCTTCATCCGCGCGAGCTCCTCGGCCACCACCTGCTCGGCGTCGAGCTTGGCGAAGAGCGGCTCCGGCTTGCGGAGAGCCTGGCCCGCAGGCAGCTCGCTCGGCTTCCAGTGACCCGCCCAGTCCTCGTAGCGACCGGTGAGCACGACGTGCTCATCAGCGTCGCCCTCCGTGACGGTCTCGAGCTCGAGCGGACCCGCAACGACATCGTCATATCCCAGCAGCTCGTGCAATCGCTGGGCAGAGAACGGGAGAAACGGGAGGAGGAGGATCTTCAGGCTGTCGACGATTCGGAGCGCCACGAAGAGGATCGTGGCCGCGCGCTCGCGGTCACTCTCCAGCTTTGCCCACGGAGCCTGTTCGGCGACGTACTGGTTGCCGAGCGCCGCGATCCGCATCGCCTCGTGCAGCGCATTCCGGAAGCGGGCGGCCTCGATCAGCGAGCCGACCGAGTCGAATCCGCTCGCGACCTCACGCAGGAGCACCTCGTCTGCCTCCGAAAGGACACCGGGTGCAGGCACGGAGCCAAAGTTCTTGTACACGCTCTGGAGCGTTCGGTTGACGAGATTGCCCCACGTCGCGACGAGCTCGTCGTTGTTACGGCGGACGAACTCGGCCCACGTAAAATCCGTGTCCTGTGTCTCCGGGCCGCCGATCGTCAAGAAGTAGCGGAGCGCATCAGGGTCGTAGCGGCTGAGGAAGTCGCGAACGAGTATCTGCACGCCGCGGCTCGTGCTGAACTGCTTTCCCTCCATCGTCAGGAACTCGCTCGACGCGACGTTGTCCGGTAGCTCGAGAGCGCCGCGTCCCGCACCGTAGACGCCTCCCGATCCGTACCCGAGCAGCACGCTCGGCCAGATCACCGTGTGGAAGACGATGTTGTCCTTCCCCATGAAGTACGTGTGCTCCGCGTCAGAGTGCTGCCACCACTCGCGCCAGGCGTCCGGCGTTCCGCGATTGGCCGCCCACTCGATCGACGCCGAGAGGTAGCCGACGACCGCGTCGAACCAGACGTAGATCCTCTTGTCATCGCGGCCGTCGTAGCCGGATACAGGGATCGGGACGCCCCAGTCGAGATCGCGCGTTATCGCTCGCGGTTTGAGCTCCTTCACGAAGTTGAGCGAGAAGCGGCGGACATTCTGGCGCCAGTTCTCCTTGCTCTCGATCCAGTCCGCCAGCTGATCCTTGAACGCCGGCAGATCGAGGAACAGGTGGCGAGTGGTCTCGAAGACCGGCGGTGTCCCGTCGATGGTCGATCGCGGATCGATGAGATCCGTCGGATCGAGCTGATTGCCGCAGTTGTCGCACTGGTCGCCTCGAGCACTCGAGAACCCGCAGATGGGGCACGTGCCCTCGATGTAGCGGTCGGGAAGCGTGTGGCCCGTCGAGGCGGAGAACGCCCCGAGCGTCTCGTGCTCGACGACGTAGCCCCTCTCGTGCAACGTTCGGAAGAGATCGCGCGTGACGTCGTAGTGGTTCCTCGTCGTCGTCCGCGTGAAGAGATCGTACGAGAGTCCGAGTTGTCGGAGATCCTCGCGGATGAACGCGTTGAACCGATCCGCAGTCTCACGCGGCGACTCGCCCGCCGCGTCGGCCGCGACCATCACGGGCGTACCGTGCTCGTCGGTGCCACTGACCATGAGCACGTCGTTCCCGCGGAGACGGTGGTAGCGGGCGAAGGTGTCCGACGGGACTCCGAAACCCGCCACATGGCCGATGTGGCGCGGCCCGTTCGCGTACGGCCACGCAACGGCGACCAAGATCTTCCTCGGCGTCGTTTCCTGCTGAGGCACGGCCGCCAATCATAGGGAGTCGTCTTCTCGCCAACCGCCGCGCGAGGAGCCCGCCCACGCTCGCGATGAGCGCGATCAAGAGCGCATCGAGGATGAGAGTCCGCGGGGCCCGCGAGGGGCTCGGTGCGATCGGATCCTCGAGCTCGAACGTATGCGCCGGCGTGGGCTCGCGCTTGGGCGGCGCGACGCCGAGGACGGGCCGAGCGACGGATGGTCGGACGTGAAGTCGCGTGGCGGGCCGCGGGGATGCGCCAGGCCCGGGCTCGGTCTGGACGCGTTCTACAACCCGCGATGTCCGAGCCACCGGAGGGAGCGAGGCCGAGCGGGGCGGCGCAGCGACCGTGACGGCGGGGGACGCAGACGGCGTCGCAGAGCCGGCCGGACGTGAAGCGTGCACTTCTCGCGACTCGACGAAGGCGATGGGCGTAGGAGGCGCAGCATCGGTCGAAGGCCGAGCGTCGGCCGGAGAAGCCTCAGGCGCCGTCGCGGGCTCCGGCGATGGAGGTGCCGCCGAGGGTGCCACGGGGGCGGGCTCCGATGCTGCAGGGGGTGCCTCCGGCTGCACCGAGACCGGAGGTGCCGAAGGGGCAGCGACGGGAGCAGGAGACGAAGCTGGTGCGGACGGAGCCACGCGTGCCGGCTGGGGGTGTGGGACACTCCGTGACGGAAGCAGGCCGAGTGGGTCGACGTACTGGTCCTCGCCGACCCGAATGCCGAGATGAACGTAGGGGACTGCATGCTCTGCCTCGCCGGTCGGGCCCGCGTCGGCGATCGGGTCTCCTTCGGCCACCCTCTCGCCCTTGCGGACGCGCAGTGCTCCGAGATGCGTTAGCGACGCCTTGTACCCGTCGTCCGTCGCGATCGTGACGGTCAGGCCGTGCCTCGGAACTTGCCCGGCGAACGACACCTCACCCGACGCCGGCGCACGTATCGCACGGGACTCGCCGAGCGCGATGTCGACACCGCGATGCTGCCCGGCGGCGTACTTGTCGCTGACGACCGAGAACTCGCGGAGGACCGGGCCGTCGGCCGGCCACGCCCATGCCCAGGCGGGCGAAACCGCGCTGAGTGCCCATGCGCCGCCAACGAGGAGACTGACAGCCCAGCGCGTTGCCGCGTGAGTGAACATGCAGCGACGGTAGCGCGCGGCACGCGGGGGCACAACGCAATTGACTGTCTTGTTAAAGAGAGTCGCGATAGAGCGCGTTTCGCGAGGCGCCGGTCAGTCGTGCGACGACCTCGGCGGCGCTCCGCCGGGACGCTCCGGCAGCGACGAGATCGGCTACGGCCGTGCGCGCCGCATCGAAGCTGTCGACGACAGGAGATCCCTCAGGCGCCCCGATCACCAGAGTGACCTCGCCGCGCGGCGGCTCTTCGAAACGTGCGGCCAGCTCTCCGAGCGTCCCACGGACGACTTCCTCGAAACGCTTCGTGAGCTCACGACACACTGCAGCGCTCCGCCCGGGAAGCGCCTCCGCCAACACCGCCAACGACGCCCGGAGCCTATGCGGGGACTCGAACGCGACGACTGCGCCGGTCCAAGAGGTGAGCCCGTCGGCGAGAGCCCGAAGCTCGCCGACCCGCCGCGGCAAGTATCCGACGAACTGGTACCGATCCACCCGCAAGCCGCTGGCGACGAGCGCGGTCTCGACTGCAGACGCGCCCGGGAGCACGGTCACCTCGATCCCCTCGGCCACGGCCGCCGCGACCAGTCGCGCACCAGGATCGTTGACACCCGGGAGACCTGCATCGGAGACGAGCGCCACGCGCTCCCCTGCCCGCAGCCGCTCGATCACGCGTGGGGTTCGCGCGACCTCGTTGTGGCGGTGGTAGCTCTCAAGCCGAGCGTCGATCTCGTAGCGCTCGAGAAGTATCCGCGAGTGACGCGTGTCCTCGCAGAGAACGAGGTCGGCCTCGCGCAGCTCCTCGAGCACCCGCAGCGTGACGTCGCCGAGGTTCCCGATCGGTGTCGCGCAGATAGCGAGCGGCATCAGCGGACTCCGTCTAGCGCTTCGAACGCGACGAGCCCTGCGCCGACCAGGCCTGCCTCGGAGCCGAGCTCGGCAGCGACGATGCGCACGCCGCGATTCGCAGGCGGCACGGCCTCCTCGCGTGCGGCCTCGCGCGCGGGCTCGAGGACGAGATCTCCGGCCGCCGCTCCGAACCCCCCGCCGATCACGACGAGCTCCGGATCGAAGATGTTCACGAGCGAGCCGATCGCAGCGCCGAGTGAGCGGCCGATTCGCGCGAGCGCACCGCGCGCACGCTCGTCGCCGCCACGAGCCCGCTCGATCAACGATGGCGCGTCGGCATCCGGCCCGTAGAGCTCCCGCGCAGCACGATCGCCGGCCTGGCCGGACGCGAGCACCTCGAGGTGGCCGCGCCCACCGCACGAGCACTCGTCGCCACCCTCTCGAACGACGATGTGGCCCAGCTCGGCCGAGCCGCGGAACAGACGGCCGTCGAGGACGATGCCGCCGCCGACGCCCGTTCCGAGTGTGAGCATCACGAGATTCTCCGCACCGCGCCCTGCTCCCCGGCGCCACTCCGCAAGAGCCGCCGCGCTCGCATCGTTCTCGATCCCGACGGGCAGCCCGAAGCGCTCTCTCGAAAGCGACACCAGGTCGACGTTGTCGAGCGGCAGGTTCATCGCCTGCAGGACCCGGCCCGTCCCGCGCTCGAGATTGGCCGGGATGCCATAGCCGATCGCTGCCACGCGATCGTCAAGCAGCGCGTCGACTGCGTCGTTCAGCGCGGCCAGAACCTCTGCTTCGTTGCCATCAGGGCTCGGCACCTCGCGCCGCTCGAGCACATTCCCGTCCCGATCGACGAGACCCGAGAGGATCTTCGTCCCTCCCACGTCGAGGCCGATGACGACGGGAGCCTCCACGGCGGGGGCTACCATAACGACCCGCATGGCCGAGGGAGACAAGCCCTACCGGCTGTATCGCGGTGGCCGCAAGAAGGGCAAGGTTCCACTCGGGCAGGCGAAGCGCCCCACGACTCAGCCCACCAACGCCCCCGGAGCGTCGAAGCGCCAGCGGCGCTGGGGGCTGTGGATCGCGCTCGCTGTCGTCTCGCTCGTCCTCTTCGCGGTTCTCTGGGGCTTCCTCGGCTTCCGTGCGTTCGCGAGCGGCGTGGACGAGGCGAACGCGCGGCTCCCGGCTAGGGCGAAAGCGCAACTTGCCACACGTGACCGCTCGATCCTCTCGGACACTACGACCATGCTGATCATCGGCACCGACGGCGGCCGGGCGCCGGGACGCGGCGACGCGAACCGCTCCGACTCGATGATGCTCGTCCACCTCGATCCGGAGACGCACCGGATCGCGTACCTCTCGATACCCAGGGATCTGCAGGTCGACATCCCGGGCTACGGTACGTCGAAGATCAACGCGGCGAACCAGAACGGCGGGCCAGCGCTGACGCTTGCGACCGTCAAGGCCCTTACGGGACTCCCGATCGACCATGTGCTCGTCGTGGACTTCGATGGGTTCAAGGAGCTGATCGACGCGATCGGGGGGATCGAGGTGAACGTGCCGAAGGCGATCCTCTCGAACAGGTTCGACTGCCCGTACAAGCCTGCGCGCTGTGCCGAGTGGGAGGGCTGGCGCTTCGCCAAGGGCCCGCAGCACATGGACGGCAGACGCGCGCTCGTCTACTCGCGCATCCGTACGAACCAGCTCGACCCGTCCGACTCCGACATCACCCGCGGCAATCGGCAGCAGATCGTGGCCGACGCGGTCGGGGACGAGATCGCGAGCTTCGGCACCTTCGTACGGCTCCCGTTCATGGGTGACGAGCTCGCGGCACCGCTCGCCACGGATCTTTCGGCATGGGAGCTCGCCCAGATCGGCTGGATCAGATTCCGGTCGTCGAGCTCGCTGCGCTGCAGGCTCGGCGGCACTCCGAGCTCACTCAGTGGCGAGTCCGTGCTCCTCGGGTCGGAGGACAACGTCGCAGTGGTCTCGATGTGGCTGGGCCGCTCTGCTCCGCTCGCGCCGCCGAAGGGTGATCTCTACGGCGCCGGCTGTACGCGCCGCTAACCGCTCGAGTCCGATGCGGGTTTGGGCTTCGAGTCCGTCGCGGACTTCTCGGCCGGTTTCTCGGAGGACTTCTCGGAGGACGACGAGGACTTGTCGCCATCCTTCGCAGCCTGCGCCTTTCGTGATCCGTAGTCGGTCGAGTAGAAACCCGAGCCTTTGAAGTGCACGGCTACCGGGAACAGGAGCTTCTCGACCGGACCCGCGCCGCACGTCACGCACGTTTCCGCGGGCGCATCGCTCATCTTCTGGAAGAGCTCGAACGTGTGGCCGTTCGGGCACCGGTACTCGTAGATCGGCACAGTGGGCGGGAAGGCTAGCGCGCTACGGCTGTGGCGGGCCCTGGTCGCGCTCGCGCTCGAGGAGCTCGAGGTAGCAGGGAGCGCTCTCGAAGGCGGCGAGCCCGCGCGGCTTGCCTCGCCGGCGCTGGGCGCGCCTGCGTCGATTCACTGCCGCAATGGCGGCTGACGCGCCGACGACGCCCCCGAGGAGGAACGTCCGCAGGCCACCGCGCCGCTCACCGCTGTCCACGCTCGGATCTTACGATCCAACTCGCCATGCTCGTTTGCACGCTCGGAGATCTCACGCTCGACGTCATCGTCCGCTTCGCCGGGCCGGTCGCTCCCGGAGGTGACACCGACGCCGAGGTTCGTATCGGCCCGGGCGGGCAGGCCGCCAACGTCGCCGCCTGGGCGGCCGTGCTCGGCGCACGAGCGCGCTTCATCGGGAAGACGGGTGCGGACGAGACGGGTGAGCTCGTGCGAGCGCGCCTCGCCGGCCACGGAGTCGAGGTCGTCGGTCCCGTCGCGGGCCGAAACGGCTCGATCTGCTCGTTCCTCTCCGCCGAGGGCGAGCGCTCGATGGCCGCCGATCGTGGAACGGCACCCGAACTGCGTGCCGAGGAGATCGACCCCGACTGGCTGCGCTGCGACCACCTCCACGTCTCGGGCTACGCGCTCATGGTCGAGCCGGTGCGAAGCGCCGCGCTGCATGCGGCCGGGCTCGCACGCGAGGACGGCGCACGAGTCAGCGTCGACCTCGCCTCGTGGAGCGCGATCAGCGACAGTGGCATCGACGCCTTCGTACAGGCCGTGCGTGATGTGAAGCCGGACGTCATCTTCGCGAACGAGGACGAGGAACGAGTCGTAGGACGCTCGCTCATCGACTCGACCTGGATCCTCAAGCGCGGCGCACGCGGCTGCTGTTTCGACGGCGTCGAGTTCGACGCGCATCCCGTCGCTGCCGTCGCCGACTCGACGGGCGCGGGCGACGCGCTCGCGGCGGGCTGGATCGTTGCAGGGTCGGAGCTCGCTCTCGAAGCCGCCGCACGATGCGTTCAGCAGGTCGGCGCGATGCCGGTAGCGTCGAGCGCGTGAACGACCTGATCCTGCTGTCCGACGAGGTTCGCAGTGCGCACGACGAACGGAGGCCCGTCGTCGCGCTCGAGACCACGATCGTCGCGCACGGCTTCCCGGCCCCACACGGCGCGGAGGTCGGGCTCGAGATGGAGCGCGCGGTCCGGGAGACAGGCGCGACGCCGGCGACCATCGGAGTGCTGGACGGCCGAGTCCGCGTCGGCCTCGGTGACGGCGAGCTGGAGCTCTTCGACTCGAGTGTGAGGAAGCTGGGCCCGCGCGACCTGGCAGCGTGCGCTGTCGCCGGCGATGTCGGCGCGACGACGGTCGGGGGCGTGCTCGCGGTCGCACGTACGGTCGGCATCCACTTCCTGGGAACGGGAGGAATCGGCGGCGTCCACCGCGGATACCCGAACCCCCCGGACGTGTCCGCCGACCTCATCGCACTCGTCTCGGCGCCGGTCCTCGTCGCGTGCTCGGGCGCGAAGTCGCTCCTCGACGTTCCGGCGACCATGGAGTACCTGGAGACCTTGGGCATCCCCGTCCTCGGATACCGCACAGACACGTTGCCGCTGTTCTACGAGGCGACGGGAGGGCCGCCCGTGGCACACCGCGTGAACGACACCGACAGCGCAGCGCGGATCGCAGCAGCGCACTGGGAGCTCGGAGGGTGCGGGCTGCTCCTGACGAACCCGCCGCCCGAGAGCGTCGACGTTGCCGACCTCGTCGAGGAGGCCGTGGGTGAGGCGACACGGCAGCGCATCTCCGGACCGGCCGTGACGCCCTTCGTGCTCGCCTACCTCCACGAGCACTCGGGGGGTCGCACGCGCGAGGTGAACCGGTTGCTCGCAGTCGCGAACGCGCGGCTCGCGGCCGAGGTGTCGGTAGCGTTCGCCGCCCTGTGAGCACCGCTCGCCTTCAGCTCGCGGTCGCCGGCAGACAGGCGATCGGAAACCATGTTTCCCCCCGCGACGCCCCCTTCTTTCTAAGGGCGTGGGGAACCTCCCGGTTCCCCACGCCCCTCCCCGCTCACAGGCTGGAGACCAGCCTGTGAGCCTGTACGACGCCGTCAAGGATCTTCCGCTGACGATCGAGGCGTACGACCTCGACGTGCACTCGCTCGACGTCTCGAGCGGGTTCACGCGAAAGACGACGACGATCCGGCTGAAGGGAGCCGTCGAGGAAGGCCTCGGCGAGGACGTCACCTACGAGGCGACCGAGCATGACGCGCAGCTCGAGCGCGGGCCGGTGCTCCCGCTCGCAGGGGACTGGACGATCGACTCGTTCTCGGACCATCTCCAGAGCCAAGCACTGTTCGAGAACGCGCCGGAGCGCGACGTCTACATCGACTACCGGCGCTGGGGGTTCGAGAGCGCGGCGCTCGACCTCGCGCTCCGCCAGCACGGAACGACACTCGGCCAGGCCGTGGGCCGCGAGCTCCGTCCGCTCACGTACGTCGTCTCCATGCGGCTCGGCGAGCCGCCGACGCTCGATCCCGTCGAGGGCTGGCTCGCGCACTACCCGTACCTGCGCTTCAAGCTCGACGCGACGAGCGACTGGACGGACGAGCTCGTCGCCGAGCTGCGCGAGGCCGGCTGCGTCGATTCCGTCGACTTCAAGGGCCACTACACGGGGACGATCGTCGACCAGGGCGCCGACCCCGCTCTGTACCGCCGAGTCATCGAGGGCCTTCCCGGCATCTGGCTCGAGGATCCGAAGATCGACGACGGCACGCGGCCCATCCTCGAGGAGGTCTCCTCGCAGGTGACGTGGGACGCGATCATCCACTCCGTCGAGGACATCGAGGCACTGCCCTGGCCGCCGAAGACGGTGAACGTGAAACCGTCGCGGTTCGGGTCGATCCAGCGGTTGTTCGCGGCCTACGACTACTGCGAGGGGAACGGGATCGGAGCGTACGGTGGCGGCCAGTTCGAGCTCTCGGTCGGGCGCGGTCACATCCAGTACCTCGCGGCGCTGTTCCATCCGGATACCCCGAACGACGTTGCGCCTGGCGGGTTCAACCTGCCCGAGCCGTCACCCGACCTTCCGGCCAGCCCGCTCACGGTCACGCCGCGCGCGACGGGCTTCCTTGCTCTCTGAGGCCGACTACTTGACCGAGCCGGCGAGCAGCCCCTGCACGAAGTAGCGCTGGAACGCGAAGAAGACGACCAGCGGGATCGCGAGCGAGACGAAGGCGGCCGGCGCGATGATCTCGATGTTCGCGCTGAACTGGCGCATCTGCGAGAAGATCGCGACGGTGATCGGCTGGGTGTCGCGCGCGAACGTCAGCGCAACCAGGAGGTCGTTCCACACCCAGAGGAACTGGAAGATCGCGAGCGACGCGATCGCGGGCAGCCCGAGGGGAAGGATGAGGCGGAGGAAGATGCGGATCTCCGACGCGCCGTCGATGCGGGCCGCCTCGAGCAGGTCGCGCGGGATCCCGATGAAGAAGTTCCGCAGGAGGAAGATCGCGAACGGCAGCCCGAACGCGGTGTGGAAGAGGACGAGGCCGATGATCGTGTCGAACAGACCGAGGTCGTTGTAGAGCGAGAAGATCGGGATCAGCGCCATCTGGATCGGCACGACGAGCAGCGCGACGACGACGAGGAACAGCCAGTCGCGGCCGGGAAACTCGAGCCAGGCGAACGCGTACGCGGCGAGCGCGGCGATGAAGATCGGCAGGATCGTCGCCCCGAGCGAGATCCAGAGCGTCGTCCAGATCGCCGAGGTGATCGCCTCGTTGTCGAAGATCTCGCGGTAGTTGTCCAGCGTCGTGAGACTCGGCGTCGAGAACGCCTCCCACCAGCCAGCGCGCCCGAGGACGGACGGATCGAGAATCGAGGTCATGAAGAGGCCGAGCGTCGGCACGAGCCAGAGCAACGCGAGCGCCACGAGGACGAGATAGACCGGCGTCCGGCCGATGAAGCGAACGATCTTCGCCGACACCGGCTCGCGCGTCTCGGCCGTTCCGGTGGCATCTTCGAAGGTGGTCACCTATGCCTCCCTCCGGAAGCGGCGGATGTTGACGGCGAGGATCGGGATGACGAGCAGGAAGAGGAAGACGGAGATCGCCGCGCCGAGCCCGAAGTCGTTCACGCCGCCGAAGGACGTTCGCCACATGGCGAGCGCGATGACGTTCGCGTCCGCCTGCACGGAGCCTGGCGCGATGGCGACGACGATGTCGAACACCTTGAGGACGTAGATCAGCATCGTGATGAAGACGACGGTGAGAACGGGCGCGAGCAGCGGGATCGTCACGCGCCGAAAGACCTGGAGCTCGGTCGCGCCGTCCGTGCGGGCGGCTTCGAGCAGGTCGCGCGGGATCGCCGCGAGCCCGGCCGCGATCACGACCATCGCGAAGCCCGCCCAGACCCAGGCGTAGGCCATCATGATCGCCGGCGTAATGAGACTCGCGCCGAGCCAGGAGACTCCGGCGAACGGCGCGGCGAACGTCGCCGGCCCGATGGCTGCGCGATACGGCCCGCCTTCGACGTCCTCGAAGGCGAACGTGCCGTCGGCCTCCGTCGTGGTCTCGAGCGCGACGCTGCCGACGTCGTCTCGGAGCTCGACGGTCACGCCCGGAAGCCCGAGCTCCTCCGGCTCGATCTCGCCCGCCGTGCCTCCGCCGGGTGAGAAGTCTCTCCACACCACTCCGGTGATTCCCCCGGAGAGCGCCTCCGGCACGACCGCCTGCTCGGCGCCGGCCGGCACATCCGAGGAGCGGATCCCCGTGAGGCCGAGCTGCGCAACGCTCCCCGGCGAGAGCGGCACGTCGAGCACGAGCCCCCCTCTCGGCCCTCCCTGGAAGTTCTCCGTGGACGGCTGAGCGGCCGACAGGACACCGGAGGGCGAGACCGCGTCCTTCACGACCGCGACCGCCGCGTTCACCGTCCCCTGGTTCGGATCCTTGTCGTACATCAGCCGCCAGATGACGCCGGCGGCGAAGAGCGAGATCGCCATCGGCATGAAGACCGTCACCTTGAATGCCGTCGCAAACCGCACCCGCTCGAGCAGCACCGCGAAGACGAGGCCGATCGCGGTCACGAACGCCGGGACCACGAGGAGCCACAGGAAGTTGTTCTTGATCGCGGTGAGGAGCGTCTCGTCCGAGAACAGCGTCTCGTAGTTGCCGAGCCCGATGAACGTGTCGCCGCTCCGGTCGAAGAAGCTCCGGTAGATCGTCGACAAGGTCGGGTAGACGATCCAGACGGCGAGCAGGACGAGCGCCGGGGCGACGAACAGCGCCACGACGCCGTACCGGCGCCAGAGGCCGGGCTCCCCCTCGTCCGGCGGAGGCCCGAGCTTCGGGGCCTCCGCCGTGGTCACGGACTCGCTCATCGACCGAGCCGGGCTGCGCTACCCGAAGGCCCTGGCGGCTTCGGTCTCCATCTGCTGCGTGATCCCGTCGATGTCGTCCGGGTTCGCGACGAAGTCCGAGAAGAGCTTGAAGAGCCCCTGGCCCGGAGTTCCGCCGAACGCCGACGGCTGCAGGTCGGACATGTCGAAGCGGAAGGACTCCGCCTCGGAGAGCGCGCCGGCCGTCTCGCGTGTGATCTCGTCGGGATACACGTCGAGATCGATGTTCTGGTTCGGTGACGAGAACCCGCCACGCTCGGCCCAGATCTCGGATGCCTCCGGCGTCGTCAGGTACTCGAGAAATGCGTCCGCTGCCGGGCTGTCCCTGAACTGCACGAACAGGTCGCCGCTGCCGATGACCGAAGGGCCAGACCCTTCGATGGACGGGAAGGTGAAGACGTTGTAGCCCGTCTCGGGCTCGAGCGTCGTCTCCGTCACTCCCGGTGCGAAGTCGCCGATGATGACCATCGCCGCTTCCGGCGAATCGGTGAACACCTTGGCGACGGAGTCGGGCATCTCGGTCTGCAGAGCACCCTCAGTTCCCCCGGCCAGGTTGGCGGAGTCACCCACGACGTCGGCCATGATCGCCAGAGCATCCTTGACCGACTGATCGGTCCACGGGATCTCGTGCCTTGCGAGCTGGTCGTACATGTCCGCGCCCGCAGTGCGGATGTAGATGTTCTCGAAGAGGTCCGTCATCGGCCAGCCGACGTCCACGCCGACCGAGTAGGGAGTGAGGCCCGCCGCCTTGATCGTCTCCGCGACCTCGCGAAGCCCTTCCCAGTCCTCCGGCGGCTCGACGCCCGCCTCCTCGAAGGCGGCGACGTTGTACCAGATGGTCGATTTGTTGGTGGCCTTGAAGAGGATCCCGTACTGGGTACCGTCAACGGCGCCGACATCCGCCGCCGATTCGCCGAAGTTCTCGACGATCGCGTCACGCATGTCGTCGAGGGACTGCAGCGCACCCTGGCCGACAAAGTCCGCCATCAAGCCAGGCTGGCCGATCGCCGCGATATCCGGCGGGTTCCCGCCCTGCACCGCTGTGGAGAGGAGCGGCGCCAGGTTGTCGCCGCCGGAGTTGTAGTTGACGGTCACGTTCGGGTAGAGCTCCATGAAGCCGTCCGCCACAGCCTGGAACGACGCCTGCTCCTCGCCGGCCCAGATCGCCATCACGGAGACCTCGCCGCTGACGTCCTCACTCCCTTCGGCGCCGCCACCGTCGTCGTCTCCGCCGCACCCGGCGGCGACGAGAGCCAACGCGCCGACCACGAGCGCAAATACGAGCCATCGATACCTCATTCTCGAGCTCCTTCCCCTTCGTTGGACTTCGCCTGCCTGTCGTTTCCGTAGATCCCGAGACCGGTCTCGAGATCGAAGAAGTGGAGGGCGCCGGTCTCGACTGCGACGTCCACGACGTCGCCGTTGCGAACCCGGGAACGCGGACCGAAGCGGCCGACCATCACCGTCTCGTTCGTGCCCTCTTCCGCCGCCGTCCGAACCGCGCTCTCCTGACCGACGTCTCTCGCGAGCTCGCGGACGTCCTCGGTCAGCGCAGGCGACGCGGCGATGGTGAAGTGGGCGACGATCTCCGATCCGAGCGGCTCGCGGAGAACGACGACGCCGCGCAACCGCTGGTTCTCGGGCGTCTCCGGCTCGAGAGCCGAGTCTTCGAGGTTCTCCGGACGCACGCCGACGACGACCTTCCGGCCGACGTAGCCCTCGAGCGCAGGGCGATACGCGAGGAGCTCGGCGCCGAGCGCGAGCGCGTGCTCGCCGAGCTGCACCGCGAGGGAGCCGTTCGAGCGCTCGATGGTCGCCTCGACCAGGTTCATGGCGGGAGAGCCGATGAAGCCGCCTACGAAGAGGTTCACCGGCCGCTCGTAGAGCTCCTGCGGAGGAGCGACCTGCTGGATCTCGCCCTTCCGCATGACGGCGACCCGATCCCCCATCGTCATCGCCTCGACCTGGTCGTGGGTAACGTAGATCGTCGTCACGCCGAGCTCGTTCTGCAGGCCCGCGATCTCCGCGCGCATGTGGACGCGAAGCTTGGCGTCGAGGTTCGAGAGCGGCTCGTCCATGAGATACGCCTGCGGCTGCCGGACGATCGCGCGCCCCATCGCGACTCGTTGGCGCTGGCCCCCGGAGAGCGCGCGCGGCTTACGCTCGAGGAACTCGTCGAGTCCCAGGATGTGCGCGGCCTCGCGCACGCGCTTGTCTATTTCCTCCTTCGGCATCTTCCGGAGTCGAAGCCCGAACGCGATGTTGTCGTAGACGGAGAGGTGCGGATAGAGGGCGTAGCTCTGGAAGACCATCGCGATGTCGCGATCGCGTGCGGGCACACGATTGACGACGCGGTCGCCGATCCTCAGCACGCCTTCCGAGATGTTCTCGAGGCCCGCGACCATCCGCAACGCCGTGGTCTTGCCACAGCCCGACGGTCCCACGAGAACCATGAACTCGCCGTCGCGGATCTCGAGATCCATGTCGGCGACAGCGCGTGTGCCGTCGGCGTAGACCTTGCCGACTCCCTCGAAGGTAACCGCGGCCACGTTCGAAAATCACCCTACCCGTTCTGCGGGTGTCGAAACCCGCGGCCGCGCGAGGCGGCAGGCGCGCGTGACTACTCGAAGCTCTCGAGAAGCGCGTCCACCGCGATCAGCGGCAGCGACTCGAGCTTTGCACTTCCCCGCGCACCGAGGGCGATCGACACCTTCGCGATCGTGAGATCGTCAGGCGCCTCGACGATGTTCACGAAGTCGTACTCCCCGAGCGCAGCCCACTGGTGGAGCACCTTCGCGCCCATCTCCTCGACATCGCGATTCACCTCTGCGAGCCGCGCCGGGTTCGCGTGGAGCGTCTGAACGCCCTTCTCCGTGAGGGTCGTCAACATGAGGTACGTCGGCATCTCACTCCTTCGGTTGCTGGCCGCGCGAGCGTAACCGAGCCTCCTGGTCGACGTAGAGGATCGCTCCGCCGAGGAAGAGGAGCGGAGCGAGCACCGTGTCGGCGAGGAAGATCGCGGTGCGAACCGTGTTGTCGGCCTGCGACTCGAGCAGAAGTGCGAGCCCGAACCTGAAGATGAAGAAGAGGATGACGAGGGTGGCGAGCGAGCCCGCAGCGTGAACGTAGTCGGCGCGGCCAAGTTCGAGTCCTCGCCTGAGCGACGCGCCGAATGACCTCCCCTCGACGATCGCGGCAGGAACGGTCAACCCGACCAGCCCCAGCCAGAGAACGGCCGCGAGCGCGAACCAGGGGAACAGGAGCGCAGCGGGAACAAAGACGAGGGAGCCGGCTGCCACTGCCACCACCCATTGGCGTGGCGTCGCGGAGCGCTCGCTCTGGAGCGTGCACGCGTACGCGAACGCTGCAGCGAAGAGGGGAGCGGCGACGACGAGGACCGCGCCGACGACGAGCCGATCCACGTCGAGTGTCAGCTGGTTGACGGCAGCGACGACGATGCCGAGGGGTAGCGCGCGCATGAAGTGCCGTCCGTAGAGCCGAATCGCCTCGCCGACGAGCTGTCCCACCGTCCGCTCTGCGGGTGGGAGCGGTGGCGGTAGGGGACGCTCGACCCGCTTCGCTCCCCGCGCCATCGGCGCAGAGGCTACTTCGCGGCAGCTTCGAGCACGCGCGGTAGAGCCTCGGCGAGCGCCTCGAGAGCGCGCCCGATCCGCCAGCGCGAGCGGTCGCCCTCGGAGATCTCGTTCGAGATCGCGCGGATCTCGACCGCAGGGACTCCGGCCTGCGCGCACGCACGGAGCACGCCGAAGCCTTCCATCGCCTCGACCCGCAGACCCGTCTCGCCTCCGCCGACCGCGGCGCTCGTGCCGATCGGGAGCGCGAGCGCGTTCGGAAGCGCCTCGCGCACCGTTCGGAGCAGGTCGGGGTCCGGCAAAACGCGGTCGACGACCTGGATCTCCGCCGAGATGTCGCAGTACACCGACTCGGTGCCCACGACCAGCCCCCCCGGCGTGATCCCGCGCGCCCCCGCGACGCCGACGTGCACGACGAGGCTCGGCGGATCGAGGGCGAGCGCCCGGGCGGTCACAGCAGCCGCCTCGACAGGCCCTACGCCGCAGACGAGCCCTTCGCGTTCGCAAAGCTCGATGTCCGTCGCGGCGACGAGCAGCAGGCCGGCCATGTCCGGATCCTACGACTCGACCGGGCGAAGTCGAAACACGGGATGCCGCGGTGCCTGGGCCACCCAATCCTCGCGAGGCGAGTCGAGGGTCACGTCGAAGAACGGCCGGGTAACGCGTCCCCGGCGGTAGTACTCCTGGAGGACGGAAACGGCATCGGCAGGCGCGACCTCGTCGACGGCGAGCCTCTCCCGACGCCGGCCACGTTCGAGCTCGACCCATCCGGCGGCACGAGCGTTCTTCACCCAGTTGCGGTCACCGTACGGCGCGACGAGCCATCGTTCGTCGCCCAGCCGCACGATCGAGACCGGCGTCGACCAGCGCTTGCCGCTCTTCCGGCCGACGACCGTGAGGAGATACGTGCGTGGCCCGACGAGACCGCGCTTGGCGAGAGGGCGCACGAGCCCGTTGAGCCCGCGCCGCCACGCGCTCTTGCGATACGGCTTCGGCCCGGGCTCCACGCCACGAAGTAAACCGGCGCGCACACCGAGACCGCCCCTTGCGGGGCGGTCTCGTCGCCACCGGGTCGGACGACCCAGATCAGTGCGTGACGGGGCGGCTGTGAGTGAACCGCAGCGCCAGGTAGAGCCCAAGTGCCAGCAGAAGCCCGATGCCGAGACCGATGCCGACCTGCGGGAAGTCGATCTCGCGTCCGGAACCGGTCGCCGTCACGGACGTGGGGACGCTCTGCGGATGGAGGTCGAACCGGTCGTCGACGACAACGACGCCGCGGCCGTCACGGATCGCCGCATTCGCGGCTCGCTCGAACACGTCGGGGTACGGAGTCGACGCGAGTCGGGCTTCGTACTTCGCCGTCTGCGCGGCCTCCCGAGCATCGATCGCCGCGGTCGCCTTCTGCTGCTCGAGCGCCGCGGCACGGTCGGCGCTGTCGGGATTGACGTAGCCGAGCGAGTCAGAGCGCTGGTCGGCGCCCCAGTTGTCGCCCCAGGCCGGAACTGCGAACAGGAGAGCTGCTCCAACGGTGGCGGTGATGATCGAGATCGTCCGGGTCATCGCTCCTTCTCCTTCTGCTCTCGGTGGCCCTCATGACCACCTGAGACGAGGCTAGGGCGAGACGGTCTCGGCTGAAACGGGCGAGTCCCCCGTGTTTGACGCCGCGATCCCCTGTATTTGACGAGCAGCCAGCGCAGCCGCGATCTCGCCTCTGTGTCGAACCCCGAGCTTCGCGAAGATGCGGCCGAGGTGCCCCTCGACGGTGCGGCCCGAGAGGAAGAGCGCCGCCGCGACCTCCCTGTTCGTCTTGCCCTCGGCGACAAGAGCAGCGACGCGCTCCTCGGCCGGCGTGAGCGCGCCAGGCGTCGCGGCGCGCCCGCTGATGCGCTTCAGCTCGGCACGGGCTCGCTCCGCCCAGAGCGCTGCGCCGATGCGCTCGAAGACACCGAGCGCCTCCTCGAGCGTCGCTCGCGCCTCCCGGCGCCGCTTCGCACGACGCTGGGTCGCGCCGAGCGCGAGGAGCGTGCGACCTCTGTCGAGCGGTAGCTCGACCTTCGCATGCCACTCGAGCGCTTCGCCGTACGCCACGAGTGCGACATCCAGCTCGCCCGCATACGCGGCGAGCATTCCGCGGCAACGCAGGCAGTTCGCCAACGCGGAGATCCGCCCGAGGCGGCGGGCGTTCGTCTCGTACCACGCGAGGAGCTCGAACGCATCGTCTCCGCGCCCGACAGCGATCAGCGCCTCGACCTGGTCGATGACGAAACGGGCTGCACTGGGCTCGGCGACGCCTTCCTGGCGGACGAACGCGACGAGCGGCTCCAGATGTGCGACGGCGTCGCCCGGCGCTCCGAGCGAGAGCTCGACGTGACCCAACGCCGCCGGCGCGAACCTGCCGCCTGCGCTGTCGGGGCTGATCTCGAGGGCTCGGCGCACCGCCGTCGTCGTCTCGCCGATCCGACCGAGCTGCGCCTGCACTACGCTCTCGAGGCCGAGGCCAAGCCCGAGGAAGAGCGGCTGTGCCGACTGCTCCGCCGTCTGCTGGGCATCCAGGGCGCGCTCGAGGGCCGCGGAGAGGTCGCCTTGCGCCCGCTCGACCTCCCCGAGCAGGTACAGCAGGTAAGGCCGGCCGTTCTCGTCCCCCGTCTCGTGCGCTCGTCGGAGCAGCTCGCCAAGGGCATCGCGGGCTCGTGTGTGCAAGTCGACCCAGATCCAATGCTCGGCCAGCGCGACGAGCGGTTGGTCGAGGACGCGAAGCTCCGTTGCGGAGCCCTGGAGAGAGAGCGCCTGCTCCGCCGTCGCAGCGGCGCTCGGCCGGCCAAGCAGGGTCTCCGCTGCCAAATACACCATGAGCACGTCCGCTGCGAGCGAATCGTCACCGAGCTCAGCAGCGAGGCTCAACGCGATCTCCGCATGTCGCAGAACTTCTTCGAACCGCTCGAACACCCAGACGCTGCACGCGGCAACACCCTCGTGAGCGAACGCGAGCGTCTGCCGATCCTCTCCAGCCTCTGCGACGACCTGGAGGAAGAGTTCGCGCGCCTCCCGCGGCGCCTCGTAGAGGCGGATACGGGCGAGCACGACCAGCGCTCTCGCCCGCTCCGGGCCGCGGTTCATCGGGGCAACAAGATCGCGAAGCTGTGACTCGGCTCGACGCGAATCGCCGGCCTCGAAGTGCAGGAATGCGGCGTCGATCGCTCGACGATTGGCGTCGTCGATCCGATCCGCCGCCGTCAGCTCTCCGGCCCGCTCGAGCAGAAGCGCGGCAGGTCGCGGCGCTCCGCGCGCCCGCGCGTGAGCAGCCGCCTCCTCGAGGACGGCTGCGACGGCGTCGTCGGGCTCGCCGACGGACGCAGCCAGCTGCCACGCGCGCGCCTCGGGATCTTCGAGCAGCTCCGCCAGCCGCCGATGAACCTCGACGCGGCGAAGCGGAGACGCCGCTTCGTAGACCCCGGCAGCGAGCAGCGGGTGCGTGAAGCGGATACGGGTGCGGTCGAGCTCGACGACCTTGGCGGAGAGCGCAGGCTCGAGACCGTCGCTGCGTGCAACTCCCGAAGCCGCCTCCGTGATCTCGATCGTCGGATGCGCATGCGCGGCTGCGGCAAGGAGGAAGTCTCGGCTCTCGGATGGCAACGCCAGCACGCGTCCGTGGACGAGGTCGTGGAGCGACTCGGGTAGGGGCATCGGCTGGCCGGCCTCGATAGAGGCGCCGGAGCGCTGGAGCATGCGGACGATCTCGAGCGCATAGAACGGATTGCCGCCGGCCGCTGCGTGCACCTCGGCGAGTAGGGGGCGCGGAAGCGACATCCCGAGCTGCTCGTGGAGGACGCCACCAAGGGCGTGCACGTCGAGCGAGCCGACGTGCACGCGCGTGAAACGCTCGCCTGCAGGCGAGCGCAGCAACTCGTCGAGCAAGACGCTCTCGAGGCCGGAGCGGCGTGAGAGGAGTAGGCCGATGGGCTCGACCCGAAACCGTCTGAACCCATACGCGAGCCCCGCGGACGACGCGAAGTCGAGCCACTGCGAATCGTCGATCGCCACGAGGACGGGTCGCTCCTCGGCGAGCGCCCGCAACGCATTCATGAGAGCGACACGCAGAGCGCGCGGATCGAGTGGTCGACCGTCCTCGTCGTCGAGCATCAGCGCGCTCGACAAGGCTCGTCGCTGCACGGCGGGTAGCGGCTCGAGCGCGACGTCCAGCACCGGATCGAGCAGGTCGCCGATGCCCGCGTAGGACAGAGTCGTCTCGCTCTCGACGGGCTGCGCCTGCAGTGCGGTCACTCCGAGCGTTCTTGCGTGTTCCACCGCAGCACGCCAGAGCGTCGTCTTCCCCATCCCCGCCTCGCCCTCGAGCACGAGCGCCGCGGAGCCGCCCGGGAGCCGGGCGAGGAACTCGTTGAGGGCGGTGAGCTCTGCCTCCCGCCCTACGACGGAAGCGGGCATTGCCGGACGATCGTACGCCTGCGCGATACTGGCGTCATGTCGTTCACGGTGTTCCGTGCGTCCGAGCTCGAGTGGGTGCCTCGCGGAGATGAGAGTGGGCGGGCTGTTTCGGCGCTATCCGACGCGCTCACGCAGTCGCGCGCGAACATCTGGCGCTACCCACCCGGCGCGCGTGGAAAGCGGCACGCAGACAAGGCGCAGGAGGAGGTGTTCGTCGTCCTCGAGGGCACACTCACGGTCGATCTCGGCGAGCCGCCCGAGCGGCACGTGCTCGAGCGGGGCAGCGTCCTCGTCGTGCAGCCTGGGACGATCCTCCAGCTCCGCAACGCCGGCACCGAGGAGCTCATGCTGTTCATCTATGGCGCCCCGCCGGTCAGCGAGGGCGCCGACTTCTTCGACGACGTTTCCTAGGCACGCTCGAAGCCCGACTCGTAGGCGACCTCGAACGCCTCCTCGCCTAGCGCAACCTTCGCCCGCTGCTTCGTCTCCTCGATCATCCGCGCTGCGAACGTCTCCTCAGGTGACCCGAACTCGTCGAGCTCACGCCGCGCCTGGCCCAGGAGCCGCGCTGCTTCCTCGAAGCGGGACGCGTGTGCCTCGGCAGCTGCGAGCCCCTGCAGGGTGTACGCGACCTGCTGGGGCATCGCGACCTGCTCGAAGCACGCGCGCGCCTCCTCGAAGGCCAGCCTCGATCCCTCGTGGTCGCCGAGCTCGTAGCGGACGAGGCCGAGGTTCGCGAGCGCGAACCCGATCCCGGCGGGCCTCTCGGCGCGTCGATGCGAGGTGAGAACATCCTCGAGGAGCTCCTGCGCCTCCTCGAACTCTCCCAGGTCGAGTGCGACGATGCCGAGGTTGAGCTTCTGCACGACCGGCTCGAGCCCGAGCTCGACGGCGAGCTCGAGGCTGCGGAGATGGTGCCGGCGTGCGGTCTCGCGGTCGCCCTCCTCGTTGGCGACGACGCCGAGCACCGTGTTCGCCGAACACTCCTCCCACTTCGAGCCCGTCTGGGACGCCACACCGACCGCCTCGCTCGCGAGCTGCTTGGCGCGCGCGAGGTCTCCCACGCTCCACGCGAGCCCCGCCGCACCCTGAAGCGCGCGTGCTCTGGCACTCGTCACCCTTCCGTCGGAGGCGGCAAGCGCCTTCTCGATCTCGGCGAGTCCTTCGGTCGCAGTGCCCCGCGCCCAGTAGTAGCGCCACATGCTCCCCGCGAGACCAAGCCGAAGATCGGACGCACCGTGCCTCTCCGCGGCGATCAGTGCTGCCCGAACGTTGTCGATCTCAGCGTCGAACTGGGAGAGCGGCTCCAGGGCGCCTCCCCCTTCGTTCTCGACACGATCGGTCAGGCCGACAAAGTAGCTCACCATCGCGAGCTCCAGTCGAGGGCGCTCCTCGCCGAGGAGCTCGAGCGCGTACTCGCGCACGGTCTCGAGCATCCCGAACCGCGGCTCCCCAAACGCGTCCTCCCGGCGGAGCAGGTGATCGTCGACGAGCGCAGCGAGCGTTTCGACCTCCGCGCCGCAGACGGCCTCGGCGGCGTCGAGCGTTGCGCCCGCGGGGAAGACGGCGAGCCGCGCGAACACCGCCCG
>DATKBJ010000095.1:0-28933 GCA_035514135.1 Gaiellaceae bacterium | reverse complement strand
GATCTCGGTCTCGACCGCGACGACGCCTTCGAGGCCGGGCTTGAAGTCCGCGACTTCGCTCATCCGTCCAGGACGCTACCTGAGGGGGATTCGGCGCGGCCACAGGTACGATCGCCCCGCCGATGGCCCACCGCGTCACCCTCATTCCCGGCGACGGGACCGGGCCAGAGCTCACCGAGGCCACCCGCCGCGTCCTCGAGGCGACCGGCGTCGACTTCGAGTGGGACGTCCGCGAGGCCGGCGTCGAGGTGATGGAGGAGGCAGGCACACCGCTTCCGGAGGACACACTCGAGTCCGTCAGAGCCAACGGCGTGGCGTTGAAGGGCCCGATCACGACGCCGATCGGCACAGGTTTCCGCTCCGTGAACGTCGCGCTCCGCCACGAGCTCGGGCTGTTCGCCTGCCTTCGCCCGTGCAAGACCTACGCGGGCGTGCGCTCGCGCTATGAGGACGTCGACCTCGTCATCGTCCGCGAGAACACCGAGGACCTGTACGCGGGGATCGAGTACGAGGCCGGGAGCGATGCCGCCGCGACCGTGATCGAGACGCTCAACGGCCTCCAGTCGAAGCAGATCGCGGCTGGCTCGGGAATCTCGGTGAAGCCGATGAGTGCAGCGGCATCGGAGCGGATCATCCGCTTCGCCTTCGAGTACGCCCGCACCCACGGCCGCCGCGAGGTCGCCGGGGTGACGAAGGCGAACATCATGAAGTTCACGGACGGGCTCTTCCTGTCCGTCTTCCGCGAGGTCGCCGCCGACTACCCGGACATCGAGTCGCGAGAGGTGCTCGTCGACGCGCTGACGATGCAGCTCGTGCAGCGCCCCGAGGAGTTCGACGTGCTCGTGCTGCCGAACCTGTACGGCGACATCGTCTCCGACCTGACCGCCGGGCTCGTCGGAGGACTCGGCGTCGCGCCGGGTGCGAACATCGGCGAGCTCGCCGCCGTCTTCGAGGCGACGCACGGATCGGCGCCGAAGTACAAGGGCCAGAACCGTGTGAACCCAACGGCGATGATCCTGTCCGGGAAGCTCATGCTCGACCACCTCGGCGAGCACGACGCGGCCGAGCGCCTCGAGGCCGCCGTCGCAGCCGTCATCGCAGCCGGCGAGCGCGTGACCTACGACCTCAAGCCGACGCGCGATGATCCGACCGCCGTCGGCACTTCCGAGTACGCGGACGCGATCATCGAAACGCTGGATCCCTAGATGCGAACGAAGATCACCGTCGTCGGCGCCGGGAACGTGGGCGCGACCTGCGCCCAGGAGCTCGCGCGACGCGACTACGCAGACGTCGTCCTCGTCGACATCATCCCGAACTTCCCGCAGGGGAAGGCGCTCGACATCAACCAGGCGGCCGCCGTCCTCGGCTACGAACCCGTGATGGTCGGCTCGAACGGCTACGAAGAGACAGCGGGCTCCGATGTGATCGTCATCACGGCCGGCAAGCCGCGCTCGCCCGGGATGAGCCGCGACGACCTCGTTTCCACGAACGAGGCGATCGTCTCGGCGGTGACGAAGGAGGCGATCAAGCACTCGCCGGACGCGATCCTCGTCGTGGTGTCGAACCCGCTCGACGCGATGTGCCACGTCGCGAAGGCGACGTCGCGCTGGAAGAAGCACCGTGTCGTCGGCATGGCCGGGATCCTCGACACCGCGCGCTTCTCGACGTTCATCGCGCAGGAGCTCGAGGTGTCCGTGAAGGACGTCACCGCGGTCGTGCTCGGCGGCCACGGCGACCAGATGGTTCCGGTCGTCTCGGCGACGAACGTCGGCGGAGTCCCGCTCCCGGAGCTTCTGCCGAAGGGCAGGATCTCGAAGCTCGTCCAGCGGACGAAGGTCGGCGGGGGCGAACTCGTCTCGCTTCTCGGCACGTCGGCCTGGTACGCGCCCGGCGCAGCCGCGGCGCAGATGGTCGACTCGATCTGTCTCGACGAGAAGCGCATCCTCCCCTGCACGGCGTATCTGGAGGGCGAGTACGGGATCTCGGGGCTCTACATGGGCGTGCCCGTGAAGCTCGGCGCAGGCGGGGTCGAGGAGATCGTGAAGCTGAAGCTGACAACCGACGAGAAGAAGATGCTCAAGGCGTCCGCGGCCGCGGTGCGCGAGGTCGTCGGCGTTCTGAAGCGGAGGTAGCGGCGAGGCTCGCCTCGCCCGCGGCCATGGACCTCGGCCTGAAGGGACGCACCGCCATCGTCTGCGGCGCGTCGTCGGGCATCGGCCTCGGCATCGCCGAGGCGCTCGCTGGCGAGGGCGCGAACGTGATGATGTTCGCGCGCCGGAGGGAGCTCCTCGAGGAGCAGGCAGCGCGAATCGGCGGCGTGCCCGTCACCGGCGACGTAACGAGTGGGGAAGACCTCGAGCGGCTCGTCGCGACTGCCGTCGAGTCGTTCGGCGGCGTCGACATCCTCGTGCACAACTCGGGAGGGCCGCACGCTGCGAAGGCGTCGGAGCTCGATGCGGACAACGTGCGCACGGCGGTCGACCTCCTGCTCGTCTCGATCGTGCGGCTCACCGGCCTCTGCCTCCCTCAGCTCGAGCGCAGCCCGGCGGGCCGGATCGTCACGGTCACGTCGTCGACCGTGCGCGAGCCGATCGACAACCTGGCGCTCTCGAACACGATCCGACCGGGCATCGTCGGCTGGTCGAAGTCGCTCGCACGCGAGCTCGGGCCGAAGGGCGTCACCGTGAACTGCCTCGCTCCTGGTCGGATCGACACGGCCCGCATCCGGGACGTCTACCCGGACGGCCCGACCGCGGCGGACCTCGCGACGATCCCGCTCGGAAGGCTCGGCACCACACGCGAGGTCGGCGACGTCGTCGCCTTCCTCTGCTCCGAGCGGGCGTCGTACGTGAGCGGGACGGTCGTGCTCGTCGACGGCGCCCTGACGCGAGGCCTGTAGGCCGCGTGAAGCGCCTCTCTGGTGCCGCGGTCGTCCTCGGCATCCTCGGTCTCGCAGCCGCATTCGTACTGTGGTGGCTCCCGGCGGACGACTTCCTCTTCGTGCCCGACCGCGCCAAGCCCCTTGCCGACAAGGTCGCGGTCGAGAGCGGCCGAGTGGACGCCGAGGGCGGGATCTACTACGTCGACCTGTTCGTGCGGAGGATCCGCCTACTGGAACAGCTCCTCCCCTTCACGCGTCCCGAGGGCACGACCCTCGTGTCCGAGGACGTCATTGCGCCCAACGACGAGACGGACGAGCAGCGTCGGCGTCAGAACGCGGAGGACATGCAGCGCTCCGAGGACGTCGCGGCGGTCGTGGCGCTGCGCGCAGTCGGGTACGACGTGACGGCGACGCCGCGAGGCGTGCTCGTCACGAGCGTCTCCTCGGACGTTCCCGCCGCGGCCGTCCTCGAGGTGAACGACGTGATCGTGGCCGTCGGCGGCGTTCCCGTGCGCACCCCGACGCGCTTGCGCGAGGAGATCGGCAGACGAGAGCCGGGGGACGAGCTCGACCTCGCCGTGCGACGGGGGGACAAGACGATCGAGGTGACGGTGCGGACCGTTCCGAGCCCACAGGACGCGTCGCGGCCGGTCGTCGGGATCCTGGTCGACCAGGACGTGCAGATCGAGCTGCCGCTGGACGTGGACATCGACCTGGGTCGCGTCGGCGGACCGTCCGCGGGTCTCCCGTTCGCCCTCGAGATCGTGCGACAGCTCGGACGCGGCCTCACTTCGGGCTGCCGCATCGCTGCCACGGGTGCCCTCGCTCTCGACGGAACCGTCATCCCCGTCGGGGGCCTCAAGCAGAAGACGATAGGCGCGCGTCGCGCAGGTGTGGACTTCTTCCTCGTGCCCGTCGGCGAGAACGCCGACGAAGCTCAGAAGTACGCGGACGGCCTGCGCGTCATCCCTGTGGAGAGTTTTCAACAGGCGTTGCAACAGCTGGCAACGCAGGACGAGAAGTGCTGATTTTGCAGGCACTTCGTCGCTCCTGACAACAGGCGCAAATTGCGGCGAAAACGTCGTTTTGGGGGGTTGTCCCACCTCGGGTAGCTCGCCAGAATGCTGACTGGTCGAGAGGGGCGACCAGATGAACACATGGCGGCGAAAAAGCGAACAGACCTCACCTGCGACGACTGCTACTTCCGACGGGAAGGCCTCTGCGCACTCGCGGGGAACGTGCCGTGCCCCACGTTTCGCACGGCGACCGGCGGGACGCTGACGCCCCCGCGACAACCACGACTCGTGCCCCGAACGCTCGAGCCTGTGCCCGTCGGTCACGCCGCCTAAGATCCGCGTCGTGAGCACGCAGGAGCCCCGGCGGGTGACAGCCGAGAAGGAGACGCCGTGGAGACTCATCGCCTTCGCCGTGCTCGCCGTCTACGCGATCCTGATCATTCTCTTCAACCGCAAGCAGGTCGACGTGAGCTTCGTGTTCTTCTCGGCACGGATCTCGCTCCTCGTGCTGATCCTGCTGTGCGTCGGGATCGGCTTCGCCACGGGCTACCTGTTCGACCAGCTCCGAGACCGGCGCAAGCAGCGCTCAGCGTAGGAGCGCAAGGAGGCGCTCGATCCCTTCAGCGACACGCTCAGGCGTCTCGTAACTGAACGCCAGTCGCGCCGAGCTCGTACCCATCGCAGAGCCAGCCGGAAAGAACCCCGGGCCGGCGACGAAGCTCACGCCCTCCGACTCCGCGCGACGCGCAAGGTCGACGGTGTCAACGTCGGGGAGCTCGAGCCAGACGAAGTAGCCCCCTTCCGGCGTGCTCCAGGAGGCACCCGAGGGCGCGCTTGCTCGGAGCGCGTCGAGCATCGAGTCGCGGCGCGCTCGGAGCTCACCGCAAATGCGATCCAGGTTCGGCTCGAAGCGACCGCGATCGATGAATTCCCAGACGATGGCCTCCGGCAGGAACGGCGGCGAGATGTAGGTCGAGACCGCCCGCTCCTCGAAGCCGGCGGCGTCCTGTTCCGGCAGGACGAAGTAGCCCGTGCGAACGCCGGGCGCCACGGTCTTGGAGAACGACGACGTGTACGTGACGAGCGATCCCCCCTCGAGCTCGAAGAGACTCGGCTGCGCGTCTCCCTCGAAGCGGACGAGCCCGTAGGGGTCGTCCTCGAGCACCGGGAGGTCGTGCTCCTGCGCGACCTCGACGAGTCGGGCTCGCCTCTCCGCCGAGAGCGTCCTCCCGCTCGGGTTCTGGAAGGTCGGGATCGTGTACAGGAAGGATGGCGGCTCGCTGCGACTCCGAAGCTCGGCCTCGAGAGCGCCTGGGTCGAGCCCCTCGTCGTCCATCGGCAGTGCCACGGTCTCGATGCGCTCGCGCGCGAGCACCTTCAGCGGTCGGTCGTAGCTCGGCGCTTCGACGAGCACTCGGCCAGGCCGGCGCGAGAGCTGCTCGGCGGCATGGAACACGAATCCCTGGAGCCCGCCGACCGTGAGCACGATCCGCTCGGGCTCGACTCCGTGTCGTTCGGCGACCCACTCGCGGAGCGGGGCATAACCTCCTCCCGGGCCGTATGCGAAGACCCGCGCGCCATCACGTCGCGCCACGGCGTGCGCGCAATCCGCGAGCTCGTCGGCCGGGATCAGCTCGGGTGCCGGCGCGCCACGTGCGAACGAGATCTGCGGCGCGGACACGCGATCGAGCCTACGCGAAGAGCGTGTCGGCGTCGGAGTAGGCGGGCACGCAGCAGCAGAGGAGCCGCACGCCCTCGGCGCCGGCCGTGAGCTGATGCCACGCGCCCGGCGGAATGAGAATCGCATCGCCAGAACCGACGTCGCGCGTCTCGCCGTCGACCTCGAGCATGCCCGCGCCCTCGACGATCAGGTAGATCTCCTCACTCAGCGCGTGGCGGTGGCGCTGGGTGGACTGCGTCGGCTCGAGCGAGGCCTCGGCGAGGCTCTGGCGGGTCGTGTGGAGGTACTCGCGAATCGTCGAGCCGTCCTTCGTCACGAACGGCGTTGCGTCGCGGTCGCGGTTTCGAAGCTCCATCGGGCGACTGTAACGGCGTCCACGGACACCTATCGACTTCTTGCATCACGACGCTGAAGACGCCCCAACCACCCCCAAGGGATACCCGAGATCCCTGCGGTCAGCGTAGCGCGCGAACCGTCACCGGAAGGTCACGGTTGTGTGCCTAAACGCCCGCACCAAACACCGCCTGGCCCCACCGCCCCGGCCGCCGCCGCCAGCGCAGGACGATGGAGCGGCTACCGACCTCCTGCGATCTCGGCGACGAGCTGTGCGGTCTCGGTCGGCGTCATACCGACCCGGATGCCGCGCGCCTCGAGCGCGTCCTTCTTCGCCTGCGCAGTCCCGGCCGAGCCGGAGATTATCGCTCCCGCGTGTCCCATGGTCTTCCCAGGGGGTGCCGTAAAGCCGGCGATGTACGCGACGACCGGCTTCGTCATCTCGGCCTCGATGAACTCGGCTGCCCTCTCCTCCTCGGCGCCGCCGATCTCGCCGACCATGACAACCTGCTCGGTCTGCGGATCGGCCTCGAACAGCGCGAGGATGTCGAGGAACGACGAGCCCACGATCGGATCACCGCCGATACCGACGATCGTCGAGTTGCCGAGGCCGAGCTGTGTGAGCTCGTGGCCGATCTGGTACGTCAGCGTGCCCGACCGCGAGACGAGCCCGACGGATCCCTCGCGGAAGATCTCCGCCGGGATGATCCCGACATTCGCCTTTCCCGGCGACAGTACGCCCGGGCAGTTCGGCCCGATGAGCCGCACGCCCCGCCCTCGGATGAACGAATGGATGCGAAGCATCTCGTGCGCGGGTACGCCCTCGGTGATGCAGATGACCGCCGTCAGCTCCGCGTCAACGGCCTCGTACATCGCATCCGCCGCGAATGGGGCGGGAACGAAGACCATCGCGGTGTCGGCACCAGCCTCGCCGACAGCGTCGGCGACCGTGTCGAACACGGGAATGCCCTCGACCTCCTGCCCACCCTTCCCGGGCGTCACACCCGCCACGACGTTCGTCCCGTGCGAGCGGTTGCGAAGCCCGTGGAAGCGCCCTTCCGAACCCGTCAGCCCCTGTACGACGAGCCGCGTGTCCTTGTCGACCAGGATTGCCATCAGGCCGCGAGCTCCACGGCCCGCCGCGCACCATCCAGCATCGTCGACTCCGTGTGGAGGTTCCTCAGCGTTGCCTCGCCGAGGATGCGCCTCCCCTCCTCGGCGTTGGTCCCGTCCAGACGCACGACGATCGGTTGATCGAGCCCCATCTGCTCGACCGCCTGGAGGACCCCTCGAGCGACCTCGTCGCAGCGCGTGATCCCGCCGAAGATGTTGAAGAAGATCGAGCGAACCTGGGGATCGCGGGTGATCACCTCGAGCGCGTCGACGACGCCCTGCGCATCCCCCCCACCTCCGAGGTCGCAGAAGTTCGCCGGCCGACCGCCGACGAAGGTCACGACGTCGACCGTGGACATCGTGAGGCCGGCTCCGTTGCCGAGCACTCCGACCTCGCCGTCGAGCTTGACGTACGTGACGCCCTTCTCGCGCGCGAGCACCTCGAGAGGATCCGAGCCCGCAACGTCGCGCATCTCGGCGATGTCCGGATGCCGGAACAGCGCGTTGTCGTCCACGGTGAACTTCGAGTCGAGTGCCCGCACCTCGCCTTCCAGCGTGACGATCAGCGGGTTGATCTCACAAAGCATCGCGTCGGTGCCGACGAACGCGTCGTACAGCTTGGCCACGATCGCGGCGATCTGCTTCTGCTCACCCGGATCCTCGACCCCACCTGCGTAGACGAGCCGTCTCGCATGCCATGGATGACACCCCTCTAGCGGATCCACATGGAGCTTCACGAGCGCGTCCGGGCTCGTCGCCGCAACCTCCTCGATGTCCATGCCCCCCTGCGTCGTGAACATGAAGAGCGGCTGCTTCGCGCTCCGATCGAAGGTGAGCGAGAGGTAGTACTCGCGCGCGATGTCGGATGCCCGCTCGACCCACAGCTTCGACACCGTGTGCCCGCGTATGTCCATGCCGAGTATCTCGCTTGCGTGGGCCGCGGCCTCGTCGGCGCTCGTCGCGAGCTTGATGCCGCCTGCCTTCCCACGGCCACCGATGAGCACCTGCGCCTTGACGACGACCGTGCCGCCGATCTCCTCCGCGGCCGCGCGGGCCCCGTCCGGGGTCGTCGCGAGGAGCCCGTCGGACACCGGGATGCCGAACTGTCGGAAGATCTCCTTCCCCTGGTGCTCGTGGAGGTCCAAAGCGCGCGCGAGTCTACCGCCTCGACTCGGGATGTCGGGAGCGCCGGTGTGCGAGCATTCCGCGGCATGAGTCGCACTTCGATCATCGTCCTCATCGCGCTCGGTGCAACATTCGCCGGCTTCGTGCTCGCGTCCAATGCGCAACGGCTCAGTGGCGACGAGCCCGCCACCGAGACGAGCGTCGCTGCGAGCCCGCAGACCGAAGAGCTCGACTGGAGAGAGACGCACGGGCCATCCGGCGAACAGCTCGTGTTCACCGTCGAAGGCCTCGAGGTGACGGAGACTGGCTGGAGAGCGCAGGTGGGCGTCGAGAACGGCTCCTCGGTCGGTTGGGAGCTCGCGCCGGGTGCGACACCGGACGGCACGTTCGGGCTCCAGCTGTTCGAGACGGGGGATCCGGAAGAGCTCGAGGAACGCAACCGAGATGGCACGCTCCCTGCGGTACGCGCGGCGACGGGGTACCAGCCGGAGCTCCCACGCATCCTCGAGCCGGGCTCGGGCTGGAAGGGCGCCATCTCGGCGCGCGGCTCACTCGTCGCCGGGGCGTTCGTTCGTGTCGTGTTCGGAACGCTCGTCGCAGTCGGCAAGCCACCCGAGGAGCTCGGAGAGAAGCTCGTGTGGATCACGGATCACTCGTACGAGCTGAGGGAGTAGACCGACGCTCAGGCGAGTCTGGCGGTGAAAGCCGTCTGAGCCTCCGGCGCGGCGCCGCAGCTCGAAGGCACCGTCGGCCCGACCACCTCGTCGACGGCGACGTCGAACGTCAGCCCGTCACGGCGTGCGAGCCGCACGCGCTCGCCGTCGTCAGCGACGAACGCGAGGTCTCGGACGTTGCTGAGGCCAGCGGAGGCCCGCGCGGCCACCTCGGCTGCTTGCACGCGCGTCGAGTACGCCGTGCGACCCCGGTAGTGGTCGAGCGAGATGCTCCCCGCCCGCGCGAGATCCACGACCCGAACAGCGTCGTCCGGAGCCACGCGACCCAGCTGGATGCCCGCGGGAAGAACGAGCACATTGGCCGCGAAGCGGTGCCCACCCTGATGAGAGGAGATCCAGAGCTCGCCCGGCGGTACGTGCTCCGCCAGAGCTCCGAACACGGCGTTGCCGCGGAGCGCGCAACAGGCATCGCGCGTTCCATGCCCGCAGACGAGCACCAGCGACGTCTCCAACGGGTCGCCGTCATGCTTCAGGTCAACGTCGTCGAGATCCTCGAACCCTGCGACCTCGATCCGGCGCACCTCCGCTTCGGCTTCGAACGCCCGGACGACGAAGACGACGCTCGCGGCGGCTCGTCCCGGTCTCCTGATGAAGAGGAGTCGCGAGGACGGAACGCCGTCCAGCCACGCGCGCATGGTTGCGCTGCCAGGTTCGGCGTCGGTGAGCACTGCCGAGACGTCGCGCGGCCACGTACCGCGAACTTCCACCAGGAGCCAGTTCTCGACGTTCACCGCCGTCGCCACCAGGCGCTCGCCGGCCTCCTGCGAGACGTCGGCACAACGCGGATCGATCACGCGTCCTCGATGACGCACACGATGTCGCCCTGGGCGACCTGCTGGCCCGGGATGACGCGCACATCGCCGACGACTCCGTCGCGATGTGCGACGAGCTCGTTCTCCATCTTCATCGCTTCGACGACGCAGATCAGCGCACCGGCCTCGACGGGGGCACCCTGCGCAACGGCAACCGAGAGCACGGTTCCCTGCATGGGGCTCGTGACGCCGCCGGTCGTCTCGCCGCCGATGCCCTTGCTCCGCTCCTTGTGGCGGCGCGCGACCTCGAACCACGGCGGCTCCGGCATGTGGATGCGCACGTCGTGGCGGCGCCCGTCGATCTCGACCGCAACGACCTGTTCGCGGGTCGGTCCCCGACCATCCCGTTCGTCCGACTCCGCGACTACTCTTGTTCTCCGATGAGACAACTTCTCGTGGATCTCCTGCGCACGGCGCGCAAGCTTCTCGGACTCGACGATCCCGTTGCACGTCCCGCCCGACACGAAGCACGGCGCCTCGAGCAGCGCTCGATGGAAGGAGATCAGGTTCGTAGGCCCCTCGATGACGAACTCCTCGAGCGCACGGAGCATCCGGCGCCTCGCGTGCTCGCGGTCGACGTCGTGTGCGACGACCTTCGCGATGAGAGGGTCGTAGAGCTCGGAGATCTCGTCCCCGCTCCGCACGCCCGAGTCGACTCGGACCCCCATCCCTCCCGGCTCCCGATAGGCCGTGATCCGCCCGGGGGCGGGCAGAAACCCGCGGGTGACGTCCTCGGCGTTGATCCGGCACTCGATCGCGTGCCCGCGCATGACGACCTCGTCCTGCGAGATCGAGAGCGGCTCACCGGCTGCGATGAGCACCTGCTCGCGCACGATGTCGACTCCCGTGACCTCCTCGGTGACGGTGTGCTCGACCTGCACGCGCGTGTTCATCTCGAGGAAGAAGTATTCGCCGCCCTGCGTGAGAAGACCCTCGATCGTCCCGGCCGAGCGATAGCCGACAGCGCGCGCGGCATCCACGCCGAGCGCCCCGATACGGGCCCGGAGCTCGTCGTCGACAGCCGGGGACGGCGTCTCCTCGACGAGCTTCTGATGACGCCGCTGGATCGTGCAGTCGCGCTCGCCGAGGTGCACGACGTTCCCGTGGGCATCCGCGAGGATCTGCACCTCGACGTGCCGCGGGTCCTCGAGGTAGCTCTCCACGTACACGGCGCCGTCCGCAAAGTACGCCTCACCTTCGCGAGTCGCCGTCTCGAACGCGCGCTCGACGTCGTCGGCCGATCGTGCAACGCGGAGCCCTTTTCCGCCGCCGCCGGCCGACGCCTTCACCGCGATCGGGTAGCCGATCTCCTCCGCCGCAGCGAGGACATCTTCGACGCTCGCCGCCGGCTCGGTGGTGCCGGGCACTACCGGCACACCAGCTGCGCGCATGCGGTCGCGGGCTGCGATCTTCGAGCCCATGGCCTCGATCGCGTCCGCCGGAGGGCCGATCCACACGAGCCCCACCGCCTCCACTTCACGTGCGAAGGCCGCGTTCTCGGCGAGGAACCCGTAGCCGGGATGGATCGCATCCGCTCCTGCCCGACGGGCCGCCTCGATGATGCGATCGCCCCGCAGGTACGACTCGCCGGGAGCGCCGGCACCGAGCAGGTACGCCTCGTCCGCGACCGCGACGTGGAGAGACCCGCGATCGACCTCCGAGTACACGGCTGCGGTGCCGATCTCGAGCTCACGGAGCGTGCGCATGATGCGAACGGCGATCTCGCCGCGATTCGCCACGAGAACCTTGGTGAAAGCCGACATGGGACGCGTATTCTCCCGAACGGTGAGCCTCCCGGATCAGCTCACGGTCGCACGCATCGCCGCAGTCCCGATCGTGGTGGCGCTGTTCGCCTGGGATTTCCCGAACCACGCCTACTGGGCGACCGCCATCTTCGTCGTCGCGATGGCGACGGACCAGGTCGACGGCTGGCTCGCGCGCCGCCGCGGCGTCAGCTCAGCGCTCGGGAAGTTGCTCGACCCGGTTGCCGACAAGGTGCTCGTGCTGGCGGCGCTGGTGATGCTCGTCGGTGAGGGCGTTGCCCCCGCGTGGATGGTCGCGCTGATCGTCGTCCGCGAGATCCTCGTCTCGGGACTGCGCCTCGCCGCCGTCGAACGAGGCGTCGTCCTCGGAGCGCGTGATCTCGGACGCGCCAAGACGTGGGCCCAGGCGCTCGCCGCCACGATCGCCGGCCTGGCCGCTGCCGGAGCGTGGAGCGATGACATCGCGTGGTGGGCGCTACTGGCCGCGCTCGTCGCGACGTGGGTCTCGGGTCTCGACTACGCGCGGGTCGCGCCGCGCGTGCTCCGCGGCGAGAACGCATAGACCTCGTCGCGTTCGACCGCCTCATCGAGCGCCGCCTTCCTCCAGGCCGACTGCGCGGGGCGCAACGCCGCCTGCTGTGCGGCGGCGAGCGCTTCCAGGAGCGCCCGTTCGACCTTCTCGTCGATCGGCGGGTTCGATTCCAGCTGCACAGGACGAGCGTACAGCGGGCCGGGAATAGGCTTCTCGCCCGTGGACGACCGCCTCCGCCCCCTCTGGGACTTCGACGACCTCGACGCGACGAAGGGACGATTGCGCGCACAACTCGACGCGGAGAGCTCCGGCGACGGCCAGGCCGAGGTGCTGACGCAGTTCGCGCGCATCGAGGGGCTGCGAGGAGCGTTCGCTCGCGGAGACGCGCTCGTCGACGAGGCCGAGGCACTGGCCTCCGAGAGCGGTGCGGCGCGGGCGCGGATCGACCTCGAACGCGGTCGCCTAAGGCGTTCGAGCGGAGACCGCAACGCCGCCCGCCCGCTCTTCGAGACCGCATACACGGCGGCTCTCGCAGCCGAGCAGTACTTCATGGCGGCGGACGCCGCTCACATGGTTGCGGTCGCCGCACCCGACAGCGAGGGATTCGTCGAGTGGACGAGGCGCGGGCTCGGGCTCGCGGAGACCCACGAAGCGGCGTCGACGTGGGCCGGCCCGCTGCTCAACAACCTCGGCTGGGAGCTCTACGAGGCAGGCGACTTCGCTGGAGCCCTCGACGCCTTCGAGCGCGCTCTGGCCGCCCGCGAGCGCGAGCCCGACAAGCGAGGCCCGACCGAGATCGCCCGGTACGCGGTGGGGAAGACGCTGCGCACGCTCGGCCGCGCGGAGGACGCGATCCCGTTGCTCGAGCAAGCGGTGACGTGGGCGACCGGCAGCGGCGCCCCCGACGGCTGGTTCCACGAAGAGCTCGCCGAGGAGTACGCCGCGGTCGGGCGCTCGGAGGAAGCACGCGAGCACGCGCGTCTCGCGATTCCGCTCCTCGAGCGCGACGACCCCAGCTTTGCCGACCGGCGTGACCGGCTCGAGAGCCTCGCCTAGAGGGGAATGTTTCCGTGCTTGCGCTTCGGCGTCGGCTCGCGCTTCGAGAGCGCGGTCTCGAGAGCCGAGACGAGCGTCGGTCGCGTCCGCCGGGGCTGGATAACGTCGTCCACGTACCCACGCTCGGCCGCTGCGTACGGGTTCGCGAACCGCTCCTTGTACTCGGAGATCAGCTCCTCCCGCCGCGCGTCGGGATCGTCCGCTTCGGCGAGCTCGTTCCGGAACACGATGTTGACCGCGCCCTCCGGCCCCATCACCGCCACCTCCGCCGTCGGCCACGCGACGTTGAAGTCGCCACGGATGTGCTTCGAGGACATGACGTCGTACGCCCCGCCGTACGCCTTGCGCGTGATCACCGTGAGCTTCGGAACGGTCGCCTCCGCATACGCGTAGAGCAGCTTCGCGCCGTGGCGGATGATCCCGCCCCACTCCTGTGCCGTCCCGGGAAGGAAGCCCGGCACGTCGACGAAGGTGACGAGTGGGATGTTGAAGGCGTCGCACGTCCGGACGAACCGGGCGGCCTTCACCGACGCGTCGATGTCGAGCACGCCCGCAAGCGCTCCCGGCTGGTTCCCCACGACGCCGACCGCGTGCCCGCCGAGGCGCGCGAACGCGCACACGATGTTCTCGGCCCAGTGCGTGTGCACTTCGAGCACCTCGCCGTCGTCGACGACTCGCTCGATGATGCCCTTCATGTCATATGGCTTGTTGGGGCTGTCGGGGACGATGGCGTCGAGAGTCGGATCCTCGCGATCGACCGGATCGGCCGGTGGGGCGTACGGCGGTGGGTCGAGGTTGTTCTGCGGCAGGAACGAGAGCAGGTAGCGCGCCTCCTCGAGGCATGTCTCCTCGTCGGGGGTCGTGAAGTGCGCGACGCCGGACTTCGTCGCATGGGTGGCCGCTCCGCCGAGCTCCTCGAAGCTCACGTCCTCCCCCGTGACCGTCTGCACGACATCGGGCCCGGTGATGAACATGTACGAGGTCTCCTCGACCATGAGGACGAAGTCGGTAATCGCCGGCGAGTAGACGGCGCCGCCGGCGCACGGCCCCATGACGAGGGAGATCTGCGGGACGACTCCGGACGCCTGGACGTTGCGCCAGAAGATCTCCGCGTACCCGGCGAGCGACACGACGCCTTCCTGGATCCGCGCGCCGCCGGAGTCGTTGATCCCGATGACCGGACATCCGTACTTCACGGCCATGTCCATGACCTTGCAGACCTTCTCGGCGAAGACCTCCGAGAGAGAGCCGCCGAACACGGTGAAGTCCTGCGAGAAGACGAAGACCTTGCGCCCGAAGATCGTCCCGTAGCCCGTGACGACCGCGTCACCCCAGGGCCGGTTCTCGCGCATGTCGAACTCGACCTCACGATGGCGCACGAAGCGGTCGAGCTCGACGAAGGAGCCCGGGTCGAGGAGCTTCTCGAGGCGTTCGCGGGCGAGGAGCTTGCCTCGCTCGCGCTGCCGTGCGACGGCACGCTCGGTCGCCGGGCGGAGCGCCTGCTCGCTCAGCTCCTCGAGCCAGCGGAGCCTGCCCTCGGTAGTGTCGTGCGTCTCGGCCACTCGACGCAGGAGCCTACTGTCCGAGCGGGACGAGGCAGAAATGACCATAGACACATGACCATAGACACATGACCATGATCGCGCTACGCTGGGATCATGCGCACGATCGCCGCAGGACTGTTCAAGGCCCAGTGCCTGCGCCTGCTCGACGAGGTCGCCGAGACGGGCGAGACCATCGTCGTCACGAAGCGCGGCAAGGCAGTCGCCAAGCTCGAGCCGGTCGAGGCGCCACCTTCTCTGAAGGGCTCGGTCATCTACCTCGTGGACGACGACGAGGCGCTCTTCTCCACCGGCGAGGTCTGGGACGTCGAACGGGAGTGAGCGTTCTGGACACGCACGCGTGGCTCTGGTGGATCGACGGAGATCCGCGACTCTCGCGGCAGGCGCGCACGACGATCGAATCGAGCGACGAGCTCGTCGTCTCAACGATCAGCGTCTGGGAGCTAGCGACGCTCGAGCGTCTTGGACGGCTCAAGCTCGTACCCGACTCGCGCATCTGGATCCGCCGCGCGCTCGCGCACGAACCGGTCGAGATCGCCGCCGTGACGCCCGAGGTCGGGATGCTCGCCGGCTCGCTCCCGGTGCCGTTTCCTGGCGATCCTGCGGATCGCATCATCTACGCGACTGCCGTGTCTCGAGACCTCCCTCTGGTCACCGGCGATCGACGGATCGCACGGCACGACCCCACGCGCGTCGTCTGGTGACCACGCCGTGACGACACCCGTGGACCGTTCCACGACGTGGCCGTACGAGGACGGCGAGCCGGGCCGGTTCTCCTACTCCCGCTACTCGAGCCCGACGCTCGCCGAGGCCGAGCGGCAGCTGGGCGAACTCGACGGCGGCGATGCGCTCCTCTTCGCGTCAGGGATGGCCGCCGCGACATCCGTCGTCCTTTCCCTCCTCTCCCCCGGCCAGACCGTCGCGCTCGCCGAGGGCTGTTACTACGGCACCGGCGTCATGCTCGACGAGCTCGCGCGCTGGGGCGTTCGGAAGGTCGAGTTCGACCAGACCGGCCCACCACCGGCCGGCGTCGACCTCGTCTGGCTCGAAGCGCCGTCGAACCCGTTTCTCACGATGCCCGACCTCGAAGCGGCCGCTGCGCACCCGGCGCGCGTCGTCTGCGACTCGACCGCCGCGACGCCTCTCCACGTGCGACCGCTCGAGCACGGCTGCGACATCGCACTCCACTCGGCGACGAAGTACCTCTCGGGCCACGACGATGCGCTTGTCGGAGCGGTCGTCTGCAGGCGGGAGGCGGACGCCGCGCGGCTGGCCGAGTTCCGGAAGAGAACCGGCCCCATGCCTGCCGCCGACACGGCCTGGCTCCTCCTCCGCGGCCTGCAGACGCTCGAAGTACGCGTCGCCCGCCAGACCGAGACCGCAGGCGGTATCGCCTCGCGGTTGCGAGCACACTCCGCCGTACGCGTCGTGCGCTACCCCGGCTTCGGTGGGCTCCTGTCGTTCGACGTGGCGGATGCGGACGCGGCTCGCCATGTCGAGACATCGACGACGCTGATCGCGAACATGACGAGCCTCGGCGGCGTCACGTCTCGCATCGAGGCGAGAGCCCGCTGGGAAGGTGAGCGCGTCCCACCCGGCCTGGTGCGCCTCTCCGTCGGCGTCGAGGATCCGGACGCGCTCTGGCGCGACCTCGAGCAGGCGCTCGGCACTCTCTCGTGATGCGACTCTTCGACCGCATTCGATTCCAGGGCGCGCCGAAGACGCCTCAGGAGGCTGACAGGCTCGCCGTCCGCCAGTTGGCCGCGCGCGGCGCCGACCTGTCCAAGCCGCGCCACATCATCCACTTCCTCTACTTCGCGTCCGAGCGCGATGCGCATGGGGCTGCGGACGCGATCGGCGATGTGTGGAAGACGAGCATCGAGCCGCCGCGCGAGTCGATCGCGCAGTGGTGCGTCAAAGCCGACGGGAACCGCACCGTCGGTCCGGACACCGTCGCTGCGTTCCGCTCGTGGTTCGAGGAGCTCGCAGCAAAGCACGATGGCGAGTACGACGGCTGGGAGGCCGCAGCCAAGCCGTAGGGCGGATCCGAGCCGCTACCCTCCGGACATGCTCTTCACGCGAAAGGCCACGTCGATGCCGGCGCCCGAGGAGGCACTTCCCGGACGCGATACGCCGATCGTCGTTCCCGGCAACCATCTCGTCCTGGGCACGCCGATCGGCCCGCCGTTCCCGGATGGAACGGAGCGCGCGATCTTCGGGATGGGATGCTTCTGGGGGGCGGAGCGGCTGTTCTGGCGCGCAGACGGGATCTACACGACCGCCGTCGGCTACGCCGCCGGGCTCACGCCGCATCCGACGTACCAGGAAGTCTGCTCCGGCCGCACCGGGCACAACGAGGTCGTGCTCGCCGTGTTCGACACCTCGCAGACGACCTACGAGGCGCTGCTCAAGATCTTCTGGGAGGGTCACGACCCGACGCAGGGCATGCGGCAGGGCAACGACGTCGGCACGCAGTACCGCTCCGGGATCTACTGGACGACCGAGGCGCAGCGCGACGCCGCGCTCGCGTCGCGCGACATGTTCCAGGAGGAGCTCTCTCGCGCGCGCTACGGCGCGATCACGACCGAGATCGTCGAAGCCGGCCCGTTCTACTACGCGGAGGACTACCACCAGCAGTACCTCGAGGCGAACCCGAATGGGTACTGCGGGCTCGGCGGCACCGGCGTCGCCTGCCCCATCGCTCTGCCCGTCTCCTCGTAGGGGCGAGGCTTGCATCGCCCGAGCCGGGCATGCACGGCTCCTACACGTCCGTCGCGGCCTGCTTCGTCCGCGTCGGCGTGATCCCGCCCGAACCGGCGAGGCGCTGCGCGATGTACACGGGGACGATCGACACGAGGATCACGAACAGCGCGACCACGTTCACGATCGGCAGCTCGGTCGGCCGGAAGAGCGTGGAGTACATCCAGATCGGCAGCGTCTGCTGCGCGCCCGACGTGAAGATCGTGACGATGATCTCGTCGAACGACAGGGCGAAGGCGAGTAGCCCGCCGGCCAGCAGCGCTGTTCGCAGCTGCGGGAACATGACGTACCGGAACGTCTGCCAGCTGTCCGCGCCGAGGTCCGCCGAGGCCTCGTCGAGCGAGCCCGCCGTCCGGCGGAGCCGGGCGAGCACGTTGTTGTAGACGACGACCACGGCGAACGTCGCGTGGCCGACCACGATGGTTCCGAGGCCGAACGTCACGCCCCACGGCCCGAGCACGTCCTTGATCGTCGCCTGGAGCGCGAGCCCGGTGATGATCCCCGGCAGCGCGATCGGAAGGATCACGGCGAACGTGACGACCTCGCGCCCGAAGAAGCGGTACCGCGCGATCGCCATCGAGGCGAGCGTCCCGAGGACAAGGGCGATCGCCGTCGCCGCGAGGCCGACGACGACCGAGTTCTTGAGCGCCGTCCGCACGCCGTCGTTCTCGAACGCGACCCTGAACCAGCGCGTGCTCCACTCCTCGATCGGCCAGCGCTGCACGACCTGCCCGTTGAACGCGTACAGGCCGATGACCAGCAGCGGCAGGTAGAGAAACCCGAGCGTGAACGCGGAGCCGAGCCGAAGCAGGACGCGGGTGAGGCGGGGCTCGACCATTAGAGGGACTCGAATGCCTTCAGCTTGCGGGCCACGAGTAGATAGCCGACGATGACCGCGATCGGGACCATCGCGTACGCGGCGGCAATCGGCAGCGCAGTTCCGTACTCGCGGTAGATCACCGTGCCGATGAACTGGTCGCTCGCGATGAGGGTCGGCGCGATGTAGTCGCCGAGCGTCAGCGAGAAGGTGAAGATCGAGCCGGCGACGACGGCTGGAAAGACGAGCGGCAGCGTGACGCGAAGGAACGTGCGGAGCGAGCGGCCCCCGAGGTCCGCCGAGGCCTCGAGCAGCGAGCTGGGGATGCGCTCGAGCCCGGCATAGATCGGCAGCACCATGTACGGCAGCCAGAGGTACGTGAACACGAGCCAGAGGCCGACGTTCGAGCGACCGTCGAAGGTGAGGCCGAGCGGCTCGAGGAACCAGTTGATCACACCCTGGCCGGAGAGGATCACCTGCCAGGCGTACGCCTTCACGAGGTAGCTCGCCCAGAGCGGCATGAGCACGGCCACGACGAGGAGGTTGCGAGTGCGGGCAGACGTAATCCGCGCCATGTAGTAGGCGAGCGGGAACGCGAGGACGGCGCAGGCAACCGTCACCGCGGCGGCCATTGAGATCGTCCGCACCGCCACGTCGCGGTAGACCGGCGTCTCGATGATCCGGCGGAAGTTGTCGAGCGTGAACTCGTGGATGAGCTCGGACGTGAACGAGTCGGTCGTCCAGAAGGCGGAGAGCAGCAGCACCAGGAGCGAGCCGATGTAGACGAGCCCGAGCCACAGGAACGGTAGTCCGAGCAATGCCCACAGGCGGACGCGCGGGTGCCGGTAGAGGAAGGTGGAGAGACGCCGCCCCGCGCCTTGCCGGGGCGGCGTCTCGCCGATCGAGACCGAGGTCACGGTTGATGCCTCGGTCGAGAGGCTAGCCCCGGATCTCCGTCCAGGCAGCCTTCCAGTCGGCCTGCGTCACGCAGGTCGTCTCGTCGTCGTCGTCCTTGCACGTCTCGTCTGGCGTCGTCCAGTAGTAGACGTCCTCCCACCACGACTCGTCGTCGGCGTGGAAGTCGTCGCAGTGATTCGGATTCGTCGTGAGGTCGCACGCCTTGAGGTTCACAGGCGCCTCGCCGAAGCCCTCTGCAACGGCCGCCTGCGCCTCCGGCGATGCCATGTGGTCCATCCAGAGGTACATGCAGTTCGGGTTGGCTGCGCCCGACGAGACCATCCACGTGTCCGACCAGCCCGTCGTCCCTTCCTTCGGCTTGATGGCCGCGACGGGGACGTTCGCCTTCTGCAGCTGCAAGAACTGGTACGGCCACGTCGTCCCGACCGTGCTGTCGCCGTTCGTGAACGAGCCGATCTGCTTCACGACGTCACCCGGCCAGTACTCGCCGACGTTCGGCGCCTGCTTCTTCAGCAGCGCCACCGCAGCGTCGAACTGCTCCTGCGTGAGCTGGTACGGATCCTCGATCCCGAGATCCGGCTGCGTGGCCTTGAGGTACAGCGCCGCATCCGCGATGAAGATCGAGTCGTCGTAGATCGAGATCTTGCCCTTGTTGGCGGCGAGCTGGTCGTCCTCCCAGATCACGGCCCAGGAGTCCGTGTCCTCGGGCAGCTCGTCCGTGCGGAACATGAGGTAGTTCGGGCCACGCCCGTGCGGGACGCCGTAGGCCTGGCCGTCGAGCGAGTTGTAGTCCTTGCCCTTGATTCCCTCCGAGATGTCCGCGTAGTTCGAGATGAGGTCCGTGTCCACCGGAGCCACGTCGCCGGTCGCCATCATGCGAACGGTCGCGTTGCCCGAGAACGAACCGCCGTCGTAGGCGCCTGTCTGCATGAGGCTGATCATGTCGTCGGAGCTCGTGCCGTCCTTCGTATTGACGGTGCACCCAGTCGCGGCGGTGAACTCGTCGGTGAGCACCGCGTAGTTCGGCCAGATGACGAGATTGACCTCGCCCTCGCCCCGTGCGAGCTCCGCGATCTCCTCCGTCGACGACCCGAGGCCCTCTATGGCCGTGCTGGAGCCTCCGTCGTCGTCCCCGCCGCACCCTGCCGCGACGACGCTGAGCGCCGCGACGAGCAGGCTAAGAGCGGCCCATCGGGCGACGCGGTCACTGCGTCCCTTCATTCGGATCCTCCCTCCGATTCATCGATAACCGACTCCTGCCCTGGGCGCCACGCCAGACGTACGCGCCGACCGTTCAACTCGAGCACCTCGCTCGAGCCCTCGTCGAGGTTCTGTGTCAGCACCTGGAGCTCGCCACCACGGTCGAGCGTAACGTGGTAGCGCGTCACAGGCCCCACGTACTGCACATCGCGCACGAGCCCCGGCTCGACGTGCGATCCCGGCTCGGGCTCCTCGCCGTCCTCGAGCAGGTTGATCTTCTCGGGCCGAACCGTGTAGCGGCGGTTGTCGCGCTCGATCACGTTGGAGACGCCGACGAACCCCGCGATGAACTCGCTCTGGGGGTGCTCGTACACCTCGGCCGGTGGCCCGACCTGCTCGATCCTGCCCTGGTTGAAAACCGCGAGGCGATCCGACATGGTGAGCGCCTCCTCCTGGTCATGCGTCACGTAGACGAACGTGATCCCGACCTCGCGCTGGATCGACTTGAGCTCGATCTGCATCTCCTGGCGGAGCTTCAGGTCGAGCGCGCCGAGCGGCTCGTCGAGGAGGAGCACCCTCGGCCGGTTCACGATCGCGCGCGCGAGTGCGACCCGCTGGCGCTGGCCCCCGGAGAGCTGCGACGGCTTGCGGTCGCCGTAGCCGGAGAGCCGCACCATCTCGAGCGCCTGACCCGCGTGGTCACGGCGCACGCCCTTCTTCACCTTCTTGACCATGAGCCCGTACTCGACGTTCTGTTGCACCGTCATGTGGGGGAAGAGCGCGTAGTCCTGGAAGACCGTGTTCACGGGCCTGTCGTACGGAGGGAGGCGCGAGACGTCTTCTCCCGCGAGCTCGATCGTGCCCTCGTCGGGCATCTCGAATCCGGCGATCATGCGAAGCGTGGTCGTCTTGCCAGAGCCGGACGGCCCGAGCATCGTGAAGAACTCCCCGGCCGGGATGTCGAGGTCGATGCCGTCGACTGCGACGACGTCCCCGTAGCGCTTGGTCAGGCCTCTGACGCTGATGTCCGGGGCACGCGCATCAGGCGCCAAGCGACTCCTCCAGGATGGCGAGCCCCTCGTCCAAGTCGTCCGGCGCGATGTTGAGAGGGGGTAGCAGGCGGATCACGTTGCCGTAGAGGCCGCACGAAAGGAGGATGAGCCCGCGCTCGAACGCTGCGGAGACGACCGACTGGGCGCGGTCGGGCGTCCGTTCGGCGAACTCGAACGCGAGCATCGAGCCGAGCCCGCGCACCTCGCCGATGTCGGCGTGTCGCGATGCGACGTCGTCGAGACGGGTGCGAAGCGTCCGGCCGAGCTCGCGTGCAGCGTCGAGAAAGTCCGGCTCGGTGACGACGTCGAGGGTCGCGAGCGCCGCCGCACACGAGAGCGGGTTGCCGCCGAACGTGCCTCCGAGACCTCCGGGCGGCACCGCGTCCATGACCTCGGCGTCGCCGGTGACACCGGCAAGAGGCAGCCCTCCTCCGATGGACTTCCCGAACACCGTCATGTCGGGCTCGACGCCGGGGTAGTGCTCGATCGCCCACATCGTGCCGGTGCGCCCCACTCCCGACTGCACCTCGTCCGACACACAGAGGATCCCGTGCTTGCGACAGAGCTCCTGCAACTTCGCCGGATAGTCGGGCGGCATCGCGAGGAACCCGCCCTCGCCCTGGACGGGCTCGAGCACGACGCAAGCGACGGTCGACGGGTCGACGTCGGCCTTGAAGAGATGCTCGAGCGCCGCGATCGAGTCATCGGAGGAGATCCCGTGGTACGGATACGGCGACGGCGCTCGATAGACCTCCGGCGCGAACGGCCCGAACCCGGCCTTGTACGGCTTCACCTTGCTCGTCATCGTCATCGCGAGCAGCGTGCGGCCGTGGAACGCGTTGTCGAAGGCGATGACGGCGGGCCGCCCGGTGGCCCAGCGAGCAATCTTCACCGCGTTCTCGACGGCCTCGGCGCCCGAGTTGACGAGGATCGAGCGCTGCTCTCCGCCGCTACAGGGCGAGAGCTCCGCAAGCCGACGGCAGACCTCGACGTACGGCTCGTAGACGCCGATCATGAAGCACTGGTGCAGGTACCGGTCGGCCTGCTCCTTGATCGCCTCGACGATTGCCGCATGCCGGTGGCCAGTGTTCTGGCACCCGATGCCACCGCCGAAGTCGATGTACGTGCGCCCGTCGGGATCGGTCACGCGCGCGCCTTCAGCGTGCGCGACCACGAGCTTGGGCGTGGACATGCCGCGCGCGACGTAGCGCGCGCGGTCGGCGAGGATCCGCTCGGCGGCTGTCGTGTCAGTCTGCATCGAGCGATTATCTGCCTTTCAACGGGTTCGGAGCAACTGACAGGAGCGACCTCGCGACCGCGTACCCTTTGAGGCCACGCCGGGGTAGCTCAGTTGGCAGAGCACGGGTTTTGTAAACCTGAGGCCGCGGGTTCGAATCCCGCCCCCGGCTTGCGTGACTCGTCGCTCTGCGACTGGTGTGGACGCGTCGGCTGAGAGCCGGAGGCCGGCTATGCCCGCCGGGACTCCAGCGAAGGCTGGCGCGTGCACGGTGTGAAGGAGGGGGCCGACGGGGGAACCATGGGCTCCTCCGTCACGCGAGCACTTCGCGCGTCTTTTGGTGCGCGAGAATCTTCCGCTTGACGCGCTGCAACGCGTTGTCGATCGTCTTCGTGTCGACCTCGAGATCTTCGGCCATCTCCTCGTAGGAGTTGCCCTCGAGATAGAGCGTGAGCGCTTGCGACTCCAGCGACGAGAGGCCCGTGCCGAGTGTGAAGACGAGGCTCTGGAGCTCCTCCGTCGAGATGACGCACACGGATGGGTCGTTCACGCTCGGGCCGGGAAGCGCGTCGCCGAGAGTGCAATCGCCCTCGGACTCCTGACCGGCGGGCGTATGGCTGAACGAGACGTACGTGTTCAGAGGGGAGTGCTTGAAGCGGGTCGCCGTCTTGATCGCGGTGATGATCTGCCGCGTCACGCAGAGCTCGGCGAAGCTGCGAAACGACGTCTCCTTGTCGGGTCGGAAGTCCCGCACGGCCTTGTAGAGGCCGATCATCCCTTCCTGGATGAGGTCGTCGCTGTCGCCGCCCGCGAGGAAGTACGAGCTCGCCTTGAGCCGAACGAACCCGGTGTACCTGCGCATGAGATCGTCGAGCGCCAGCTGGCTCCCGTTCCGAGCCTTGAGGACGAGCTGGAGGTCCTCGAGCTCTCGCTGAACCTTCTGAGCTGGTTTCAGTGCGGTCGCGGTGCGAGTGGCCATGCCGGTAACCCCCATGTCGACGGCGTTTCGAGGCTCGAACAATGGGCGATCATGCTGCCCGGTGTGCAAGTCTCACCTTGAAGTTGAGGGAGAACCTAGCACTGTTCAGCGAGCGTTACAAGGGGTTTGCGAGAATTGCAGGATGCTAAGAACATACGTTCGCCTCGAGAGTAGGGCTAACCCCACCGCGTCGAACGGTCGCGTCTGACACGATCCTGGTGTGGGCCGTACGGCGCTGATCGTGGACGACCATCCGAGCTTCCGCGCATCCGCACGGGCCATGCTCGAGTCGGTCGGGTTCGACGTCGTCGGCGAGGTTGCGGACGGTAAGGCCGCCCTCGAGGCCATCGACGAGCTGAGCCCAGACCTCGTGCTCCTCGACGTCCAGCTCCCGGACATGTCCGGCTTCGACGTGTGTGCGACACTCGAGCGCCGGGAGCCGAGACCCGACGTCGTGCTCGTCTCGAGCCGCGACGTCTCCGACTACGGTGAGCTCGTCTCGTCGTCGTGCGCCTGCGGATTCGTCGCGAAGGGCGAGCTCTCGGCCGACGCGCTGGTTGCGCTCCTCCCGTGAGCCCGGTCTCGATCTCCGAGCTCGTCGTGGCCCTCGAGGACGGTGCACCGCTTCGTGACGCCCTCGCGAGCGCGCTCTCGGACAACGACCTGAGCGTGCTCTACTGGATCGAGCAGCGCCAGGGAACCGCGCGCGGGGGCTGGGTCGACCCGCAGGGCCATCCGGTGCCTGCGCCCGACCCGTCGGCCGGCCGCGCCGTGAAGCTCGTCGAGGAGGATGGCTCGCTCGTCGCCGCGATCGTCCACGACGCCGCGCTGGATACGCAGCCCGAGCTTCTCGACGCAGTGACGGCCGCGGCGCGGCTCACTCTGCGCAGCGACCGCCTACAGGCCGAGCTCCGCGCAGAAGTCGAGTACATCAACACGGTCACGGACACCGTGCCGAGCCTCCTGTCGTCGATCGACATCGACGGACGGATCCGGAACGTCAATCTCTCCGCCACCGCGGTCGCCGGATACTCCCCACGAGAGGAAGTCATCGGACGCTTCTACTGGGACGTCTTCATCGATCCGAGCGAGCGTGACGAGATGCAGGAGCGTTTCGCCGCTCTGGCACCGGACTTCCCGCCGGGGGAGTACGAGAACACGTTCGTCAACGCACGCGGGGAGAAGCACGTCGTGTACTGGCGCGCTGCCCCGCTCCGAGACGAGGACGGCGTGGTGTTCGCGATCGTCTCGGGCGGCACCGACATCACGGAGCGCCGCAAGCGCGAGCGCGAGCTCGAGCGCGAGCGAGACGTGCAGACGACGGTCTTCGAGGCCATGCCGAGCATCATCGTCGTGCTCGCGCCCGACGGCACGATCCGCGACCGCGATGCTGACAATCCGCGCGTCGGCGCGAACCGCGCATTCCGAAACGCGTTGCGCTGGGACGACGCCCACCTCGTGGGAAGGCCCTTTCGCGACCTCGTCGTCGAAGACGACGACGGACGGGCCACGAGGGCAATCGCGACGGCGGCCTCCGGCAGGATGTCGGAGCAGGTCGAGTCGGAGCTCGAGTGCGCCGACGGGACGACGCGTGCGTTCGCCTGGTCGGCGATCCCGGTGGCAGACGTCACCGGGCGCATGGAGCGGCTCGTCCTCGTCTGCGGTGCGGACATCACCGAGCGCAAGCTGCTCGAGGGAGAGAAGGAGCGAGAGCGCGCTTTCCTGTATGCCATCGCGAACAATGCCCCGAGCCTCCTCTGCCTCATCGAGGCCGACGGTCGTCTCGTCGACAACGGCGCCAATGTCGCGTTCGAGCGAACGCTCGGCTACGAGCCCGCGGACATCGGCGGGCAGATCTTCTGGGAGCACTTCGTCGAGCCGGCCGAGGCCGCCGACGCGCGCGTGATCGTCGAGGAGGCGGCAGCGGGTGCGGCTCCCGTCGAGCACGACAACACGTGGATCACAAGGATGGGTGAGCAGCTCTCGATGGCCTGGACCTGCACGCCGCTTCCGCTCGTCGACGAGCGACCGCTGTTCCTCGTCACCGCCGTCGACATCACCGAGCGCAAGCGCAGCGCCGAGGATCTGCGCGCCTCACGAGCCCGACTCGTTCGTGCAGAGGAGATGGCGCGACGGGCGCTCGAGCGCAACCTTCACGACGGCGCACAGCAGCGTCTCGTCGCGCTGTCGGTTGCGCTGCGACTGGTCGAGTCGAGGATGCACACTGAGACCGACGCTGCGCTCGAGCTCCTCACGAGCGCCCAGGACGAGCTCGCGCGCGCGCTCGAGGAGCTGCGCGAGCTCGCGCGAGGCATCCATCCGGCGGTTCTGACGGACCGCGGCCTGAAGGCCGCCCTCGAGACCCTGGCAACGCGGTCGCCGCTCCCGGTCAAGGTCGAGACACCGGAGGAGCGCCTGTCCCCGGACGTCGAGGCCGCCGCGTACTACGTCGTCGCCGAGTCGCTGACGAACGTCGCGAAGTACGCACAGGCCTCGTCGGCGCAGGTGCGGGTCACCCAGAACGGTCGCGCGCTGGTCGTATGCGTCTCGGACGACGGCGTGGGAGGCGCCGACCCCGCCGCTGGCTCGGGCCTTCGTGGGCTCGTCGACCGCGTCGCCGTCCTCGACGGGACTCTCGCCGTCGAGAGCCCGAGGGGTCGCGGAACGACGATCACGGCCGAGATCCCTCTGGCCGAGTAGGCGGGAAATACACTCGAGCCGTGCGCGATCTGCCTACAGGCACCGTTACGTTCCTCTTCGCCGACGTCGAGGGCTCGACCGCGCTGCAGCAGGATCCTGCGGTCGACTACGCGTCGTCCGTGTCCCAGCTGCGCCGCTTGCTACGCGACGCCGTGGCGGCCAGCGGAGGTGTCGAGACCGACGCCGTCGGCGACGAGTACGTTGCTGCGTTCGCCGACGCAAGAGCCGGCGTCGAGGCCGCATTCACCGCACAACGCGCGCTGCGCGACGCCGAGTGGCCGAGCGGCGCAACCGTGCGCGTGCGGATCGGGCTACACACCGGATCGCCCTCGCTGGGCGAGGACGGGTACACGGGCGTCGACGTCGTTCGCGCGTCCCGTATCGCCAATGCCGGACACGGCGGGCAGATCGTGGTCTCCGGCGAGATCATGAGCGACGTCGACGGCGTCTCGAGTCGACACCTCGGCGAGCACCGGCTCCAGGGGCTGCGCAACCCGGAGTCCATCCACCAGCTCCTCGCCGACGACCTTCCGCGCGACTTTCCGCCGCTTCGCAACACGATCTCGATGCTCGGAGCGGGAATCGGCGTCGTCCTCGCCGACGACACCGTGCTCCTACGCGAGGGCATAGCGCGCCTGCTGGCCGACGCGGGCTTCGACGTGATCGCGCAATCCGACAACGCGGTCGATCTTCTACGGCATGTCGCGATGCACTCGCCGACGGTGGCCGTCGTGGATATCCGCATGCCGCCGACGCACACCGACGAGGGGCTTCGCGCTGCCGCCGAGATCAGAGATCGCTTCCCCGGCACGGGTGTGCTCGTGCTCTCCCAGTACGTCGAGGCCGCGTACGCGATGGACCTGTTCGCCACGACGACACGCGGGCTCGGCTATCTGTTGAAGGACCGCGTCGCCGACGTCGACGATTTCGCCGCGGCAGTGCGCCGCGTCGCCGAGGGCGGCTCGGCGCTCGACCCTGCCGTCGTCGCCGAGCTCTTCGGCCGCACGCGTCAGGCCGACCCGCTCGATGCGTTGACGCCCCGCGAACGTCAGGTGCTCGAGCTGATGGCCGAAGGAAGGTCGAATCAGGCGATTGCGGATCGACTGCTCGTCACGCCGCGCGCGGTCGAGAAGCACGTGACGAGCATCTTCTCCAAGCTCGACCTGCCCGCCACGACGGACGACCACCGGCGGGTGCTCGCCGTGCTCACGTTTGTCCGCGCCTGAGCCGCTCGAGCCGCTCACGCGTCTCGTCGTCGAGCCGGTCGCCGACGCGACCGCCCGCCCCGGTCTGCTCCCGCTCGGTGTGCTCGACCGGCGCGAGCTCAGCGAGGAACTCACGCGACGCGAGCTTCATCACCTCCTGCCCCGACGTCCACCGGACGGCGTGGTCGGAGGAGACGACGCAGACGCGCTCGGTCGTTCGGTTGTCGGCCGCGAGCCGCTCGAGGAGGTCGTCCGCGTGCGCGGTGAAACGGATACCGAGCGGCCCGATGGTTCGCTCCTCCCCCACGCCGTCGAACACGACCACGCCTCGCGCGCCGCGACCAGCGACGAAGCTCGCGAGCGTGTCCACGAGCTCGTTGCGGTCGCCGAACGCACCTGCGTGCAGCAGGTTGTAGCCGTCGAAGAGGTAGAGCGTCGGCTCAGCCACGCTGCCCGCTCCGCTGTCGCCGGGCCTCGAACAGGAGGACGGCGGCCGCCACCGAGACGTTGAGCGACGCCACTTTGCCGGCGAGCGGGATCGAGAGCGTTGCATCGCAGGTTCGCCGTACGAGCGGGCGTACGCCCTTCCCCTCAGCACCGAGGACGAGGGCGACGCCACCGGTGAGGTCGGCGTCCCACATCGACAAGCTGCCCTCCGAATCGGCCGCATAGGCCCACAGGTCGCTCGACTTGATGTCCGCGAGGTACCGCGCGAGGTTCGGGACGACGGCGATCGGGACGTGCTCGACCGCGCCGGACGAGGCGCGGCACACGGCCGGGGTCACGCGCACGGAGCCGTGGGCCGGGATCACGACGCCCGTTGCCCCCACACCCTCGGCTGAACGGACGACCGCGCCGAGATTGTGCGGGTCGGTGACCTGGTCGAGGCAGACGAGGAGCGGTTGGTCGTGGCGGGCCAACTCGTACGCGTCCGCGTATCGGTACGGCTCGCACCAGGCGACGACGCCCTGGTGGTCACGCGTCCCCGCCTCCTCGCTGAGCAGGCGCTCGGGCTTCACCTGCGGTCGCGGCCCGGCGTCGAGCCAGGGGATCTGCGAGGCCGCTCGCTCGGTGACCCAGGTCTCGAGCACACGCCTCGGGCCGCGGTAGAGCTCCCGCGCAGCGTTCCGCCCGTAGACGAGGTCGCGCGTCATCTCCGGCGCACGAGGCGGAATCCGTCAGCCTCGTCGCGCACCTCCCAGCCTGCGGCTTCGATCTCCGCGCGGAGTCGATCCGCCTCGTCGAACTCGCGTGCGGCCCGCGCGGCAGTGCGTTGCTCGGCGAGAGCGGAGATCTCGGCCGGTGCATCATCGGCGTCCGCAAGGGACTCGAGCCCGAAGACGGCGAGCGCACGCCGTAGGAGCTCGTGGTCGCGCCACTCGTGCATGATCGCAAGAGCGGCCGGCGTGTTGAAGTCGTCGTCGAGCGCAGAGCTGAAGCGCTCCCACGCGTCGTCG
>DATKBJ010000094.1:0-3726 GCA_035514135.1 Gaiellaceae bacterium | reverse complement strand
CGCAAGCAGATGCAGCTCGAGCTCAAGCGAATCCAGAGCGAGGTCGGCATCACCTTCGTCCACGTCACGCATGACCAGGAAGAGGCGATGACGATGGCCGACACGATCGCTGTCATGAACGGCGGGAGGATCGAGCAGCTCGGCCCGCCGACGGAGCTGTACGAGCGGCCTGCGACGGCGTTCGTCGCCGGCTTCCTCGGCGCGTCGAATCTCCTGGCGGGGACCGTCGAGGGCTCGGACGCGGTTCGGCTCGACGACGGGACGCTCGTACGCACGAGCGCGAACGGGCGGACAGGGCAGGTGGCCGCGGGGGTGCGGCCCGAGAAGATCACGATCGGAGCGGGAGGTGGGGCGAACGAGCTTCCCGGCACGGTGTCGGAAACGGCCTACATCGGCGTCGCGACACAGGTCGTGGTGCGTACGGCCGTGGGCACCGTGCACGTGTTCGCGCAGAACATGGACGTGGGCGGGCGCGTGCCCGCCCCCGGAACCAACGTCGTACTGAGCTGGGCGCCGGAATCGACGTTCGTCGTCGATCGCGAGGGCTCGGCAGTCGAGGAGGAGGACTGATGAACCCGAGGTTGACCCGGAACGAGCTTCTGCGGCGCGGGGCCGCGGGGAGTGCCCTGCTGGCGTTTCCGTCGATCCTCGCCGCGTGCGGCGGTGGGGGAGGGAACGGCGGCGGCGGCGGCGAGCTGAAAGATGTCCTGAACTTCGCAAACTGGCCGCTTTACATCGACGAGGAGAAGCCGACGACGCTCGCCGACTTCACGAGCGAGACCGGCATCAAGGTCAACTACTTCGAGGAGATCAACGACAACGCCGAGTACTTCGCGAAGATCCAGGGGCCGCTGTCGCAGGGCCAGAGCATCGACCGCGACATCTTCGTCTTCACGGACAACTCGCGGTTCCCGGGGATTCTCGTGAGCGAGGGCTGGGTGCAGAAGCTCGACAAGGACCTCATCCCGAACATCGAGAACCTCGTCGGCGCGCAGGCGGCCCCACCGTTCGACCCGAACCGCGAGTACTCGCTCCCCTGGCAGTCGGGCATGACCGGCATCGCCTGGAACGAAGACCTCACCGGCCCGGTGAACTCGATCGAGCAGCTCCTCACCGACACGAAGCTGAAGGGCAAGGTGTCGATGCTCACCGAGATGGCCGACTCGGTCGGGCTCGTCATGCTCGCGAACGGCGACGACCCCGGCTCGGTGACGGACGACACGTTCAACGCCGCGACCGAGCGCGTACAGGGCGCCGTCGACTCGGGGCAGATCGTGCGCTTCACCGGGAACGACTTCGCGCAGCCGCTGACGAACGGCACCTTTGCGGCGTCGGTCGCGTGGTCGGGCGACATCGTCCAGCTCCTCGCAGACAACCCGAGGCTCAAGTGGGCGATCCCCGCGGACGGCGGGATGATCTGGACCGACAACATGCTCATTCCGGCCGGCGGCAGCGTCCCGACGGCGTCGACGTTCATGAACTTCGTCTATGACCCGGCGATCGCGGCGCGCATCGCGGCGTACGTGAACTACGTCACACCGGTCGTCGGCGCAAAGGAGGAGCTCGCCAAGTCCGACCCCGAGACGGCGAACAACACGCTGATCTTCCCGGACGAGGAGACGCTCGCGCAGGTCAAGCAGTTCGATTCCGAGGCGCTGAACAACGACGAGTACATCACCGCCTGGCAGGGCGTCCTGGGACAGTAGGAGCCCTCGGGTGCCCCAGATCAGGCAGGCGCTGAGCAGTCGGTGCGACAGCGGCCGCGAAGCGGGCGCCTTCAGGGATTCTCGCGATTCGGATCTGCCGTTCGGCGGATCCGAATCTGCGTAAGAGATGGGCAGCTTCTTCCACCGGCACCCGAAGCTCACGCCGTACCTGCTGCTCGCGCCCGGCCTCCTCTGGCTGGGTCTGTTCTTCCTGATCCCGCTCGCATTCCTCGGCTACCAGTCGCTGCAGTCGGGCGTCTTCCCGAGCTTCGAGTTCACGTGGGAGTTCTCGAACTTCTCGGACGCGCTCTCGGACTACCGGGAGCAGTTCTTGCGGTCGTTCCTCTACGCGGGCATCGCGACGGTTCTCTCGCTCCTTCTGGCGTATCCGCTCGTGTACTGGATCGCCTTCCGGGCAGGACCGTGGCGGAACCTGTTCCTGCTCGCAATCGTGGCCCCGTTCTTCGTCACGTATCTCATTCGAACGCTCGCCTGGCTGAACATCCTCGCCGACGAAGGACCAGTCGTCGGCTTCCTGCGCAACATCAACGTGCTGGGCGAGACCGAGGGGCTTCTCTTCACCTCGCTCGCGGTCGTGGCCGGCATCACCTACAACTTCTTCCCCTTCATGGCACTGCCGCTGTACGTCTCGCTCGAGCAGATCGACCCGCGGCTCCTGGAGGCCGCGAAGGACCTGTATGCGAGCCCGCGCCAGGCGTTCATGCGCGTGACGCTTCCGCTGTCGGCGCCGGGCATCGTCGCGGGGACGCTCCTCACGTTCATCCCGGCAGCCGGTGACTTCATCAACGCGGAGCTCCTCGGGACACCGAAGCAGCAGATGATCGGGAACGTCATCCAGGCGAAGTTCCTCGAGTCGCTCGACTACCCGACCGCCGCCTCGCTCTCGTTCGTGCTCATGGCGATGATCCTGGTCGGGCTCCTCTTCTACGCCAAGATCGTCGGCTCGGAGAAGCTCACCGGCTGATGAGGTTCGTGAAGCGCCACATCCTCGGTGCGTACGCGGTGCTCGCGATCACGTACCTCATGCTCCCGATCGCAGTCGTCATCCTCTTCTCGTTCAACAACCCGACCGGTCGCTTCAACTACGTGTGGAACGAGTTCACGCTCGACAACTGGGTCGAGTGGGACGGCGTCCTGGGGCTGCGCGAGTCTGTAATCAAGTCGATCCAGATCGGCATCCTCGCGACGATCGTCGCGGCGGTGCTCGGCACACTCATCGCGCTCGCGATCGTGCGGCACGACTTCCGCGGCCGTGGGCCGACCAACGTCCTCGTCTTCCTGCCGATGTCGACGCCCGAGATCGTTCTCGGCGCATCGCTGCTGACGCTCTTCCTGAACACGACGAGCGTCTTCACGCTCGGGTTCTGGACGATCTTCATCGCCCACGTCATGTTCGTCGTGAGCTACATCGTGGTGACCGTAAAGGCGCGCCTGATCGGCTTCGACCGGCACCTCGAGGAGGCCGCGATGGATCTCGGCGCGAACGAGTGGACGACGTTCCGCAAGATCACGCTGCCTCTGCTCGCGCCGGCGATCATCGCGGCGTCGCTTCTCGGCTTCGCCCTCTCCATCGACGACTTCGTGATCACGTACTTCGTCGCGGGCGGCGAGCAGACGTTCCCGGTCTTCGTCTGGGGGATCGCGCGCGTCTCCGTCCCGCCGCAGGTGAACGTCGTCGCGAGCGCGATCTTCCTGGTCGCGATCGCCCTCGCCCTCGCCAACGTCTTCTGGCAGTACCGCAGCGCCAGACGAGCACAGGGAGCCGTCTAGTCCAGGACAGCCATCGAGTCGATCGACATGGAGGGCGCCGCCAAGGAGTGCTTGGGATTCGGAAGTGCGAGCTCCGCTGGTCGTCATGGGTCGATGCAAAGCGCGATCGGTGACGAGGCCGAGCTCGATGGCGTACGTGCGCACGGCCACCTCCGGATAGAGCCATTGCGACGGTAGGCGCTCCAACGCGCGAATAGGGCTGAGCGAGGAGCTCGTGGAGAGGCGGCCG
>DATKBJ010000093.1:0-36186 GCA_035514135.1 Gaiellaceae bacterium | reverse complement strand
GCGCGCATGCAGGCCGAGGACTACGAAGGCGCACTCCCACTGCTCGAGCAGGCCGTCTCACAACTCTCCGGCTCGGGGACGCTGGCCGAGGCCTACGCGAGCTACAACCTCGCGTTCACCCGCCTCGCGCTCGGGAGCTGCGAAGGTGTGCTCGATCTCCTCGACCGCTCCGAGGAGGTGCAGGGCGGCCGATCCGAGATCGACCGGCTTCGCGGCGAAGCGGAGAAGCAGTGCGGCGACCGCTCCGGCAAGGGCGAGGGGCGAGACGAGGAGGAAGACGACTAGCGCAGCAGCGCGAGCACTTCACCGTCTTCGGGGAAGCGGCTCTTGGCCTGCTTCGAGAAGACCAGGCGCCCGTCGGCAACGACGTCGAACTGCGACCTCGCGCCGGGCGTTACCTTCGCGTCGATGTCGAGTTCCTGCGAGATCTCGGCCGCGAGACTCGCGGCCCGTGTGTCGTACCCGCTTCAGGTGGGGCAGTACAGAATTTCGACCGACATGGACGGGACTCTAGTCAGATCGTCTTGAACTGCTCGAACGGCTGGCGGCAGCTCTCGCAGTAGCGGATCGAGCGGCACGGGGTCGGGCCGAAGAGGTTCTCCAGCTTCGTGTCGGTCGAGCCGCAGTACGGGCAGCGAAAGCCGCGCTGGAGCTGCACGAGCTCCAGCTTCCCGGGGGTGCGCGGCGCGGGCGGCGCGAAGCCGGCCACGCGAAGCTTCTCGCGACCTTCGGGCGTGATGTCGTCGGTCGACCACGAGTCGTCGAGGCGGACGTTCACGGTTGCGCGACCTCCGAGCTCGGCCACTTTCGCCTCCATCGCGAGACGCATCGTATCGAGCGCCGGACAGCCCATGAACGTCGGGGTGAAGTCGATGTGAACGGCGCCGTCGTCGACGGTCACGCCCTTCACGACGCCGAGGTCGACGAGCGAGATGACCGGGATCTCCGGGTCGGGGATCTGGGCGAGCGCCGCCCAGACCTCGTCGACCGTCACCACTGCGCGCCGGCCGGCGCCGAGCGCCGGACCGAGGTCATCTCTTCCCAGAGCTCCGCGAGCTCGGCCTCGTGCATGCCGCGCGGGATCGGCTCGACGTCGGGCAGCCTGCGGCCGAGCCGTTCCTGGGCGTGGGCGACGAGCTCGGGCCGAAGCGCGTCGTCGAGGACACCGAGCGCGTAGGGCCAGAGCTCGTCCACGGCTTCCTCGAGACGAGTACGACCGTCCTCGGTTCCGAGCAAGCGGTCGACCCACATCTCGGCATGCATGCGGTGGTACGCCTCCTCGCGATCCATCTTCGCCGCGAGGCCGGCGATCTCGGTGTCGTCCGATGCCTTCAGTGCGGCAAGGCGGATCTCGTCAGCGGTCTCGTACAGCCAGTGCCGCGCGATCGTCCGCGCCCACTCGAGGCGGCGCAGCTCGACGAGGGGCGCTGAGCGATACTCGTCCGGCGTACGGTCGAACGCGAGCTCGTCGGCGGTCGTGCCGAGCTCGCGCGCGGCGAGCTCATACAGCGCGCGCGCATGGCCGATCTCGTTCTGCGCGATCGAAGAAAAGGCGACGTCCTCCTCGAGGAACGGCGCGATGCCCGTCCACTCCGAGTTCCGCCAGCCGAGTATCAGCTCGTCGTCGGCGATGGAGAGCAGGACATCAGTGCGCTCGCTCACGATCGATCCCCTTGTGACTTATCGACACTAGCGTTGTCAGCTCCCGGCGCCATGTCGAGCGTGCCGGCGCGCTCGCGCGCTTCGTGTAGCCGCGCCTTGATCGAGTACCCGTCGACACGCCGGTACTTCATCTCGAACTCGTCGGGGAACTCGGCTATCTCGCTGACGGCGTCACGCGGGACGAGCCAGAGGGCGACCGACTCCTGGCGCCGCGCGTACTGCTCGCGCGCGTAGATCTCGGCGAACTGCTCGTCGGGCGCAGTCACGGAGCCAGCGTGCTGAAAGGGTTGCCCCTTCCGCTCCTGGCGGAAGACCTCGTAGATCACGCGGCCTCCGCGAGCACCACCCGCTCGACCCACGCAACGTCCTCGCGGGAGAGCCGCCGGAACGCGAGCCGCTCGGCCGACGCAGGTCCATGGCCGGTGACGACCGCGCGGAGCTTCTCCCAGTCAGGCTCGGTGTAGAGCCACGTTCCCGTCTCCCCGTCCTTGCGCAGCGCGGGATCGGGAATCGTGAGGCCGAGCTCGCGGATCTGGGGCACGTAGCCCTCGAGGAACTGCTGGCGCGCCTCCTCGTTGGCCTGGCTCTTGATCCGCCAGACGAACATCGGATCCTCCTCGGCAGGGATCTGGTTGCCGTGGAACTGCATCAGCGGCTCCCACCAGCGGTCGAGCGCCTCCTGAACGAGCGCGAACTGCTCCTCGGTGCCCGTGACCAGAGCGAGGATCACGTCGCGGCCGTGGAGGATGTGGAACGACTCCTCCCAGCAGATCTTCTTCATGATCCGGGCGTACGGCGCGTACGAGCACTTGAGCAGCGCCTTCTGGGAGACGATTGCCGCCGCGTCCACGAGCCACGCGATGACGCCCACGTCTCCCCACGTCTTCGTCGGGTAGTGGAAGACGTTGTGGAACTTCGACTTCCCGGAGACGAGGTCGTCGAGGCAGGCGTTGCGCGGCTTGCCCAGGTCCTCGACGACGCGGTAGATGAGCTGAGCGTGCCCGACCTCGTCCTGGATCTTGGCGGTGAGCGCGAGCTTGCGCTGCAGCGTCGGCGCGCGGAGGATCCAGTCGCGCTCGGGGAGGACGCCCATGAGCTCGGAGTTTCCGTGCATCTCGATGAACTTGATCAGCCGTGCTCGGTACTCGTCGGGCATCCAGTCGCCTGTCTCCACCTGGCCTCCCGACTGGACGTACTCGAGGAACTCCTGCGTGCGCGTGTCCACGTGATTCGCCTCCCTACCGAACGGTCGTTAGCATCGAGTGTAATGGCTACGCGTAGGGAGGAGCTGACCCGCGAGGCTGCACGGCTGTTCGCGGAGCGCGGCTTCCACGGGACGTCGATGGATGCGCTGGCGCAGGCGCTCGGGGTTCAGAAGGGCTCCCTCTACTCCCTGACGGGCTCGAAGCAGGAGCTTCTCTACGAGACCTTGCGCGAAGGCGCGCGCGCCTTCCACGCGGCGCTCGACGCCGTCCCCGAGGACGCGCCCGCGGTCGAGCGAGTGCGCGGCGCGCTCTGCGGCCACCTTCGGGTCGTCTCGGAGCAACTCGACGTCGCGACCGTATTCACGCGCGAGTGGCGGTACCTCGAGGGCGAGAAGCGCGAGGAGTTCGTCGGCGAGCGGCGCCGGTACGAGCAGCGCTGGCGTGCACTCTTCCGCGACGGCGTCGAATCCGGCGACCTGCGCACCGACCTCGACTCGGCCGCGGCCACACTCCTCGTCCTCTCCGCGGCGAACTGGGCGTACACGTGGCTCGAGCCGCGCCGCGACACGGACGAGCTCGCGGACCGGTTCATGGCGATCGTCGTCGACGGCATCCGCGGCTACGCGACGCCACGTTGAGCGCGTTCCTCATCGTCAATCCGTTCGCGTCCGGCGTGGACGAGCACCGGCTCGCCGCGGTGCAGGCCGCGCTGCCGGCTGGCACCGAGACGCGGCTCACGACCTCGGCCGGCGAAGGAAAGGCGTTGGCGCGCGCTGCGGCGGACGTCGACGCGATCTACGTGCTCGGCGGCGACGGGACCTACAACGAGGTCATCAACGGGCTCGCGCTCGACGTGCCGGTCGGTTTCCTTCCGGGCGGCGGAACGAGCGTTCTGCCGCGCGCGCTCGGCTTGCCGCGCAATCCGGTGGACGCGGCCAAGCGCGTCGCCCTCGGGCACACGCGCCGTATCGGACTGGGACGCGTCAACGGACGGCGGTTCGCGTTCAGTGCCGGCCTTGGCTTCGATGCCGAGCTCGTGCGGCGTGTCGACGAGCTCGGGCGCAGCCCGGACGGGAGGCGACCGGGTGACGTCGCATTCATGAAAGTGGCTTTCGCGGCGCTGCGCGAGCGGCGCGCACGCTTCGACGAGCAGCTCGAGATCGAGGGGGTGGGCCGGGCGGCCTTCGTGCTCGTCGCCAACTGTTCGCCCTACACGTATGCAGGCTCGCTGGCGCTCGACCTCGTGCCCGACGCGGCCTTCGAGGAAGGTCTCGCCTACCTCGCTCCGACGCGTCTGCGCGCACGAGATCTCCCACGGGTCACCGCGCATGGGGTGCGCGGCGTCGGGTTGAAGGATGCGCTCGCCGCACACGATGTCGATCGCATCGTCGTCCGCTGTGACCGCCCGTTAGCCCTCCAGGTCGACGGTGAGGATGCGGGAGACGTCGCCGAAGCGGTGTACGAGGCGGAGCGCGAGGCGCTGACGGTCCTCGTCTAGGCAAGCCTCGCCCTACAATCCCAGCCGCATGAGCCGCGTGCTCCCTGCCGAAGGAGACCTGCGCCGCGTCATCGGCGACGGCGACGCGATTCCCGACGGCGAGGTCGACGGACTCACACCGGACGACCTCCTCGCGCTCTATCGCAACCTCGTGCTCTTACGCACGTACGACGAGCGGTCGGTGATCTACCACAGGCAGGGTCGTATCGGCACGTACGCGATCTTCTGGAATCACGAGGCGATGCAGGCGGGCTCCGTCTTCGCGCTCGAGGATCGCGACTGGATCTTCCCCGCGTACCGTGAGTCGGCGATCGGACTTCTCCGCGGGATGCCGGTGTCGACTGTCCTGTCGTGGTGGAGGGGTCACCCGGCGGGCTGGTGGGATCCGACCGAGTTCAACGTCGCGTCGATCTGTGTGCCCATCGCGACACAGATCCCGCATGCCGTCGGCTTCGCGTGGGGCTCGGCGCTCAAGGGTGAGGATCGAGTAGCCCTGACGCTCTTCGGAGACGGTGCGACCTCCGAAGGTGCATTCCACGAGGGAGCCACGTTCGCCGGAGTCATGGAGGCACCCGTCGTGCTCTTCTGCAACAACAACCAGTGGGCAATCTCGACGCCGCTGTCGCAGCAGACCGCGGCGCCGACCCTCGCGGACAAGGCGATCGGCTACGGGATGCCCGGAGTCCGCGTGGACGGCGGCGACGTGCTCGCGGTCTACGAGGCGACGCGCGACGCCGTGCTGCGTGCGCGGGCCGGAGACGGACCGACGTTCATCGAGGCGGTGACCTATCGAGCGGCGCCGCATGCGACCGCTGACGATCCGTCCATCTACATCGACCCGGAGCGGGTCGATGAGGAACGCGAGAACGAGTGCGTCGGGCGCTACGAGCGGTACCTGCGCCGGGCCGGCGTGTTGACGGACGAGCATGCGGAAGCCGTCAAGACCGAAGCGCTGGAGCTCATGCGCGCCGGGATCGCAGAGGCCGAGGCGGAACCGCCGGCCGATCCGTCGCTGGTCTTCGAGCATGCGTACGCCGACCCGCCGCCGTCGCTCCTCGCCGAGCGGGACGAGTTGCGAAGGATCCTCGGTGGCTGAGCGTCTCCTCGTCGAAGCCGTCAACGACGCGCTCCACGTCGAGATGGAGCGCGACTCCTCGGTCATGGTCATGGGCGAGGACGTCGGCAAGCTCGGCGGCGTCTTCCGCGCGACGGCGGGGCTGCAGGAGCGGTTCGGTGCCGATCGGTGCGTCGACACACCTCTTGCTGAAGCGGGGATTCTGGGAACAGCAGTCGGCCTCTGCATGACGGGTTGGCGTCCCGTGGTCGAGATGCAGTACGACGCGTTCAGCTATCCCGCGCTCGACCAGCTCATCAACCACGTCGGCCGCTACCGCTGGCGGACGCGGGGCGCGATGTCGTTCCCGCTCACCATCCGGATGCCGTACGGCGGCGGCGTGCGCGCTCCCGAGCTCCACGGCGACTCGCCCGAGACGTACTACGTCCACACGCCGGGGGTGAAGGTGGCGATTCCGTCGACGCCGGCAGACGCCAAAGGGCTTCTCACGGCGGCCATCCGCAACCCTGATCCGGTGGTCGTCCTGGAGCCGAAGCTCCACTACCGCACCGCGAAGGAAGACGTGCCGGACGGCGAGCACGTCGTGCCCCTTGGGCAGGCGCGGATCGCGAGGGAGGGGGTTGACCTTACGATCGTGGCCTACGGGGCGATGGTGCATGTCGCGCTCGGGGCGGCCGCGGCGCTCGCCGACGAGGCATCGTGCGAGGTGCTCGACCTCCGCTCGCTCAAGCCGCTCGACGAGGACGGCCTCCTCGCGTCCGTGGCGAAGACGGGCCGCGTCGTCGTGGTGCAGGAGGCGCCGCGTGTCTGCGGGTTCGCCGCGGAGGTGGCGGCGGTGCTGGCCGAGAAGGCGATCTTCGACCTGCAAGGCCCCGTGATCCGGGTGACGGGTTACGACGTGCCGTATCCGTACTGGCAGATCGAGGACGCGTACATGCCGTCGGAGGCACGCGTCGTGGATGCCGCCCGGCGCGTGCTCGCGGCGTAGTGGCGCACCACGAGATCCCGCTCGAGCGGCGCACGCTCCACGGTCACTTCTCGCGCGACCTCGAGCCCATCCTGACCGTGGAGCCCGGCGACTCGATCGCGTTCGCCTGTCTCAACGCAGCTTGGCGCGACGCTTCGCGCAAGCGCTTCCCAGGCCGCAGACCAGAGGGAGACCCGCTCGATGCGGGGCACGCGCTCGTCGGCCCGGTCGAGATTCGCGGCGCCCGAGCCGGTCACACGCTTGCCGTCCAGATCGACGAGGTTCACATCGGGTCGTGGGGCGTGACCGCGGGTGGAGGTTGGCACACACCCCTCAACGAGCGTCTCGGTGTCGACGCGGGTGAGGTCTTCGAGCTCAACTGGTCGCTCGATGCGAGCGGAGGCGTCGGCCGCGACCACGAAGGACGCGAGGTCGCGCTACGTCCATTCCTCGGCGTCATCGGCTTGCCACCGGCTGAGCCAGGCGTCCACTCGACCGCGCCGCCGCGCGTGTGCGGCGGCAACATCGACTGCAAGGAGCTCGTCGCTGGCACGACGCTCTATCTCCCTGTCGCAGTGGACGGAGCGCGTCTCTCCGCGGGCGACGGCCACGCGGCGCAGGGTGACGGCGAGGTTTCTCAGCTCGCCATCGAGGCGCCGGTCGAGCGAGCGCAGCTCACGCTCTCGGTCCGCGACGACCTCCCGCTCACGTCGCCGATCGCGTGGACACCGGACGCATGGCTGGCGTTCGGGTTCGACGAGGATCTCGACGAGGCGGCCGCGCTTGCGATCGACGGCATGCTCTCGCTCATGGGGCGCGAGCACGGCTTCGAACGCCGAGAGGCGCTCGCGCTCGCGAGCGTCGTCGTGGACCTCCGTGTCACGCAGATGGTGAACGGCGTACGTGGTGTCCACGCGTGTCTCGCGCACAACGCGCTTCGCTAGACGACAATCCCGACAGATGTCGACGTGGGGCGTTCAGGTCGCGGTCGTGGGTCTCTTCGCAATGGCCTGCGGAGTGCTCGTCGCCTCGTGGTTACGTGGCCGGCTCGGTGTTGCATCCATCGTCCTCCTCGCCGCCTCCCTCATCGTCTGGGTGGCAGCGTTCGTCGCGATCTCGTCAGAGTTCCGTGGGGCGAACGGCTTCGCCACGTGTGACGACTCCTGCGGATCCGTTCACTACGTCGCCGCCGTCGCGTTCATCGCGCCGCCGCTCCTCGTTGCACTCGCAGCGCTCGCGATGCTTGTGACGCGCGGCAGTCGCTGGCGCGCACGGCGCGCGACGGGCGAGGGGCCTGCCTAGTGGCGAGCTCGTTCACGCTGCCCGATCTCGGAGAGGGATTGACCGAGGGCGAGGTCGGCCGCTGGCTCGTCGCCGAGGGGCAGGAGATCGCCGAGGACGATCCGCTCGTCGAGATCCAGACCGACAAGGCTACGGTCGAGATCCCGTCGCCGTACGGCGGGATCGTCCTGAAGATCTTGGTCGCCGAGGGCGAGATCGCTCCGGTCGGAACCGAGCTCGTGCTGATCGGCGCGCCAGGTGAGGCGCTCCCGTCGCCCGCGGAGAACGAGTCACGTGTCACAGTGTCACAAGGAGATCGAGCGGCGGGACTGCCCTCGACGCGGGCGGGCGGTCGATCGTCGCGGGTCCAGGCGACGCCGGTCATCAGACGGATCGCGCAAGAGCTCGGTGTCGACCTCGGCTCCGTTACGGGCTCGGGGCCGGGAGGACGGATCACGGAGGAGGACGTCCGTTCGGTTGCCGGCGCCGCGGAGGGTCGGCGCGAGCCGCTGCGGGGTGTGCGACGCGTGATCGCCGAGCACATGACCCGAGCGCACCGTGAGGTGCCGCCGGTCACGTGGGTCGAGGAGTGCGACTTCGAGGAAGTCCCGCTCGACCGCCTGCTTCCGACGGTGGTGAAGGCGTGCGTCGAGTCCCTCGTCGAGTTCCCCGAGCTCAACGCGCGCCTCGACGGCGACGCGATCCTCTACCTCGACCGGTACGACATCGGCGTGGCCGTACAGACCGACGACGGCCTCGTCGTCCCGGTCGTGCGAGCCGCAGACGAGAGGTCCGTCACCGAGCTGGCGACGGAGATCGCCTTTCTCGCCGACGGCGCGCGGGCGGGCACACTCGTGCCAGAGAATCTGAGAGGTTCGACCTTCACCGTCACGAGCGCGGGCAAGCTGGCCGGCCTCTTCCAGACGCCGATCGTGAATCACCCCGAGGTCGCGATCCTCAGCATCGGACGTGTCGCCCCGCGGGCGGTCGTCCACGACGGCGCGGTCGTCGTGCGTCGAACGGGCACGGTCGCGATCACATTCGATCACCGCGTCGTCGACGGCGCGCGTGCGGCGGCCTTCGGCCTCGCGGTGATCGCTCGTGTCGAACGAGGCGACCCGGACGCGTCATAGTTCGCCCGGGCCGCCTCGACACCCTGGCATTAGCCCTTGTCGTTGATCTGGGCGCGGAGCTCGCCGCTCGGGAAGCCTGTCGTGTGGACGTTCGCGTACGTGTGTCCGGCGCGCATCGCGGCCGCGAGCTCGGCGAAGGCTCCGGCCGGGATGCCCTGGCCCAGCGGCCCGAGCACATCTGCTGCGGTGATGGTTCGCGTCAGCGTTGCCGACCTCAAGGGGCAAGCAGGCGTACCCGCGGGACCGTTCCCGAGGTTCGAGCAGATGAAGAAGCTGATCCCCCCGTTGATCGCCGTCTTGCCGAAGTGGACGTGTGCCTGCGTGGCGTCCGACTCGAGCCCCGAATAGCTCAGCTCGTAGATCATCGCCGGCCCCGCGTCGTCGATGGTCACCTTGAACGAGCCCGTCCCGGCTGTCGAGAGATCCGGGTTCTCCTCGTATCCGCTGAGATCGTTGGACTTGAGGTTCCTCTTGCCGCCGCTTGCGACCGCGAGAGATGCCACCAGGAACGCACCCGATACGAGGACGGCGGCCACGACGAGACTGCGCCTGCGCATAGCAGGACCTCCCCTCTCCAATGGATTCACGGAGTGAGTACGAGATCTCCGTCCGATCGGATTGCCGTGCTTCGACAGCCTCGCCGTAGACTTCCGCTGCGTGGGGAGCTGGTACTCGATAGGGCTCTGCCTGGGCCTCGGGCTCGGTCTGTCGGTCGCGATCACCGGGATTCTCGGCGCGAACGTTTTCGGCATCGGGGTCGCCGCCGTCATCGGCGCCGCGCTCGGAGGTGCGGTCGGCGTGCTGATCGGAGCGACGCCGGAGACGCTCGCCGGCGCGGTCGGCGGTGTGCTGGGGGCGCTTTCCGCGGCCGCCGTCGTCGTGGGTGCGCTTCGCCGTGGCGCGACCCGGTTCGGCGTGGGTGCGTACATGGGAGCGCTCGGAGTGCTCGTCTGCCTCGTCGCGCTGATCCCGATCGCCGGCTACGTGCTCGCCGTGGCGCTCCCCGTCCTGGCGGCGCGGATGCGCGGCCGTCAGGCCGCCCGCTTCGCCGGGCTTCGCACCCTCGCGAAGTGACCCCTCTCGCCGACGCCGCCCAGCCGCGCGCGCGGATGGTCGAGACGCAGCTTCGTCGCCGCGGAATTGCCGACGAGCGCGTCCTCGCCGCGATGGCGCGTGTCCCGCGCGAGCTTTTCGTCCCGGAGAGCCTGCGCGACTATGCATACGTCGACGGTGCCCTTCCGATCGGGCACCGGCAGACGATCTCCCAGCCGTTCGTCGTCGCCACGATCTGCCAGCTGCTCGAGCTCGAGGGGCACGAGCACGTCCTCGACGTGGGCACAGGGTCCGGGTACCAGGCTGCCGTGCTCGCGGAGCTCGCTGCGCAGGTCGTCACCATTGAGCGAATCCCGGAGCTCGCCGACTCCGCTCGTGAGGCGCTCGCCTGTGCGGGCTACGAGAACGTCGTCGTGCATCTCGGCGACGGCTCCCTCGGATTCCCCGAGCGCGCGCCGTTCGACGCGATCGCCGTTGCGGCTGCCGCGCCGAGTGTTCCTCCGGCGCTCTACGCACAGCTCGCCGAAGGTGGACGAGTCGTCGTCCCTCGAGGCACGCGCTGGGGGCAGGAGCTCGTGCTCGTGGCGCACACGCTGGGCGGTCCGGTGGAACGTCGCTCCCTTCCCGTTCGCTTCGTGCCGCTCCTCGGCGACGAAGGGTTTGGAGACGACTGACCGTATGGGGGGTCGTGAGGAATCGACTCCGCACTACCCTGCGATGACGGTGGAGTCGTCGCAAGTCCAGACTCACGGCGAGTACTCGCCCGCGCGCGTGCGCGCCGGCTTGCGCAAGCGTTCCAACTGGGAGCAGCTCGTCAAGTTCTGCGTCGTCGGAGGGAGCGGATACGTCGTCAACCTCGCCGTCTACACGCTCCTGCTCGACGCGGCCAGTCTCCACTACCTCTCCGCCGCGTTCGGATCGTTCCTCGTTGCGGTCACGAACAACTACACGTGGAACCGGGTATGGACGTTCCGCTCGCAGCGCGGCGGTGTCGCGTACCAGGGTATGCGGTTCCTGGTCGTGTCCACGATCGCCCTCCTCGCGAACCTCGCCGTCCTCCACTTTCTCGTGACGCTCGGCCTCGGCGAGGTCGTCGCGCAGGCGATCGCGATCGTCCTCGTCACCCCGGTGAACTTCGTCGGCAATAAGCTCTGGTCGTTCGGACCTCGACGCTAACCGTCGCCGCGCTTGCCGCGTTTGCGGCCCTCTCGCTCGCTCTCGCCGCGCCGGCCGCTGCCCAGTCGGGTGACGATCTCGCGCGGCTCTCCAAGAGCGAGGCGGTCGAGATCGCCCTCGCGCATCGGAAGGTCGAGGCGTGGCTCGACCGCTACCCGGCGGATCCGACGACCGACGCGGACTACCGCTCAGCGTCGCGGACGTGGCTCGTCAAGGCCTGGTCGGGCGAGGCGGGGCAGATCGCGCAGGTGGTCGTCGAGGACACGACCGGACGAGTGGTCGAGGCGTGGACAGGCCCGCAGGTGGCCTGGAAGATGGCGCGCGGACGCGACGGCTCGTTCGGGGGGACGACGTTGCTGAAGCCGTACGTGTGGCTCGCGCTCTGCCTCCTCTTCCTCGTGGGGCTCGCCGACTTGCGCAGGCCGCTCTCCACTCGGAATCTCGACCTCGTCGCGCTGCTCGGCTTCTCGATCTCGCTCGTGTTCTTCGATCGCGGGGAGATCTTCCGGAGCGTCCCGCTCGTGTACCCGGTGCTGGCGTACCTGCTCGTACGTGGGCTGTGGGTCGGCTTCGGCAGGCGCGGAAGCCCACTCACGTCGGTCTGGCCGACCTGGGTGCTTGCCGCTGCCGCCGTGTTCCTACTCGGATTCCGAGTCGGGCTCAACCTCGAAGCTCCGCGCGGCGTGATCGACGTCGGGCTCGCGGGAGTCGTGGGAGCAGACCGGACCCTCGACGGCCGGTCGCCCTACGGGAACATGCCGCAGCGCGGCGATCTCGAGCCCTGCGGGCCTAAGGACGCCGAAGGCCAGGTGCGCGAGCGCATCCAGACGAACGGGCGTTGCGAGGCGGCGATCGAGCGGGGCGACACGTACGGCCCCGTGTCGTACCTCGCGTACGTCCCGGCGGTCGTCGTGTTCCCGTGGAGCGGGAAGTGGGACTCGCTTCCCGCCGCGCAAGCGACGTCGATCGCGTTCGACCTGCTCGCCGTCCTCGCACTTGTGCTCGTCGGGGTGCGTTTCGGAGGACGCCGTCTCGCCGCGCTGCTCGCGTTCGCCTGGGCGGCCTATCCGTTCACGGCGTACACGCTGAACGCGAACACGAACGACGCGATCATGCCCGTGTTCCTGCTGTTCGGCTTCTGGCTCGTGACGTCGGACTGGGCGCGCGGTGCGTCGGTCGCGCTCGCCGGTTGGACGAAGTTCGGCGCCCTGCTCGTCGCGCCGTTGTGGGTGAGCTATCCGACACTCGAACTGCGTCGCGCCCTGCGCTTCGGGGCAGCGTTCCTCGCGGCGACCGCGATCGCCTTCTCGATCCTCCTGCTCGAGCCGTCGCTCTGGGATGCGGCGCGCACGTTCTGGGATCGCACGATCGCCTTCCAGTCCACACGCGACTCGCCGTTTTCGATCTGGGGCTGGGGTCAGTACCGCGCGCGAGGCATTCCCGACCTCGGCTTCCTGCAATCGGTCGTCGCGGCCCTGGCCGTTGCGCTCGCCCTCCTCGTTGCGCTACGACCGCGTCGCAAAGCCCCGCTCGAGCTGGCCGCGCTCACCGCTGCGGTGCTGGTGGCCTTCCAGCTCACGCTGACCCACTGGTTCTACCTCTATCTGCCGTGGGTCGTCCCGTTCGTCTTCCTGTGGCTGCTCCTCCCGGAGCGCGACGGTCAGGAGACGGAGAAGCGAAGCGCTTCGATGGAGGAGGCCTTGCCCGTCGCTGGGTCGCAGGTCACCACGGCGCCCTCGATGCGCACGCCTCCCTGAGCGGTCTCGAACCGGACCGGAAGCCCTGTTCGCATCCGCCGGATCGCAAGGTCGGCCTCGACGCCGATGACGGAGTCGTGCGGCCCGGTCATGCCCGCGTCGGTGATGAACGCCGTGCCCTTCGGGAGGACTCTTGCGTCGGAGGTCTGGACGTGCGTGTGCGTGCCGACGACCGCTGTGACTCGGCCGTCGAGCCAGCGGGCGAGCGCCGCCTTCTCGCTCGTCGCCTCCGCGTGGACGTCGACGAGGACGACACGCGTCTGGCTCCGGGCCGATTCGACGAGGTCGTCGATCACTTCGAACATGGAGGTCGCGGGGTGGAGGAAGAGCGAGCCGAGGACGTTGATCACGCCCAGCTTCACGTCGCCGACCTGAACGACGACGAGGCCGCGACCGGGCGTCGCGCGGGCCATGTTCGCAGGACGGATGACGCGGTCGGACGCGTCCAGGTACTCGCCGATCTCGGTACGGCGGAACGCGTGGTTTCCGAGCGTGATCACGTCGACACCCAGCCCCAGGATCTGATCTGCAAGGCGTGGCGTGATCCCGATGCCGTCCGCTGTGTTCTCGCCGTTCACGACACAGGCGTCGATCTCGTGCTCGGCGCGAATCGCTTGCATGCGCTCGGACAGGGCCCGCCTTCCGGGGGTGCCTACGACGTCGGCGATGAAGAGGATGCGCAAGGCCGGGACTCTAGAGGTTGATCTGGGCGGGAAGCGATGCTGCTGCGAAGCAGCCGCCTTGGGATCTCCGTCTTGCGGGCTACCTCAGGGCACTCCCAGCGTCGCCGACGGGTAGACCTGGATGGAGACGTTGTTGCCTGCGTCTGCCGCGTACCGCTCGAGCGCCTGGCGCTCGTACCGGCTGATGTTCGTCACGGTCCCGAGCTTGGACGCTCCGGCTGCGACGTTCGCACCAACCGAGAGCTCAGGGTCGGGCCGAACGTTCTGGATCGAGACGACGAGCGACGGCGAAGGCGTCGGCCGCAGCTCGATCTTCGCACCGACGACCTTTCCCGAGACGACGTGGGCGCGGATCGCGACGACGGTCCCGTCGACGGGCGAGTACACGTCGGTCCCCGCGACCGCGCCGACATCGAGGGTCCGCAAAGGGCCGCCCGAGAGCTGGTACCACGCAAGGCCGCTCTTGGACGCGCCCGTGATGCGCCGCCACAGGCGTGCGAGCAGGCCCTCGTTGCGCTGCGGGCCGGCCGGCTTGAGCACGAGCGCGCCCTCGGAGCTCCCGTGGAACCCGATCGCGGTAACCCCGCCCTGCGCGACGGGAGACTCGACGCGGAGGTTCCCGACCGTCGCGAGGACCTGCAGATCCGGTGGTGCCGAGGTCACCGGAAGCGGTGCCGGCCGGCTGACGGCCGGCGAGCTCTCGTTGTCGAAAGCAGTGAGCGCGAGCGTCGCGACGGCGAGAACGGCGATCACGGCGCCTACCGCAAAGCGTCGTGCACGTGCCTGCGCACGCCGACGATCCGCGCGTAGGCGTGCACCGTGTCGTGAGCGCGGAGTCGCCATGTCCGGACCGTAGCAAGGTGTCCACCGGGCATCCGCGGGGCTCCACGGTACGATCCCGCGGATGGCCGGATCCGGGCCGACGATCCAGATCCCGCGCTGGATCCAGCTGGTCGTCCTACCCGTCCTCCTCGTGCTCGCGTTCCTGCTCGCGTCGAAGCTCGGGCACGTTCTCTTTCTCTTCCTGACGGCGAGCGTCATCGCCTTCACGCTCAATCCGCTCGTGCGCGATCTGACGCGGCTGAAGGTCCCGCGAGGCGCCTCCGCCTTCGTCGTCTATTCGATCTTCTTGGCGGTTGTCGTGGCGCTCCTGATTGCGATCGGCGTCATCGCGTTCGACCGGGCCACGAGAGCGGCGGATCAGATCGACGAGTACGTGACCGACGAGCTGGACTTGGGGCAGACGGCGGCTGAGGTCGACCTCGACCGGCTGCAGGCATGGCTCGACGACAAGGGGCTCGAGCGGATCCAGGTTCGCGAGCAGGTCAACGAGTGGCTCGACGGCCTGAGCGGAGGCGAGATTTCGGCGTACGCGCAGGACGCGATCGCGTTCGCCCAGGGAGCGGCGTTCTCGTTCGTCCTCCTCATGTTCTCGCTGATCCTCATCGTCGTGATCTCGATCTACATGCTCCTCGACATGGAGCGACTCGAACACTCGATCGACTCGCGCTTCCCCCCGCACGGCGGCCCGCCGCTCACGCAACGCATCGAGGGGGCGCTGTGGGGGTATCTGAAAGGCCAGGCGATCCTCTCGACCGTCATCGGGACGAGCGCCGGCGTCGGTATGTACGTCCTCGGTGTCACCGGCCTCGTGGAGGGGGCGCAGGAGTACGCGCTCCTCTTCGGGCTCTGGACGGCCTTCATCGAGGTGATTCCCTACATCGGCCCGTGGCTCTCGGCGGTGCCGCCTGCGATCTACGCGCTCTTCGCCGACCCACCCTGGGGCATCGTCTGGGTCGGGCTTCTCTTCCTGTTCATCTACCAGGTCGAGGGACACATCGTCGTGCCGAATGTGATGGCGAGCGCCCTGCGGCTCCATCCGCTGCTCGTCATCTTCGGGTTGCTCGCGGGAGGAGCGCTGTACGGGATCGCAGGGGTGCTGATCGCGCTGCCCACGATGGCCGGCGGTCGCGCGGTCTGGGAGTTCTTCCGCGAGCGTGTCCGTCTCGAGATCTGGGGAGAGGGCGGCGGTGAGGTGCCCGTCGAAGTAGAGATCGAACCGTCCAGAGCCGCGAGCGGCTCGCGCTAGCCTGCCGCCGTGTTCGATGCCATCGTCGAGGCCGCGGCCACCGAGAGCCCGCTGTGGGCGGATGCGACGCTGCCAGCACACGAGCGGCTCCGCGAGCCGGTGTTCTCGCGGCTGGGACCGGCCAAGCATGCGCTCGGGCTCGAGACGATCTACGAGGGCTACCTCGTTCACTACGGGCGCTCGCGTCTCTTCTCCCCTGCCGATCGCGACACCACGCTGCTCCTCGGTGACTATCTCTACGCACACGGTCTCGTCCATATCGCCGCTACAGGAGACGTCGAGGCAGTGGCCGATCTCGCCGACCTGATCTCTCTGTGCGCCCGTCTGCGGGCCGACGCTCTCGAGGGCGACGGGGCAGCGTGGGCCGAGACGTCGTCGTCGCTCGGAAGTGCTGCGACGGCTCCGCCCACCGAGGCCGCGGTGGACGCGGCTCTTGCTGCGCATGCCCGGCTCGTCGGCTAGCATCGCCGCGATGCTCGCTGTGTTCATCGACGTCCTCGCCTCGACCGGGAAGTCGGCGGCCGAAGAGGGCCGCGACATCATCCTCTCGATGCTCGTGGTTGGGTTGATCTTCGTGGGCGTCGCCCTCGGTGGCGACCTGCTCATACGCATGCGCAAGAAGCACTAGGCCTGTCTCGACCGGCTACTTTCGGCGGCGAGCTCGCGCCGGTCTAACGGTCGCGTGGGAACGTTCCGGGTACCGCGCAAGGGCGTGACCAAGCGGGGTCTCCGGCCGCGGTGCTCCTCCCGATCGACGAGGCCGAGGATCTCGTGCTCGCCAACGCCGATAAGTACCTTCGCCTCCGGCGTCAGGCGCGCGCGGCGTACGCCCGCGGGCAGTCGGTGCGCCCGCGTGAGCTCGACTGAGCCGTTCGAGGTTCGGCTCTCGCCGGCGGCGGCGAAGGCGTTTCGGTGGCTTCCACCCGATGGAGGAAAGCGGATCCGCGCCGCTCTCGAAAAGCTCGCCGCGAGCCCGGGTGGTGGACAGGGTCGCGGCGGCAAGTCCGGGAAGACGATCCGCGGTGTCGACGACTCCTTCCACCGGCTGCGCGCCGGCGACTACCGGCTGCTGTACGACGTCATCGACGAGGATCGGGTGCTCCTCGTGCTCGGGATCGTCCACCGCGGCGACCTCGAGCGCTGGCTGCGCAATCGCTGAACCGGCTTTCAGCCGTTGTATCCGGCGGCGCTTCGGCCCAAGATTGCGAGGCGATGACTGTGGTCTTCCAGCCTTCGGGGACGGTCACCCTCGTCTTCTCGGATATCGAGGGCTCCACGCGGCTTCTCCACGAGCTCGGCGCGGAGGCCTATAGGGACGCCCTCGTCGAGCACCGCGCGATCGTGCGTGAGGCCTACGCCCGCTACTCGGGCTACGAGGTCGACTACGAGGGAGACGCCTTCTTCTACGCCTTCTCCTCGGCGAGTGATGCCGTGAACGCCGTCTCCGAGGCGATGGCCGGTCTCGAGGACGGCCCGATCCGCATCCGGGTGGGCATCCACACAGGCGAGCCGGTGCTCGATCCCCCCAAGTACGTGGGCATGGACGTCCACTTCGCCGCGCGCGTCATGAGCTGCGCCCACGGTGGCCAGGTCGTCGTCTCTCACACCACCGCTTCCCTGCTGGAGGAGTCGCTCATCGAGCTCGGTGAGCATCGGCTCAAAGACATCGCAGGAGCGGTACCGCTTTACCAACGCGGCGCCGGCTCCTTCCCCCCGCTGAAGACGATCTCGAACACCAACCTTCCACGGCCCGCGAGCGCCCTCATCGGCCGCAAGCGCGAGCTCGCGGAAGTCGTCTCACGCATCGAGCAGGGAGCGCGTCTCGTCACGTTCACCGGACCGGGCGGAACCGGCAAGACGCGGCTCGCACTCGAGGCCGCCTCAAGCCTCGTAGGCGAGTACAAGGCAGGCGTCTTCTGGGTCGGCCTCGCCTCGCTTCGCGATCCCGCGCTGGTCTCCGAGACCATCGCGCAGACCCTGGGCGCCAAGGACTCGCTCGCCTCGCACATCCAGGACAGAGAGCTCGTGCTCCTGCTCGACAACCTCGAGCATGTGATCGAGGCCGCCCCCGAGCTCTCCGAGCTTCTTTCCGCTTGCCCGAACCTCACCCTCCTCGTCACCTCGCGCGAGCTCCTACGCGTGCAGGGCGAGGTCGAGTACGCGGTCCCTCCGCTGGCCACCTCCGAGGCGCTCGAGCTCTTCTGCGCGCGCTCCCAGCTCGAGCCGACCGAGGAGATCTCGGAGCTGTGTGCACGCCTCGACTTGCTCCCGCTCGCCGTCGAGCTCGCCGCTGCGCGCACGAAAGCTCTTACGCCTGGCCAGATCCTCGAGCGCCTCTCCTCACGCCTCGACCTGCTCAGGGGCGGAAGAGACGCCGATCCCCGCCAGCAGACACTGCGCGCGACCATCGAGTGGTCGTACGACTTCCTCTCTCCCGACGAGCAGGAGCTCTTCGCCCGCCTCGCCGTCTTCGCCGGCGGCTGCACTCTGGAGGCCGCAGTAGAAGTCGCGGACGCCGACCTCGACACCCTGCAGTCGCTCGTCGAGAAGAGCCTTCTCCGCTTCACGAACGAGCGCTACTGGATGCTCGAGACGATCCGGGAGTACGCCGCGGAGCGGCTGAAGCAGGAGGGAGTCGCACAGGAGATTGCTCTCCGCCATGCCGGATACTTCCGCACCGTTGCGGCGGAGCAGAGGGCCGTGCTCGACGCCGGCGATCCCGAGGAAGGCCCTGTCTCCGTGCTCTCGGCGGACATCGACAACCTCCGAGCGGCCGTCGACCTCGCGCTCGGAGCAGGCGAGACGGAGGTCGTCAGGACGATCACCGCATCGCTCTACATGTTCTGGATCATGCGCGGCCTCTACTCGGAGGGGCGTTCATGGCTCAAGCGAGCGCTCGCGCTCGACGAAACTCGTGACGAGACCCGGCGACGTCTGCTCTCTGCGCTCGCGATGCTCGCCTACGAGCAGGGCGACTACTCGGCGGCCACTGCCGCATCGGACGAAGCGGCGGCGCTGTCGGCGGAGTTGGGCGGGGCGACCGAGCAGCTTGCGGGACTCAGGGAGCAAGCTGCTGCGGCTCTCATGAGAGGTGAGCTCGAAAAGGCCGAGCGGCTCTTCACCGAGCGCCTCGACGCGTCGATCGCGGTGGACAACGGCGTCGCGACCTCGTCCTGCCGGCTCAATCTCGTGTCGATCGCCAACAAGACCGCGCGACCTGACCGGGCCGAGCAGCTCCTCGCGGAGAACCTTCTGTTCGTCCGCTCGAAGGGCCAGGCCCGGTGCGAGGCGTACACGCTCGCCGGCTTCGCGGAGACTGCCTTCCACGCCGGCCGGCCCGGCGACGGCGCCGAAAAGGCCGAGCTGAGTGCCACGCGCGCCTTGCAGATCGACGACAGGCCTCTCGCGGTCTACTGCCTCGATCTGCTGGCGGCCGCGGCGGCCGCGCGTGGAGACGACCGTCGAGCCGCAGCGCTCCTCGGAGCAACGGAAGCAGCGCGCGAGGCGATGGGAGTCGAGTGCGACGAGGACGAGGAGGCGATCCGCGCACACGCGCTCGGCTCCATGGACCGGAGCAGCAGCCTCGTGAACGACGCATGGACGCGGGGAAGGACGCTTGACTTGGCTGCGGCGGTCGACCGCGCGCTCGCGTCCATAGACTGACCGCGCCGTGCCGATGCCGCCGCGAGACATCCGCGAGTGGATCGCGCTCCTCGAGCGCGCGGGCGAGCTGCACCGCGTCTCCGCCGAGGTCGACCCCGACCTCGAGATGACCGAGATCGTCGACCGCGTCGTGAAGTCCGGCGGGCCGGCGCTCCTTTTCGAGAACCCCAAGGGGTCTCGGCATCCGCTCCTCATCAACCAGTTCGGCACGGAGCGGCGCATGTGCATGGCGTTCGGCGTCGAGCGGCTCGACGATGTCGCGGCGAAGCTCGGCGACGTCCTCGACATGCAGCCGCCCGAGGGGCTTCGCGAGAAGGTGCGGGGCCTGCTCAAGCTGAAGTCGGTCGCCGACTCGCGGCCGAGGACCGTGTCGAGGGCGCCGTGCCAGGAAGTGTTCTACGAGGGCGCCGACGTCGATCTCACGAGGCTCCCGATCCAGCGCTGCTGGCCCGGCGATCCGGCGCCGTTCATCACGCTGCCCGCGGTGATCACGGAGGACCCGAAGACGGGTACGCGCAACGTCGGCATGTACCGCATGCAGGTCATCGACCGCGCGTCCACCTTCATGCACTGGCAGCTGCACAAGGACGGCCGCGCCGACCTGCTCGCCGCAGAGGACGGCCGCATCCCGGTCGCGGTCGCGATCGGCCTCGACCCCGTGACTGCGTACTCGGCGAGCGCCCCGCTGCCGAAGCACCTCGACGAGCTCATGCTGGCCGGCTTTCTTCGGGGAGAACCCGTCGAGCTCGTCAGGTGCAAGACCGTCGATCTGGAGGTGCCCGCGAACGCGGAGATCGTTCTCGAGGGCTGGGTCGCGAAGGACGACGCCGGTATCGAGGGACCGTTCGGCGACCATACGGGCTACTACTCGCACGCCGAGCCCTTCCCGATCTTTCGCATCTCGGCGATGACGATGAGGCGCGACGCGATCTACCCGTCGATCGTGGTCGGCAAGCCGCCGGCGGAGGATGCGTGGCTCGGCAAGGCAACGGAGCGGATCTTCCTGCCGGCGGTTCGCATGACCCTGCCCGAGATCGTCGACTACGACCTGCCCGTCGCGGGCGCGTTCCACAATTGCGTCATCGTCTCGATCCGCAAGACGTTCCCCGGCCACGCGCAGAAGGTCATGCACGCCCTCTGGGGGCTCGGGATGCTCTCGCTCTCGAAGTCGATCGTCGTCGTCGACGCGCACGTCGATGTCCACGACTACAACGATGTGTTCTTCCGCGTCACCGCGAACGTCGATCCCAAACGTGACATCCTGATCACCGAGGGCCCGCTCGACCATCTCGACCATGCGCCGGGCCGTCAGTTCTACGGGGGCAAGGTGGGCATCGACGCGACGCACAAGCTCCCCGAGGAGGACGCACGGCCCTGGCCGGAGGAGATCTCGATGAGCGAGGAAGTGCGCGAGCTGGTCACCCGCCGGTGGTCGGAGTACGGCCTCGAACGTTAACGACACGCCCGTCCCTCCAACCTGGTTGAATCCTGCCCCAGGCACGCCTTGAGCGATCACGGACACGACATCCAGCACGTTCCCGGCCCGAGCATGTGGCCGATCGCCTTCGCTGTGGGTGTTGCGTGCCTCCTGCTCGGCCTCGTCATCAGCTGGATCGTCGCCGCGATCGGGGCGGTGCTCGCCGTCGTGTTCGGGTTCCTCTGGGCGCGCGACGTCACCCGTGACGTGCGCGACGAGGTGCCGGCGATCGAGCCGGAGACCCGCGCCGTCGCGGACCAGCCCAGCGCGTCCACGACCCGCGCGGTCGCCACGCCGCAGCCGCTCCCTGCGTACACCCGCTCGCGCTTCCTCGAGGCCTCGACGCTCGGCGTCGGCGCGGCGATCGGCGCTGTGGTCACGCTGCCCGTCCTCGGCTTCACCGTTCTCCCGTCGTTCACGAACCTCGAGGAGGACGAGGCAGACCTCGGGCCCATCGAGAACTTCCCGGAGGGCGAGTACGTCATCGCGTCGTTCCTCGCCAATGCGAGCGCCGGCGAGGTCAGCCGGCGAACGACGTTCGTCCGGAACAACGGCCTCACCGAAGGCGGCGAGCCGAGCTTCACGATCCTCTACAGCCGTTGCGTCCACCTCGGCTGCCCGGTGCAGCCGAACGGGCCGATCGACGAGGAGAACACGAAGGAGATCAACGGCGTCGAGCTCAGGCCGGTGCTCGCCCAGTCGTTCGGCTGCCCGTGCCACGGCGGCCTGTACGACGCCGAGGGCAACCGGCAGGCGGGTCCGCCCGTTCGCTCCCTCGACCGCATGACCTTCTCGATCCGAAACGGGCGCCTCGTCCTGGGTGAGCTCTTCGCGGTCGGCAATGTCTCGGGCACGGGCGCGAACGCGACGATCTCGCGCTATCCGTGGTCGGTGCCGGGCACGCACGTCGACGGCGTCGAAGCCTGGCTCTATCCGATCGTGCCGAGCCAGGTGACGGGCTAGAGCATGGCGGCGAAGTCGAAGCGCGACCAGATGATCGACATGGCGGTGCTCGCGCCGCTCGACTGGGTCGACGAGCGCACCGGCGCGGTGCGCGGCACGAAGTGGTTCCTCTTCCGCAACGTCCCCCGCGACATCAGCTGGATGCAGACGCTCGGCTCGGCTGCGCTCACCGCCTTCATCGTGCAGACGGTGACGGGCGCGATCCTCGCCATGTACTACAAGCCGTCTTCCGAGATCGACCCGCTCACGGGAAAGCCGATCGCCTACTCCTCGATCGAGGCGATCACGAACGAGATCACGCTCGGCTGGCTCGTCCGCGGCACGCATCGCTGGGGCGCGAGCGTCTTCATCATCCTGCTGTTCCTGCACATGGGCCGGGTCTTCCTCTTCGGCGCGTACAAGTACCCGCGCGAGCTGCAGTGGATCACCGGCGTGCTGATCCTCGTGATGGGGATGCTCATGGGCTTCACCGGCTACCTGCTGCCCTGGGATCAGACCGCCTACTGGGCGACCGTGGTCGGGATCAACCTCAACGGGACAGCGCCATTCGCAGGGCCATGGCTCGCACAGTTCCTCGCGAGCGGGCCGGAGATCGGGTCGGACACGCTGCCGAAGTGGTACGCGCTCCACATGCTCCTCATCCCGGGAGCGCTGATCGCGCTGATCTTCGTCCACATCTACCTCGTCACGCGGCTCGGCGTCTCGTCGCCGCCGTGGTCGAAGGAAGCCGCCGGTCGTGAGCGCACGGCCGTCGAGCCCACGGGCGCGCGCGCAGGCCTCGTCCGAGGAAGCGGAGGCGACTGATGGCCCGCGATCTCGGTGAGCTGAACCGCGAGGAGTACGCGAACTACAAGGACGACGTCAAGAAGGAAGGGAAGGGGTTCTTCCCGTTCGCGATGTGGCACGACACGGTCATGTCGTTCGTCGTCGTGTGTGTGATAACCGCGCTCGCGGCGGTGTGGTACTTCGACGCGGACGGCACCGAGCCGGGACTTCTCGGTCCCTGGTACACGGAGCCTGCCGAGCCGGGGACGACCGACTTCATCCCGCGGCCGGACTGGTACTTCTACTTCCTCTTCTACCTCCTGCGGATCTTCGAGTGGCCGGAGACGGTGTTCATCGCGACCGTCGGCATTCCGACGCTCTTGCTCATCCTCCTCCTCGGGCTGCCGTTCTACGACCGGCGGCGTGAGCGCCGGCCGCTGCACCGGCCGGTCGCGATGGTGGCGGCCGTGCTCACGATCCTCTCCATGGCTGTTCTGACGTGGAAGGGCGCGACTGCGAAGGAGGCGCTCGGCTCCGAGCTCGTCCTCCTCGTCCCGACCTGGGCCGAAGAGCAGGGCTTTGCCGACGATCCCGCGGCGGTCACGGGAGCCGAGCTTTTCGCGCAGTCCGGCTGCATGAACTGTCACGTCTACCTCGGCGAGGGGAACGCCAACCTCGGTGCGCCCGATCTCTCCGAGATCGGCAGGACGAACGACGCGGAGTACTTCGTCCGCTATCTCACGAACCCAGCCGCGTTTGGCAACAACGTGATGGGCTCCTACTCGTATCTCGGGCAGGAGAACCTCGAAGCGCTCGGTGCGTTCCTCGAGGCTTCCAAGGGGCCGTCGGAAGACGAGTGACGTAGGGGCGAGGCATGCGTTGCCCGGGCCGGGCATGCCCGGCCGCTACATCCGAGAGCACACACCAATGCACCGTTACGCTTGATCCGTGCGGGTCTTTCTCGGCATAACGGGCGCGTCGGGCGCTCCCTACGCGGAACGACTGCTGCGCGCGCTCGCCGCTGTGGACTGCGAGATCGGCTTGTGCGCTTCGCGCTCGGGAATCGAGGTGCTCGCGACCGAGCTCTACAGGGATCCGTCGCTGGCACGCGAGGATGTCCTCGAACGGTTCGTCGGCGGGGCGTCCGCGCAGGTGACGGTCTACGGTGAGAGCGACTTTCGCAGCCCGTACGCGAGCGGATCCGCTCGCGTGGATGCGTACGTGATCTGCCCGTGCTCGATGGCGACGGTCGGGACGCTCTCCTCGGGAGCGATGCAGAACCTCATCCATCGAGCCGCCTCGGTCGCGCTGAAGGAGCGGCGCAAGCTCGTGCTGGTGCCGCGTGAGACACCGCTCTCGTCCATCCACCTGCGCGGGCTCGCAACGCTGAACGAGGCCGGCGCGGTGGTCCTGTTCGCGGCGCCGGGCTTCTATCACGGCGCCGAGACGATCGACGATCTCGTGGATTTCGTCGTCGCGCGGTGCCTGGATCAGATCGGGATCGACAACGCGCTGGTCTCGCGCTGGGGCGACTCCGCGTGACCTACGAGTCCGGGACGCTCGCGCCCGACTCCGTGCGCGGCATGTTCGACCGCATCGCGCCGGTCTACGACGTGATGAATCGTGTGATGACGGCCGGACTCGACCGTCGCTGGCGCAAGCTCGCCGTGAGCGAGGTCGTGTGGCCCGGAGATCGCGTCCTCGACGCATGCTGCGGCACCGGCGAGCTCGCGGTCGAGGCGGAGCGCCGCGGCGGGCGGGTCGTCGGGCTCGACTTCTCCGAGAGAATGCTCGAACGGGCACGCGGGAAGTCCGGCGCGATCGAATGGGTGCAGGGCGATGCGCTCGCGCTCCCGTTCGGCGACGGCGACTTCGACGCCGCGACCGTTGGCTTCGGTGTGCGGAACCTCGCCGATCTCGAGGGCGGGCTGCGCGAGCTCGGCCGCGTCCTACGGCCCGGCGGAAAGCTCGCCGTGCTCGAGATCACGCGCCCGCGTGGCCTGCTGAAGCCGTTCTTCAGGCTCTGGTTCGACGTGCTCGTACCCGTGCTCGGACGCATCCTTCCGGGCGGCGAGGCGTACACGTACCTGCCCGCGAGCGTCCGGCGCTTTCCGGGGCCCGACGATCTCTCCGCCCTGTTCGAGCGGGCCGGGTTCGAGAGCGTGGGCTACCGGCTGCTCGGCGGCGGGATCGTGGCTCTTCATGTCGGAACGAAGCCGTGACTGCGCTCGAGGCCGTGCGGGCTGCTGCGGGTCTAGACGAGTATCTCCTCGAGGTCGAAGCCGAGCTCGGTCGGGCCGTCGAGCGCCATCAGGGCACGGTCGCCGAGGTGGGAGCAAGCGCGCTCTCGGCCGGTGGCAAGCGGCTCCGCCCGGCGCTCGCGTTCCTCTCGTCGTCGCCGGACGATGCCCCGCCCGTCGCCGCGGGTGTCTCCGTCGAGCTCGTGCACATGGCGACGCTCGTCCATGACGATCTCATCGACGGCGCCGCGGTGCGTCGCGGCCGGGCATCCGCATGGAGCGAGCACGGCGAGGAGGCAGCGAAGGCGGCAGGCGACTACCTCTTCGCGCGCGCGTTCTCGGTCCTGGCCGAGACCGGCGACTCGGATGGGGTTGCAGCCCTCGCCGTGGCCTCTCTCGGACTCGCCCGCGGCGAGGCCATGCAGCGCCTCCAGCGGCACGATCCCGAGACCACGGTCGAGTGCTATATCGAGCGGTGCGCGCTGAAGACCGGGAGCCTCTTCGAGGCTGCTTGCGTCCTCGGTGGCGGCAACGGTGAGTACGGACGACTGCTCGGGATCGCCTTCCAGATCGCGGACGACGTGCTCGACTGCTCGGGTGACACGATCGAAACCGGCAAGGTGCCGGGGACGGATCTCCAGGACGGCACGCCGACGTTGCCGCTCTTGCTTGCCGCCCAGGCCGATCCCGTCGTTCGTGACGCGCTCGCCGGCGGGCCCAAGGAGGGCGTTCTCGTGCGCGTCGCCGCGAGCGGCGCGCTCGACAGGTCCCGCGAGCTGGCCCTGCACTACGCTTCGGAGGCCAGGTCCTGCCTCGACGGCGCCCCGCGACGGGACGAGCTCGAAGCGCTCACACGGGCCGTCGTGGAGAGGAGAAGCTGATCGCTGTTTCCACCCTGAAGACGCTGGAGCCGATCCGGGAGAAGATCGAGGCCGAAGCGCGCCTCGACTTCGACGACGGCGTCGCGATCCTCGAGTCCGACGACCTCCTCGAGCTCGGCGCGCTCGCCGATCTCGCGCGTCGCGTGCGCGGTGGCACGGACGAGGTCTACTTCGTCCAGAACCTCTATCTCAATCAGACAAATGTCTGCCGCGTGAAGTGCAAGTTCTGTGCGTTCGCGGCGACCCGCAAGCAGGAGCACGCGTACACGCTCACGGCCGCGGAGCTCGTGGCGGACGTGCTCGCACAGCGCGAGATCACCGGGTTCACCGAGATCCACATGGTCAACGGCGAGAACCCGCACGTCGACTTCGCGTTCTATCGCGACACGATCTCGGCACTCCACGAGGCACTTCCGGACGTGCACCTCAAGTGCTACACGGCGTCCGAGATCCACCACATGACGACGCTGTCCGGGCTCACGCACGAGGAGGTGCTACGCGAGCTCGCCGACGCGGGCCTCGGATCGCTTCCCGGCGGTGGCGCGGAGGTCTTCGCCGATCGCGTGCGTCGGCTCGTCGCGCCGGGCAAGGAGCCGCCCGAGATCTGGTTCCACGTCCACGACACGGCGCACCGGATGGGCATCCCGACGCACTGCACGATGCTCTACGGGCACGTCGAGACCTACGAGGAGCGCGTCGACCACATGCTTCGACTGCGCGACCAGCAGGACCGCACGGGTGGCTTCCTCGCGTTCATCCCGCTTGCGTTCCATCCCGAGAACACCGTTTTCGAGCGGCGCGGCTGGCGGCACACGACCGGCTCGGACGACCTCAAGATGCTCGCGTTCTCGCGGTTGATGCTCGACAACGTCCCGAACATCAAGGCCTACTGGATCATGATGGGGATGCCGCTCGCTGCGGTCGCGCTCCACTTCGGTGCGAACGACGTGCAGGGCACGGTCGTGCGCGAGCAGATCTTCCACGCCGCGGGTGCTCGCACCGAGACGGAGCAGAAGATCGAAGAGCTCGTGCGATTCGTCAGCGAAGCCGGCCGCACCCCCGTCCAGCGCGACACGCTGTACCGCGAGCTGCGCAGGTGGGAGTGACCGCGACGATCACACGCTCGGCGCCGTGGCGCTCGAGCGTCGCTGCACGCGTTCTCCTTCCCGCGCGGGCAGCCCAGCTTGCCGCGACGATCGTGGAGGAGCGATGAGTCGCGAAGGCGCCGGAGGGAAGAAGGAGCAGGCCGCACCGGCCGCCGGCACTCCGATCTGGGTCTGGCTCGTCTACGGGCTCGGGATCCTCGCCGCGGTGATCTTCGTCTTCTCGCTCCTGTTCACCGCCGGCGCATATCTCCTCTCGGACGACGTTCCGGTGACCCTGGACATCTCGACACCGGCAATCATTCTCTGGGGCGGGTTGATCATGGCCGCTGCTGTCACGTGGTTCGTGCGTCGGAGGCAGCGATGAGGCTCGGGCGCATCTCGTACGTGAACATGGCCCCCGTCTTCTACGGGCTCGAGGCGGAGTTCGAGGAGGTGTCGGGCGTTCCGACGGAGCTCTCCCGGATGCTGCTCGACGGCGAGATCGACATCGCTCCGATTCCCTCCATCGAGTACGCGCGCAACGCCGACACGCTGCGGATCCTCCCCCGCGTGTGCGTCTCCTCGGAGGGCGCGATCGACTCGATCCAGCTCGTCACGCGCTTGCCGTTCGGGCAGGTGCGCTCGGTCGCGGTGACTCCGGAGAGCGCGACGTCCGTCGTCCTCACGCAGATTCTCCTACCGAAGGTCGAGATCGTTCCGCTGGGCCTGGACGCCGACGCGACCCTCCTCATCGGCGACGCGGCGCTACGCAGCGCGTTCGAGGATCCGACGCCGCACTTCGACCTCGGCAAGCTCTGGACGGAGCGTACGGGGCTGCCGATGGTGTTCGCGGTGTGGGCGGCGCCCGAGCCGGTCGCGGACGGGCTCATCGAGCTCGAGCACGCTCTCGTCGCCTCGGTGCGCCTGGCGCGGTCGGAGCCGGAGCTCCTCGCCAGGCGAGCGAGTGAGACGTACGGATACCCGGAAGGGTTCCTCGCGCGCTACTTCGAGAAGCTCCGCTACAGCTTCGGCCCACGCGAGCGCGCCGGTCTCTACACGTTTCTCGAGATGGCGCGCGATGCCGGCCAGCTCGCACATGTTCCCGAGCTCCGCTTCGTCCGCGAGGAGGTCGCCGCGTGACCGCCTCTCCGAGCGTGGCGACGAGCTCTTGTAACGATCGGTCACAAGCGTTGCCTGCCGTCCACGGGGTGCTCGAGAGAGCGCTCGACGGTGAGCGGATCTCTGACGACGACGCACTTGCGCTCCTTCGCTCTCGCGACCTCGTTGCGGTCGGGCGGGTCGCGAACGAGATCCGCGGTCGGATGATCGATCCCTCGAAGGTCACGTTCATCATCGACCGGAATCTCAACTACACGAACGTCTGCGTCACCGACTGCGACTTCTGCGCGTTCTACCGCCGCCCCGGCGACGTTCGCGAGGGCTACCTCCTGCCGAAGCCGGTGATCTACAAGAAGATCGAGGAGACGCTTGCCCTCGGCGGGACCGGCCTCCTCATGCAGGGCGGCCACCATCCCGACCTCGGAATCGACTACTACGAGGATCTCTTCCGCTCCATCAAGGCGCGCTACAAAATCCACCTGCACGCGCTGTCGCCGCCCGAGATTCAGCACATCGCGCGGCGCTCGAAGCTGACCGTCCCGGAGACGCTCGCGCGGCTGCGCGATGCCGGCCTCGACTCCGTCCCCGGCGGCGGCGCGGAGATCCTCGTGGATCGCGTCCGCAGGATCATCGCCCCGAAGAAGACGAAGTCCGAGGAGTGGCTCGACGTCATGCGACAGGCGCACCGGCTCGGCATGTCGACGACAGCGACGATGATGTACGGCCACGTCGAGACGCTCGAGGAACGCGTCGAGCACATGCGCAAGATCCGTGCCCTGCAGGACGAGACGCGCGGCTTTCGTGCCTTCATCTCGTGGACGTTTCAGCGCGACGGCAACCGCATGGACGGCCTCGTGCGAGACGCGTCGATGCCGACCTCGTTCGACTATCTCCTCACGCAGGCCGTCTCGCGGATCTACCTCGACAACGTGCCGCACATCCAGTCGTCGTGGGTGACGCAGGGGATGAAGATCGGCCAGGTTGCGCTCGGCTTCGGCGCCGACGACATGGGCTCGGTGATGATCGAGGAGAACGTCGTCTCGGCCGCCGGCACGACCCACCGCACGACGACAGACGAGCTCGTCCATCTCATCAAGGCGATGGGCAAGACCCCGGTGCAGCGCGACACGCTGTACCGCGAGGTTCGCGTCTACGGCTGAGCGTCGACGTCTGCGACGAAGCGCTCGAGGATCGTCCAGTAGAGGCTCGGTTGGTCGAGCCACGGGAAGTGACCTGCCCCCGGGATCACGTCCAGCTGCCCGACGCGGGCTTGGAGGCCGTCGACGATCTCGTGTGACGCCTCGACGGGCGTGACCGGGTCGAGCTCGCCGACCGAGACGAGCGTCGGCACGTCGATCTGCCCGAGCTGCCCGGTGATGTCGAGCTCTCGCATGAGCTCCGCGCCGCGCGCGCCGACGTCGGGATTCTGGATCCGTCGGGCGAGCTGAGCCTCGTCGGGCACGAGGGGGCCGAAGGCGGCGAAGCACCGGGCCCCCTCGTCTGCACTCACGGTCTCGCTCGTCCCATAGCTGCGGCGGGCGATTGCGGCCACGTCCTCTCCCGCGACCCGCCGGAAGCCCTCGACGAGCCGTTCGAGGTCATACCTCGCCATCGTCGACTGCAGGACGAGACCTCCGGCGTGGCCCGGATGCCGTGCGCCGTACAGCGCAACGATCCATCCGCCCATCGAGTGGCCGAGCACGATCGGTCGCTCGATCCCGAGTGCATCGCAGAGCGCCCGGATGTCGTCGGCGCACGCCTCGTGGCTCCACTCACTGGGCTTTCCCCAGCCCGAGAGCCCGTGTCCGCGCAGATCGAGGTACACGACCTGCGCGATCGATGTCAGCCGGGCGAAGTCGGGCTTGAGGTACGAGTGGTCATAGCTCCCCGGACCGCCGTGGACGAGGACGACAGTCGGTCGTGTGCGCATCGTCGCGCCCTCCGGCGCACGCGCGACGCCGTCCACGTCGAACCACAGACGCGTGCCGCTCGCCGTGACGTGCATGGCTCCGAGACTATCGCTGTTCGGTTCTTGTAAGCCCCTGCAATTGACGCTTTCCGGTTCGGCTACCCTCGCCGAGCCGTGTCTCGCCTCGCGATCGCCGCCGCACTCTCCGCTCTCGGCGCGGGCCTGGCCGCCGCACCCGCTGCCGCGCAAGCCACTCCGTTGTACCCCGGCGCGACGTACGAGCGGAGCGTCCAGTTCACACCGCACGGGCCCGTCTCCATCCACGTCGTTCGCGGCCCTCGTCCCGTCGGCTTGTACCGGCTCAAGCCGGTGCTCTCCAACGAGTCGATCGTCGCCCGCGAGACAGTCTCTGCGATGCAGAGGCGGCTCTCGACGCAGGCGACCTCCGTCGGCGTCAACGGCGACTTCTTCGCGCCGGCCGACGGGCGGCCGAGCGGGATCTTCCTCCGCGACGGCATCCTCGCTACACCGCCGAATGCGGCCCGCTCGAGCGCGGGAGTGACGCTCGACGGTCTCCTCGACGTGCGGCGGGTGAGCTTCCGCGGCACGTGGCGCGGAACCGGACAGCGGCGCGCGCTGAACTTCCTGAACAAGGTGCCGGGTGCGAACGGCATCTCGCTCTTCACGACCGACTGGGGAGCGACGACGCCTCGCATCCCCGGTGCGGTGTTCGTGACGCTCGGGTCGTTCCCGCCGGCGACGCCGAACACGGACATCGCAGTCCCCGTCCTGTCCGTCGTCACGGGCAGCGCCGCGAGGATCGCACCGGGCACGGGCGTGCTCGTCGCGCGCGGGAACGCCGCCGCACGGCTCCAGGCCGAGGCGCAGCCGGAGACGGTTGTCACTGTTCGCCTCATCCTCCAGCCGGACTGGGCGGTCGTCTCGGACGCGATCGGCGGTGGACCCGTCGTCGTGAAGGACGGCGTGCCCGTCTACCGCTCCAACGAGGCTTTCACGACGTCGCAGCTCGCACCTCGCGGCCCGCGAACGGCAGTCGGTCAGCGCGCGGACGGGGGCATCGTCTTCCTCACGACCGACGGCAGGCAGCCGGGCTTCTCGGTCGGGATGACCAACTTCGAGCTCGCGCAGGCACTCGTCCGGTACGGCGTCGTGCGCGGGATGGCGCTGGACGGCGGCGGGTCTTCGACGATCGCGTTCGAGGGAACCGTGCTGAACTCGCCGTCGGACGGCCGCGAGCGCGCAGTCTCGACGGCGCTCATGCTCCAGTACTACGGCGTCTACGCACCCCCGCCGCTCGAAACGGTGGTCTCGCCGAACGGCGACGGCGTCGCCGAGACGCAGCGTCTCGTGTTCAAGATCGTGCGGCCGTCGACCGTGACAGCGACGCTCACCGCCCCCGACGGCTCGATTGCCTGGCAGGAGGCGGTCGGGCGAGAGCCGGGGACGTACGACGTCGCGTTCCCGCCGCCTCCGCCTCTCCCACCCCCGCCGCCGGAAGGCCAGCCGCCGCCCGAGGCCGCGCAACCGTTTCCGCCTGCCGAGGGCCGCTGGACCTTCACCGTGACCTCGACCGACGACCAGGGTCTCGTGTCGTCGACGACGCGTCGCTTCTTCGTGAACTCGACGCTCGCATCGCTTCGCGTGGCACCGGCGAGAGTTGTCGTCCGCAACGCGGGCGGGCGCGCCGCGGTGCGATGGACGCAGGCGCGTGCTGCGCGCGTGAAGGTGACTATCGAGACGCCGGAGGGGATCGTCGTGCGTACCGTCTCGAATGGCGCGCTGCAGGCGAGCGAGCAGACTCTCGCCTGGGACGGCCGCGGCGGCAATCGCAAACCCGTCCGAGGCGGCCGCTACGTCGTACGCGTCGCTGCGACGAACGAGCTCGGCACCGTCTCGCTGACGCAGGCGATCACCGTCCGTCGAGTCAAGAGCTAGCCAACACCGCGAGTACAGTCCCGGCGCGATGCCCGTCGCCTCCATCCTCGGCGAGCTCACCGAGCGCATCACCTCCGCGATCGGTGACCACGGCCTGTACGCCGTGTTTCTCTTCATGCTCGGAGACGCCGTGCTCCCGGCCAACGAGGCCGTCATGCTCTACGGCGGCGCTCTTGCCGCCGGCGCACTCTCGGGCTCGGTCGTGCTGTTCGGCGCAGAGGTCGCGCAGGGTCTGCCGTCCTATCTGGCGGTTGCGCTGGCCGGGACGCTCGGCTCCACACTCGGCGCGATCATCGGCTGGGCGATCGGCACGTATGCCGGACGGCCGTTCGTCCATCGCTACGGCAAGTGGATGCGGATCTCCGAGGTGGAGCTCGGTCGTGCCGAGCGGTGGTTCGACCGCTGGGGGAGCTGGGCGGTCTTTCTCAGTCGGCTGACGCCGGTCGTTCGCTCGGTCGCCCCGGTGGCTGCCGGCACGCTTCGGATGCCGTTCGGCCGGTACACGATCGTGACGCTCGCAGGGTCGGCGATCTACTGCTTCGCGTACGCGGGTGCGGGCTATCTCGTCGGAACTGAATGGGAGCAGCTGTACGAACGCGTCGGCGTGCTCGAGTACGTCGTCCTCGCCGCTCTGGCGGTCGGAGCCGTGTGGTGGGTCGCGCGGCGGACCCGGCGTCGCCGACGGGCGATCGAGGACTCGTCCGGCGCCTGACGAACCTGAGATCAGGTTCGCCGGAGCTACACTCGCCCGCGTGACAACGCCCATCCCACTCGTCGACGTGAAGGCGCAGTACGCGCCGCTGATCCCCGAGCTCGAGGAGCGCTTCTCGGCCGTCCTCGAGTCGGGACGTCTCATCTTCGGGCCCGAGGTCGAGGCCTTCGAGCACGAAGCCGCCGCGTTTCTCGGTGTCCCGCACGCGATCGGCGTCGCGAACGGAACCGACGCGCTCGTCCTTGCGCTCGAGGCGATGGGCATCGGTGGTGGCGACGAGGTGATCTGTCCCTCGTTCACGTTCTACGCGACTGCGGAGGCGATCGCGCGTGTCGGAGCGACGCCGGTCTTCGCGGACATCGACCCGATGACGCTGAACCTGGACGTCGAGGACGTCGCGGCGCGGATCACGTCCAGGACGAAGGCGATCATGCCCGTGCACCTGTTCGGGCGGCCCGCACCCGTCGCCGACCTCGCCGCCCTCGGTCTGCCGCTCATCGAGGACTCCGCGCAGGCGTTCGGCGCGGAGGGCGTGGCTCAGGCCGGCGTCTGCTCGACGTTCAGCTTCTTCCCGACCAAGAACCTCTTCGCTCTCGGCGACGGCGGGCTCGTGACCTGTCTCCACGATGAGACGGCGGACCGCGTGCGGATGCTGCGCTTCCACGGCTCCCGAGACAAGAAGACGTTCGAGCTCATCGGGACGAACTCGCGGCTGGATGCGCTTCAGGCCGCAATGCTCCGCGTCTTCCTCCCGCGTCTCACCGGCTGGAACGAGGCGCGACGTGAGGCAGCCACCCACTATGCGGAGCTCGGTCTCGGCGACCTCGTCGAGTTGCCGGTCGACCAGCCGGGCCACGTGTTCCACATGTACGTCGTTCGCAGCACACGGCGCGCCGAGATCGCCGCAGCGCTCGACGGTGCCGGAATCGCCTGCGCGTCGTACTACGCGACTCCGCTTCACCTACAGCCGGCGATGAGCTACCTCGGGATCGTTGAGGGATCGCTGCCCGAGACCGAGCGCGCTGCGGCCGAGAACCTCGCGCTGCCGATGTGGGGCGGGATCGAGCGTGAGCAACAGGAGCGCGTGGTCGAGGCGGTGCGCTCGGCCGCCGGCGTCCTCGCGTAGCGATGCGCTTCCCGGTAAGCAGGCATCGCCTGTGGCAAGTCGGGGTCGACGCTGCGCTCATCGTCCTGGCCTGGGTGCTTTCGTGGTACATCCGCTTCGACGCTCGGCCGCGGTACTACGACCGCTACCTGGAGTGGGACGTCGTCCTCCTCGTCGTCGTGATCACGCTCCCGATCTTCGTCGCCTTCGGCTTCTACAACCGCTGGTGGCGGTACGTCTCGACGCAGGACATGTGGGGCGTGCTGCGCGGTGTCGCGACGGCGGTAATCGCGGCCTTCCTCGTGTTCACGCTGCTCGACTTCCATCCCGCGGCCGTGCCACGCGGGATCTGGATCGTCGACCTCCTGCTGCTGCTCGCGTTCGCCATGGGCGTTCGGCTCCTCGCGCGAACGCTGATCGAACGCCCGACCGCGCGCTCCATCGTCGCTCGCGGCAAGGAGGTGGTCATCGTCGGTGCCGGCGACGCGGCGCAGCTGATCCTCCGGGAGATGCTGCGCAACCCGTCGCTCGGCTACACACCCATCGGCCTCGTCGACGACGATCCGCGCAAGAAGAACCTTCGCCTGCACGGGGTTCGGGTGCTCGGCACGACGGGCGAGCTCCCCGAGCTCGTGCGCGACCGGCGTCCCGACGAGCTTCTCATCGCGATCCCCTCCGCCTCGGGTGACGTGCGCGAGCGCATCGTCGAGATAGCGCGGGCCCAGAACGTCCCGGTGAAGACGCTGCCCGCGCTCTACGAGCTCATCACGGGCGACTTCAACCTGGCCGGTCAGATCCGCCCGGTCCAGGTGGAGGACCTCCTCGGACGCGAGCCCGTCGATGCCGACCTCGCCTCGATCGCCGGCTACCTCGCCGACGAGGTCGTTCTCGTGACGGGGGCGGGCGGCTCGATTGGCTCCGAGCTCTGCCGCCAGATCGCGCGGATGAGGCCGACCCGGCTCGTCCTCGTCGACAACGGCGAGCCGGGCCTCTTCGAGATCGAGCGCGAGCTCGTAGACGAGCGCGACTTCCATGCGACCGCTGCGGTTCTCGCCGACGCGGGCAATGCGACGAAGATGCGGCAGGTCTTCGAGAAGTACCGGCCGGCAGTCGTCTTCCATGCGGCGGCGTACAAGCACGTTCCGCTGATGGAGGCGAACCCGCTCGAGGCAGTGCGCAACAACACGCTCGTCACGCGCACCGTCGCCGACATCGCGGTCGAGTTCGGCGCGAAGCGGTTCGTGCTCGTCTCGACGGACAAGGCCGTGAACGCAAAGACGGTGATGGGGCAGTCGAAGGCGCTGTGCGAGTGGATCGTCGAGTCCTGGGGGCACCGCGAGGACGTCACGACGAAGTTCTGCGGAGTGCGCTTCGGGAATGTCCTCGGATCGTCCGGCAGCGTGATCCCGATCTTCCGGAAGCAGATCGCCCGCGGCGGCCCCGTGACGGTCACTCATGCCGAGATGACGCGTTTCTTCATGACGATCCCCGAAGCCGTGCAGCTCATCATCCAGGCCGGAGCGATCGGCGGCCGAGGTCAGGTCTACGTTCTCGACATGGGCGAGCCCGTGAAGATCACGGATCTCGCCGAGACGATGATCCGGCTCTCGGGCAAGGAGCCCGGCACGGACATCGCGGTCGAGTTCGTCGGCGCGCGTCCCGGCGAGAAGCTGCACGAGGAGCTGTGGTCGACGACCGAGAGCGTGTCCCCGTCGTCGCACGAGGCGATCATGCTCGTGACGCGTCCGCCGATCGACCAGCGCTGGCTCGAAGACGAGCTCGACGAGCTCGCGCGCCTGGTCGAAGACGGCGAGACGCTCGAGCTGATCGGTCGGCTCACCACGATCTGCGCAGCGCCGCGGCGGAACGGCCTCGTCGCGGAGGCGACAACAGCTTCCGAGACGGTCTAGCCGAGCGACGACAGCATCAGGTCGAGAAGCTCCTCCGGATCACGTGTGCGTGGCCGCTCCCCGGGCTCTCGCCTCGCGGGTGCAAGCTCGCCGGCCGAGGTCAGGGCGCGAAGACGTCCGTCGCGGACGAGCATCTCGTCGACGGCGCCCAGTCTCCCCGAGAACGTCGTGACCACGGGGACCCCGAGCGCGACCGCCTCGCGGTTCATCGTCCCGCCCGCCGAGACGACGACGTCGGCGAGCGCGACGAGGCTCTGAGCGTCGATCGCATGCTCCGGCACGACGAGCGAGCTCGCGCTCGCACGGATGGCGTCGCGTTGCTCGGCGGTGCGCGGGAGGACGACCGCCTGCACCGCGCCATCGTTCGCGAGCCTCTCGAGCACGCCCGCGAAAAGCGGGTTCGCGTGCCGGTGATACAGCGAGACGTCGGGAGGTGTGCGCACGACCACGAGAACGCGCTCGCGATCGAGACCCAGCTCGTCGAGAACGGAGGTGTCCGGCGTGAAGCCGTGGAGGTAGTACTCCTCTTTCAGGCCCGCGTAGCGACGCACCTTCGACGTCCGGGCTCCCAGTCGGTCGAGTCGTCCCTGTGGGATCGCCTCCGGCACGACGACGCTGCGCGCGGCGCGACACCCGAAGCCGTGCTGGACCCGCGCGAACTCGTAATCAAATGCATACGACGCGGGAACTCCGAGGCTGCGCGCCACCATCGGCAGCTCGTGCGAGGCGTGCGAGAGCGCGAGGTCGAAGCGCTGTTCGCTTGCGAACCGGCGGAGGCCACGCAGACGGCCTGCCATCGCTCGCATTTTTCCGGCAGCGCCG
>DATKBJ010000092.1:0-5040 GCA_035514135.1 Gaiellaceae bacterium | reverse complement strand
TACGGACACATCGCGATCGGTGTCGACGATCTCGACGCCACCCTTGCGACGCTGCGAGACGAGCACGGCATCGAGCCGGAGCGGCCCCCGTACCAGGTCTCGGAAGGCGGATCGAGGATCTGCTTCGTGCGCGACCCAGATAGTTAGTGACGAACGTTGATTCTACTTCCACTCTGACAAGAGACCTGCCTGCCTCGTTCTCACAATCCTTGTTCGTGCCACGGCAGGTCGAGACCATTGCTGGACTCATCTCCGAGAGCCGGGATCGCTGTGTTCGCTTCGACATGGTTTCGGCGTGGCGTTAGCAGGCCCAACGCGGCGGAACGGGGTCGGCTATACTCGCAGGCACCTCATGAGCCTCATCCGGACGCACGGCTTGCGTCGCCGGCCCAGAGACACGAGGATGGGTCGCCTGGCGTTCGTAGGGTACGCGGTGCTGGTCGTCATAGCTTCGCTCGCTCTCGCTGGCTGTCTCCACGGCGGCGACGACGGCCAGGTGAACCTGCTCGACGAGGTGAAGGAACGCGGGACCCTTCAGTGCGGCGTCAACGACGCTGTCCCCGGCTTCGGATTCGTGACCGCCGGCGGCGAGTTCCAAGGCTTCGACATCGACTTCTGCCGCGCCGTCGCGGCCGGCGTGCTCGGTGACGCGAACGCCGTCGAGTTCCAGCCGCTGACCGCGGAACAGCGTTTCACCGCGCTGCAGGCGCGTGAGATCGACGTGCTCATCCGGAACACGACGTGGACGTCGAGCCGGGACGGAAGCGAGGGCGCGACCTTCCTGGCCACGACCTTCTACGACGGGCAGGGGATGATGGTGCGGGCGGACAGCAACTACCAGGAGGTCGGGGACATGGGCGGCACCACGATCTGCGTTCTCTCGGGCACGACGACCGAGCTGAACCTGGAGTCGGTGTTCCGCGCCCAAGGCATCCAGTACACACCCCTCTCCTTCGAGGACAACGACACGCTGCAGCCGGCGTTCACCCAGGGCCGCTGCGACGGCTGGACCTCCGACAAGTCGCAGCTCGCCGGTGTCCGCTCGAACTGGCCGCAAGGGCAGGGCGGGCCGGACGCGCTGCGGATTCTCGACGAGACGATGTCGAAGGAGCCACTCGGCCCGGTGGTCCGGGACGGCGACAGCAACTGGGCCGCCGCCGTGGATTGGATCGTCCTCGCCACGATCCAGGCCGAGGAGTTCGGGGTCACGCAGGCCAACGTGGAGCAGATGAAGCTGAGCGACAACCCCGAGATCCAGCGCTTCCTCGGCCAGCCCGTGGAGGGTGAGGCGTTCGACCCGGGTCTCGGCCTCGACGTGGACTTCGCCGCGAACGTGATCGCCGCCGTCGGCAACTACGGCGAGATCTACGACCGAAACGTCGGCCCGGACACCGGCCTCGGCCTGGAACGCGGAATGAACGCGCTCTGGACCGACGGTGGTCTGCATTACGCGCCGCCGTACCGCTGATCGACCCGCGTGAGAGCGGTGCCGCGGCGGTCGCCCGCGGTACTCGTCGACGGATTCCTCGCAGGATGGGCTCGTGACGACACTCGAGGCCGTCTCGCGGCGACCCCCGCCCTGGCGGAACGTCCGCGTCCTGCGCATCGCGTTCCAGGTGGCGTTCGTCTTCGCCGTCGCGCTGTTCGCGCTCTACCTCTTCGCCAACCTGGTGAGGAACCTCGACCGGCTCGGGATCGAGACGAGCTTCGACTACCTGAGCCAGCCCGCCGGCTTCGCGATCCCCGACTCGGATTTCCGCTCGACGGAGGATCTGTTCGCCGCCCTGCTGATCGGAGCCAAGAACACGGCCGCGGTCTCCCTCCTCGGCATCTTCCTGGCCACGATCCTCGGCGTCGTGGTCGGCGTCGCCCGACTCTCGAGCAACTGGCTCGTGCGGCGGACGGCGGCGCTTTACGTCGAGAGCCTGCGCAACGTGCCCGTGCTCCTGATCATCCTGTTCTGGTACCTCGCAGTGCTGCTCCGGCTACCCCCGATCGGCCGAGCGGTCGAGTGGGAGGTGCTCGTGGTCTCGAATCGAGGCCTCGTCGGCCCGGGTCTCAGGCAGACCGAGGACCTGTTGGTCCTGGCCGTCGTCGCGGCGGCCGGTGTCGTCGCGGCGGCGGCCGTGTGGATGTGGCGGACGCGCCGTTTCGACGCTACCGGGGAGCCGCACCACAGAGTGCTCTGGGGCGGGGGCGTCCTGGTCGCATTCCTCCTCGCCGGGTACCTCGCGGGCGGTACGCCGCTCGCGGTCTCGCTCCCCGAGCGCGGCGAGCTCGCGACGACCGGCGGGTTTCGGCTCAGTCCCGAGTACGCCGCGCTCCTGATCGGGCTGATCCTGTACACCGCGAGCCACATCGCGGAGATCGTCCGCGGCAGCATCCTCGCCGTGCCGAGAGGACAGACGGAGGCCGCCGACGCCGTCGGCTTCTCGAGCTTCGACCGCCTGCGCTTCATCGTCCTGCCGCAGGCGTTCCGCGTAGCGATCCCACCGGTCGGCAACCAGTACCTGAACCTCGTCAAGAACTCGTCCCTCGGCGTCGCCATCGCGTTTCCGGAGGTGACGCGAATCACCCGCATCACGATCTCCCAGGGCGGCCCAGCGCCGCAGGCGATCGTCGTCCTGATGGGCGTGTACCTCGTCTTCTCGCTCTCGATCGCGCTCGTGATGAACCTCGTCAACCGACGCCTGGCGCTCAAGGAACGCTGATGGACACGAGGATGCTCGAGCCTCTAGCCGTGCCGGAGGTCGCGCCTCCGGAACGGAGCCTGTCGCCGGGGCGCTGGGTGAAGGAAAATCTCTTCAGCACCTGGTTCAACGGCGTCCTCACGGTTCTGCTCGCGGCCCTTCTCGGCTGGGCTCTCTACAAGATCGGGCGCTTCGTCTTCGTGGACGCGCGCTGGGAGATCGTCGAGGTGAACCTCACGAACATCCTCGTATTCCGCTTTCCGCGCGACGAGCTCTGGCGGCTGTGGGCCGGGATGTTCGTCCTCGCGGCCGCGTTCGGCGTCGGCGCCGGGGTCGCGGCACGCCTGAAGCGGGAGGAAGAGGGCGGTGGAGGGCCCGGCACGACCTCTCCGCTGACGACGCTTCGCCGCCTCGGGCCGCTGATCGCGGTCGCCGGCGTCTTCCTCTGGTTCGCGAAGTCGGTCGAGGGAACCCTGCTCGTGCTCGCGATCGCCGCGGTGTGGGGCGTCGCGCGCTTCGCCGGCCTGCAGATCCCGCCGCGCCGCGCGCGCTGGGCAGGTGGAGGCGTCCTGCTCGCCATCGTGCTGGCATACGTGATCGTCACGTCGTTCGGCGGCGTGGGCTGGAGCGAGGGCTGGGGCGGGCTGCTGCTCACCGTCTTCCTCGCCGCCGCGGGCATCGCGATCTCGTTCCCGCTCGGAGTCCTCCTCGCGCTCGGGCGGCGCTCGAGCCTGCCGGCGGTGCGGATCGTGTGCATCACCTACATCGAGCTCGTTCGCGGCGTGCCGCTGATCACGCTGCTCTTCCTGGGCGCCTTCATGCTGGGCTTCTTCCTGCCTCCGGGCTCCGACACGCCCAGCCTGGAGACGCGCGCGCTCGTCGCGCTCGTCCTCTTCACCGCCGCCTACGTCGCCGAGATCGTCCGCGGCGGTCTGCAGGCGGTGCCGCGCGACCAGACCGAGGCCGCGCAGGCGCTCGGTCTCTCGCCCCTGAAGACGACGCGCCTGATCGTGCTCCCACAGGCCCTGCGGGCGGTCATCCCCGCGCTCGTCGGCCAGTTCATCAGCCTGTTCAAGGACACGTCGCTCGTCTTCATCATCGGGCTCACCGAGCTCCTGGCCGTGTCCGAGCTCATCACGAAGCAGCCGGAGTTCCTGGCCGAGGGGCTCATCATCGAGACGCTCGTCTTCGCGGGATTCGTGTATTGGGGCGGGTCGTACTGGATGTCGAGAGAGAGCCAGCGGCTGGAGCGACGGCTGGGCGTGGGCGAGCGATGACGGAGACCGAGCTGGGTTCGGCGACCCGCCCCGGCGGGACCGGCGAGCCGATGATCGTCCTCGAGGGGGTCGAGAAGTGGTTCGGCCACTTCCAGGCTCTCGCGGGCGTCGATCTCGTCGTCGGGCGCCAGGAGGTGGTCGTCGTGGCCGGCCCCTCGGGCGGCGGCAAGTCGACGCTCATCCGATGCATCAACCGGCTCGAGAAGCACGACCGGGGGCGCATCGTCGTCGACGGCATCGAGCTCTCAGACGACATCCGCCACATCCAGGAGGTCCGCCGCGAGACCGGGATGGTTTTTCAACAGTTCAACCTCTTCCCGCACCTGACCGTGCTCGAGAACATCACGCTCGCACCGCGACAGGTCCGGCGGTGGCCGAAAAAACGCGCGCAGCAGAAGGCAAACGAGCTGCTCCTGCGCGTGCACATCCCCGAGCAGGCGCACAAGTATCCAGGGCAGCTGTCAGGCGGCCAGCAGCAGCGAGCCGCGATCGCCCGCGCGCTCGCGATGGAGCCGAAGATCATGCTCTTCGACGAGCCGACGTCCGCTCTCGATCCGGAGATGATCAAGGAAGTTCTCGACGTCATGGAGGAGCTCGCGAGCTCGGGAATGACCATGATCGTCGTCACGCACGAGATGGGCTTCGCGCGGGCCGTCGCCGACCGGATGGTGCTGATGGCGGACGGCGAGATCGTCGAGGTCGGCACCCCCGAGCACTTCTTCGTCAACCCGCGGGAGGAGCGGACGAAACAGTTCCTGTCGCAGATCCTCTGAATCCTTATATGCGCGGGAACAGCTGGACGCCCTTAGCGATGGGAGGACAACCTGCCTTCCCGACCGTGTCCCCGGCAACTCGAGGCTCGTCGTGGGTAGGCTCGGCGCATGGCCACCTTCCTACACACCATGGTTCGGATCACCGACCCCGAGCGAAGCCGCGGCTTCTACGAGGCGCTCGGCTTTCGCTTCTCCCGCGACATGGACATCGTCAGAAACGGCGAGCGCGAGGCGACGAACTACTTCTTCTCGCTCGGCGACATCGAGAACGTGCTCGAGCTGACCTACAACCACGACGGG
>DATKBJ010000091.1:0-16591 GCA_035514135.1 Gaiellaceae bacterium | reverse complement strand
GGCACGAGTTACCACACGTTTCGGGAAGAGCTTGGCAATGGCCTGCTCGGTCGTCAGTTCGGCGGCTTTCTTCCTCGGGCGCGCCATCTAATGGCCACCAGTCCACAACGGAAAGAGCCTCGGCAGGAGTTCAATCTTCCGGAGTTGATCGAGCGGTTCGGCTCCGAGGATCGCTGCCACGAATACCTTGAGCAGCTTCGCTGGCCCGATGGCGTTCGCTGTCCGCGTTGCGACTCGGACAAGATCAGCCGCATTGCCAAGCGCCGGCAGTTCGACTGTGACGGCTGCCGCTACCAGTTCAGCGTCCGCGTCGGAACGATCTTCCACGACTCCAAGCTGCCGTTGTGGAAGTGGTTCCTCGCGATCTACATGATGGGCGAGTCCAAGAAGAGCGTCAGCGCGAACCAGTTGAAGCGGATGCTCGGCGTCTCCTACAAGACCGCTTGGTACCTCTGCCACCGCATCCGCGCCGCGATGAAGGACGAGGGAGCCGAGCTCCTGACGGGCATCGTGGAAGCCGACGAGACCTACGTGGGCGGCAAGGCAGGCGGTTTCCGCAACCGGCAAGAAGCCGCGATCCATCGCCGCGATAACAAGGCCATCGTCCTCGGGGCCGTCCAGCGCGGCGGCAAGGTGCGGCTTCGTGTGGCTCCCGACGTTCGTAGCGAGACCATCAAGCGGTTCCTGAGCGACGTCGTCTCGGACGATGCCGAGGCGATCTTCACGGACTCCCACCGCTCCTATCGAGGTATCGGGGACGCGAACACCCGCCATGAGTACGTCGACCACTCGGCGGACGAGTGGGTGAACGGTCAGGTTCACACGAACACCGTCGAAAGCGTGTGGAGCCTGTTCGACCGCTCCGTGATCGGCGCGTACCACAAGCTGTCGCGCAAGCACCTTCCCGCGTACCTGGACGAGGCTGCCTTCCGCTGGAACAACCGCGACAACGCGTTCCTGTTCCGCGACACGATCTTGCGGCTGGTCGACGCCGACACATTGACTTACGAGGGTCTCGTTCGACCTTCCTCGTAGTCGGTTGTTGTCTAGGTCGGCGTTCCGTACGTTCAGCATGTGGCGCTGCTCTTTCGCGCAATGCGAACCGACGTGGACGGACTCCCAGCAGTCGGGCCAACCGCCCGCACACTCGGCATAAGGCGAGACGGAACGGACATCGACATTGCCGAGGACGGGACCGTGCATCCGCACACGGGAGGCATGTCGGCCGCAATCGCGCCCGAGTACCTCGTGGAGCACCGGCGTCCAGAGAAGTTCGGAGGCAGAGGGAAGGACCCCTTGTGGATGATCCGGAGCGAAAGCCTTGGTGAAGGACTCCGATACACGGAAGACGAAGAACTCGCCGGACATGTACTCATCGAGCCGGTCTCGGAGATGTCGTTGGCGGAATATGAAGAATGGCTCGCCTCCACCCGTGAGGACTGGGGGCCTGCGTAAGATGAGGCCATGAGTAGCGTCTTGCTTGATGCTGGGTACGCAATCGCTGACGGTGACTGGAAGGCGTCGCTCGCGACGCTCGCGCGAAGACAGTTGGAGGCGAGCAGCAGAGCCGAGGTTCTCGATGATCTTGAGAGCCTGCGCGTGCGTGCTCGACTTGCCGCGCGGGAAGACATAGAGGATGCGATCCTCGATGTGATGGACATGATCACGGGCTGGACCGGCCCAAACGGCAAGATCTAGGCTGAGTCACTCCGGGGCCTCGCATCATCGCCCACTCAGCTCCGCGATCAGATCGCCGAGCAGCTCCAAGTCACGTTGCATCTCGGCGATCAGTTCTTCGATGCTCCCCATCCTGTGCCGCCAATGCTGTTTCTCAATCCAGTTCTCGTTGAAGCGAGGCGCATATTCAGGCCGCGCTTTAGAAAGGTGTTTACGGAGATCGCTTCGCCACGACAAGCAGTCCTCAGCCGACTGCTGGTCGTAGTCGGGAGCGCCTGGATAGTCCCGATAGACCGTCGAACCCGACAAACGCGCCAGCAGTTGGTTTCCGCGTGATGCGTAGTCCCTGAGGGCGAGGATTTGCGGGTCGACAACATTCGGCGTCTCGCTCTGCAAATAGACCTGGCTTGGACGCGCCCTGTCGGAGCGCCAGAGCGCGAGTGCCGCTGCCGCGAGGAACCCCGCTATGGCAAGCGGAATGAGATACCAAAGCGACACGTCTCTCACGATTCGCACCGCGGTGGGCCAGACCAAACTGATTGCTGCGTAGACGAGAAGCGAGACGCCGTTCTGGACGACGTTTTGGCGCGAGAAGGTAGAGCGAACGTCCACGAGCAGTGTTCTGAGCATGTCGCAAAGCCTACATCAACCCTGCGTGAAGTAAACAATCCCCCTTCGTTCAGGCGTCCCACTCCACGGGGAGCGAGGCGAGGCTGCGGAAGATCGGAATGGGTCGCCAGTAGAGGTCGCCGCAGTCGATGGCTAGCCGCAGGCCCGGTAGGCGGCGCAGCAATGTCTCCAGCGCGATCCCCGTCTCGAGGCGTGCGAGCGGCGCTCCGAGGCAGAAGTGCGGTCCCCGACCGAAACCGACATGCTTGCCTGCCGCTTCTCGCCGCAGATCGAGCTCGTCGGGACCGGGGAACTGGTTCGCATCGCGGTTCGCCGACCCCACAACCGCGATCACGAGCTCTCCGCGCTTCAGTGCCTTGCCGCCGAGCTCGGTATCGGCTGCCACCCAGCGCGTGATGGTCCGTTCGACGGGACTGTCGTAGCGCAGGAGCTCCTCGACCGCAGCGGACATCAGTGACGGATCGGCGCGCAGCTCTGCAAGCTGTTCCGCCTTGGACAGCAACGCGAGCACGGCATTCGTGATCAGGCTGACGGTCGTCTCGTGCCCGGCGACGATTAGCAGCACGACCATGCTGTAGAGCTCATTCTCGGAGAGATGGTCGCCCTCGTCTTCCGCCCGGACGAGAGCGGTCACGAGGTCGTCCGCCGGCGCCGCGCGGCGACTCGCGAAGAGCTCGTCGAGGTACGCCACGAACTCGTCCGTGTGTCGCGCGAGCTGCTCGACCAGCTCCGGTGTCATGGGCGGGAGCACGAACGAGTTCGACCACTCGCGGAAGCGATCCTGATCCTCGACAGGGATGCCCAACAGCTCGGCGATGACAGTGATCGGGAGCGGAAATGCGAAGTCGTCGACGAGCTCCATGCTCCCTCGTTCGGCCACGCGATCCACGAGCTCGTCGGCGATCTCCTGGATGCGCGGGCGGAGCTGCGCGACCATGCGTGGGGTGAACGCCTTCGTGACGAGGCGACGCAGTCGACGATGGTCGTCTCTGTCCTTCGAGAGGAGGTTCTCGTTGACGCGCTCATCGGGCTCGAAGCTGCTCTCTGCCTCGCGGACGGCGATCTCCTCGGGCGTGAGGGCGAGCGCCGGATCGAGGACGAATCGCCCGTTGTCGGTGAGCATCGCCACGACGTCGTCGTAGCGGGTGACGAACCAGATCGGTGTTTCGCCGTCGAGCCCCGGCTGCAGGTGCACGGGACTCTCGTCTCGCATGCGGGCATACGTTTCGTGCGTCGCCACCCTAAACTCGTGGCTGTAGAGGTCATAGCGCTGGGCGGTCGACACGGGGGCGCCATGATGTCACGTCGTGAACGTCAAGCTCACGCTCGAGTACGACGGGACCGGCTCGTGCGGTTGGGCGCGCCAGCCGGGCCTCCGCACGATCGAAGGAGTGCTGCGGGAGGCGCTCGACACGGTCTTTCCTCGATGGGACGGGCTCGCGGTCGCCGGTCGCACGGACACGGGTGTGCATGCGACAGGTCAGGTTGCGAGCGTTGAGGTCGACGGTGGGCCGCCGCCGGCGCGGGTTGCGGAGGCGCTGAACGCGGTGCTGCCGGAGGATGTCGTCGTCCGTGCGGCCGATGAGGAAGCGGAGGAGTTCCACGCGCGCTTCTCGGCTCGGTCGCGCTCGTATCGTTACCGAGTCGTCGCGATGCGTTCGGCGCTCGATGCACGGCGCGCTCTCTGGTGGCCGCGACCGGTCGACGACGACGCACTCCGATCCGCCGCCGAGCTTCTGCTCGGCGAGCACGACTTCCGGGCGTTCACGCCGACCGTGACGCGGCACGACGGTTTCGTGCGGAATGTCCTTGCGGCTGGCTGGGAGCGCGACGGCGACCGCCTCGACTTCACGATCACGGCTGAAAGCTTCCTCCGGCACATGGTGCGGACGCTCGTCGGGACGATGCTCGAAGCGGGCGCCGACGCTCCGCCTCGGATCGCCCGGCTGCTCGAGGGGCGGTCGCGCTCGGAGGCGGGCCTGACTGCGCCACCGTGGGGCCTCTATCTCGAGCGTGTCGGCTACTGAGAGTCGTCGACGAGCGGCGGTCTCGGCCTGCCGTCGTCGGAAGGCGCGTGTGGAGAATCCGGAGAGCGCCCGACAGCGTGGTTGGTGGTGTGCGCCCCGCCGCGCTGTACATGTCCGCGAGTGCGATCGCCGGGTCGCCGAGAAGGCAGTCTCTTAGCGGTCTCGATGCTCTCGACGAGTCCTGTGAACCGCTCGGCTGACCCGAGGTAGTCGACTACGGCATCCCGTGCCACTACTGCGACCGTCCTCGATCAGGCCATTCGGATGCACATGGCTACGATCGCCCGGTGCGCTTCCGAATCGTCCTCTTCGACCTCGACGGGACGCTAATCGACTCGGGGCCGATCATCCTCGCGTCGATGCAGCATGCGGTGCGCACCGTGCTCGGGCGGGAGATCCCGCCGGACGAGCTCGGGATGACGATCGGCGGCCAAGGGATCGTCGCCCAGATGAACGCGATCGACGTCGACCACGCCGAGGCGCTGCTCGCGGCCTACAAGGAGCACAACGACGGGCTCCACGAGACGCTCGAGGCCTTCGACGACCTCGTGCGGCTGCTCCCTGGGCTCAAGGCCGAGGGGCGCAAGCTCGGCATCGTGACCGCGAAGCGGCACCGCACGGTCGGGCTCGCGCTGCACCGTTTCCCGGCGCTGGAGGAGGCGTTCGACGTCGTCGTCGCGCACGAGGACACGGAGCGCCACAAGCCGGACGCCGAGCCCGTGCTGCTCGCCGTCGCGAAGCTCGGTGGATCCACGGACGAGGCGGTCTACGTCGGAGACTCGCCGTTCGACATCGGCGCCGCGAAGGCGGCAGGCGTGTACTCCGTCGCCGTGGGCTGGGGCGGGATCCACCCCGAGGGGCGCCTCCTGGCGGAGGAGCCCGACGCGTTCGTCCGCACGCCGGAGGAGCTCTTACGTGTTGTGTGAGCGGGGTCAGACCCGTGGGGTCTGACCCCGTCTCGTCACGGAGGCGCGCCGAGGAGCTGCGCCGCCTGATCGAGCACCACAACTACCGCTACCACGTCCTCGACGCCCCCGAGATCGACGACGCGGCCTACGACGTCCTCTTCGACGAGCTGAGGGCGCTCGAGGACGAGCATCCCGAGCTCGTCACACCCGACTCACCAACGCAGCGTGTCGGCGCCCCTCCTGCAGCCGGCTTCGCGAAGGTCGCGCACCTCTCGCCGATGGGCTCGCTCGAGAAGGTGACCACGCGGGAGGCGCTCGCGAAGTGGGCCGACGACGTGCGCAAGCGGCTCGGAACCGACGAGCCGGTCGCGTACGTTCTCGAGCCGAAGATCGACGGCTCGGCGGTCTCGCTCGTCTACGAGGGCGGCGTGCTCGTGCGCGGCGCGACCAGAGGCGACGGCGAGCGCGGGGAGGACGTCACGGCGAACCTCCGCACGATCGAGGCGATCCCGCTGCGAATGCTCGGGGACGCGCCACCGGCCCGGATTGAGGTGCGCGGCGAGATCTTCTTCCCGCTCGAGGGCTTTACGCGCTTCAACGAAGCGCAGCTCGCCGCCGGTCGCAAGCCCGCACCGAACGCTCGCAACGCTGCCGCAGGATCGCTGCGCCAGTTGAATCCGGCCATTACGGCGGAGCGCCCACTCTCGATCTTCGTGTACGGGATCGGCGTCCTCGAGGGTGCAGTGCTCGCGACCCAATGGGAGACGCTCGCGTGGCTTCGCGAGCGCGGCTTCCGCACGAACCCGAATGCCGAGCGCCTCGAGTCCGTCGAGGAGGTCGTGGATGCCTGTATCGCGTGGGAAGCCCGCCGCGGCTCGCTCGGTTACGAGATCGACGGGATCGTCATCAAGATCGACGCCTTCGACCAACAGCGGCGCCTCGGCTCGCTCCATGGTCGGCCCCGGTTCGCCCGCGCCTTCAAGTGGGCGCCGACGTCCGCGGTCACGCGCCTTCTGAAGATCCACGTCCGCGTCGGCCGCACTGGCGTCCTGAATCCGCTCGCGGAGCTCGAACCCGTCCAGGTCGGCGGTGTGACGGTCACGAGCGCGACCCTCCACAACGAGGACGACATCGGCCGCAAGGACATCCGTGAAGGAGATCTCGTGGTCGTGCAACGCGCTGGTGATGTCATCCCCCAGGTCGTAGGGCCGGCCGGCGAGCACGAGCCGGGGACGAAGCCGTGGCGCATGCCGAAGCGCTGCCCGCTCTGCAAGGTCGAGATCGCGCGGCCCGTGGGCGAGGTGATGCACCGCTGTCCGAACCGCGCGTGCCCGTCACGCGGTCTCGAGACGCTCTACCACTGGGTCGGCGCCGCGATGGACATCGAGAACGTGGGCGGAAGCACGATCAAGAAGCTCTGGGACGAGGAGATCGTGCGCACGCTTCCCGACCTCTACCGCCTCACGGCCGAACAGCTCGCCGAGCTCGAGGGGTTCGCGGAGATCTCCGCCACGCGAGCGATCGAGTCGATCCAGCGCTCGAAGGACCAGCCGTTCTCTCGCGTCCTCTTCGGGCTGAACATCCCGAAGGTGGGCTGGGTGATCGCGCGTAGCCTCGCGCTCCATTCCCGAACGGTCGAGGCGCTCGCCGCCGCGACGCTCGAGCAGCTCGAAGAGGTGGAGGGCATCGGGCCGGAGCGGGCGGAGCTGATTGCCGAGTGGTTCTCCGATCCGGAGAACCTCGCGCTCGTCGCGGAGTTGCGCGAGCTCGGCCTGCAGCTCGAGCTTGCAGACGACGAGCGCCCGCCCGAGGGAGCGCTCAGCGGGTCGCAGTACGTGATCACGGGAACGCTGAAGAGTTGGACGCGCGAGGAGGCGAAGGCGGCCCTCGAGGGGCGGGGCGCGAATGTCACCGACTCCGTCTCGAAGAAGACGACCGGTGTCGTCGTGGGCGAGAGTCCCGGCTCCAAGGCACAGAAGGCCGAGCAGCTCGGTGTTCGAGTGCTGTCCGAGGACGATCTGGCGGCGCTGCTCGAGGGATAGGGCGGACGAGCCTCGCCCCGAGCGAGGCGAGCCTTCAGACGAACGAGACCGGCTCCGGCCTACGAGCCAGCGAGGATCGTCACGAAGCGATCCTGCGTCTCGCGCGCCGTCCAGTACGGCACGGGCGAGCCGTTCTGGAGGATCGCGAAGACGTATCGGCGCCCCACGAAGCCGGCGAGCGCCGACGCGCGGCGCGTGGTCCCGGTCTTCGCGATCACGCGGCCGCGGGTCGGACGGACGTCGAGTCGTCGCTCGAGGGTTCCCGACACGCCGGCGACGGCGAAGGAGGACACGAACGCGCGGCGCATAGCGGGATCCACCGCTCCGGCGCGCAACATCGACACCAGAGCGGTTGCCGTGAGGCGATCGAAGCGGGACAGCCCGGAACCGTCGGCGATGCGAACGCCCGCGAGCGGCACGCTCGCGTCACGCAGCGCCTTGCGCACGACCCGTGCGCCGGACGCGGACGATCCGCGCTCGGCGATCGTCGCGCCGAGCTCCTTCAAGAGCATCTCCGCGACGAAGTTGTCGCTCTCGCCGTTCACCCGCCTGAGGAGCGCCGAGAGCGGCTCGGAGAGGTCGAAGGCGATGGAGAGTGCACCGCGGGGGGCTCGCCGGGCGCCCGACCTGCCGCTGACCGAGATACCGCGACGTTCGAGTGCGTTCACGTACGCGCGGGCGGCTGCCACTGCCGAGCCGTGCACTCCGGTGAGCGGCACGCGCGCGACCGAGAGCGCGGAGATCGGCCGCGACTCGATCCCGAGGTAGCCCGGCTTCCAACCGAGCCCGTCCCGTTGCGCGTCGAAGTGCGTGTCGTCGCCGAATACGCGCCCGAGCACGCGCCGGATTCCGGTCGCGGCGAACGTGCGCGCAAGCCGGTCGAGATCGGAGCGAGCGAGCGTCGGGTCGCCGAAGCCGACGAGCCACAGGTTGCCCTTCCACACGCGTCCGGCACGCGTGCCTAGGCCGACCACCTCGGTGCGAAAGCGGTAGCGGGGCCCGAGGACTTTCAACGCAGCGAACGACACCGGGAGCTTCTCAGCGGAGGCAGGAAGGAGCGACGTCTGCGGATTGTGTGCGAACACCGTGGCTCCCGTCTGCAAATCGACGGCGATCGCGCCGGTCCGGCCGGGATCGATGCCGGGTGAATGCAGCGCAGCCGCGAGGGTCGACGCGAGGTCGCTCTGCGCAGCGTGCGTCGACGAGGCGGTGCTCGTCGCTGCGGTGACCGCGACGAGGAGTGTGGCGAGAACGGCGTGTGGACGATTCACGAGGGACTGTGTACCGAACGCCGCCGACGGCGGCGCTGGCTACCGCTTGCGATAGACGGTGATCGCGACCGTGCGCCGGCCCCACTGACGGGCCTTGGCCGTCGTCGGGAACCAGAGATCGATGGTCCGTCCCTTGATCGCCGTCCCGACGTCGGCAGCGATGCCCGCACCGTAGCCGGGGATGTGCAGTTTCGTCCCGAGTGGGATCAGCCGCGGGTCGACCGCGACGACGCCTCTGCGGACGGGGATCCCGAGCGCGGTTCGGCCGGGCAGGCTGTAGGCCACGGCATCGACCTTGAGTCGGTACGCCAGGGGAGCCTGCGGCTGGCCGAAAGCGGAGCCGCCGACGCTCAGTGCTGCTCCGATCAGGACCGCGACGAGCGCGATCCCCCACCTGCGCGTTCCCCGACGCACGAGGCGGCCACCGTAACACAGTGTCGGTCTTGTAACCGGGCCGAGTGCCCTCGTTGCAGATATTTTGGCTCTGTTGTCGGTTGCAGGCATCCGCAGAGGGTGCTAGGGTCTCCGGCTTGTGACGGGCCAGACCGCCACCGGCGGGTCTGTCCGGAGACGACGGAGAGCCACCGTGCCAGGCTCGCGCACCGGATGGACGCCGATAGTCGTTCTCGCTGCGGCGACCGCCGTCGGGCTTCTGCTTGCCACGGGACCGGCGTCCGCGCAGACGATCACGTCGAAGCGCGCACAGGCCGAGGCGATCATGGCCGAGGTCGAGGGTATGCAGGCGAATCTCGGGCAGACGATCGAAGCCTGGAACTACGCGAACATCCAGCTCGAGCAGCTCGAGAACGACCTCGCAACGAACGCCAAGCACCTCGTTGCTGCACGAAAGAGCCTCGGTGTCGCGCAGAGACGCATCCAGGAACGGCTTCGCGATCTCTACATCAACGGTCAGGGCGATTCGACGCTCGAGGTGATACTCGGCTCGAGCAGCCTCGACGACATCATCGCGCGGCTCGATGCGATCGAGCGCGTGTCGAGCCAGGACACACAGATCCTCAAGACCGTCAAGCGGTACCGCACGGAGGTCGAGACGCGCCGCTCCAACCTCCAGGATGCCCGCACCGACCAGGTGGAGATCGTCGCGGAGCAGGCGGCGCAGAGACAGGCGATCGAGTCGCAGATCGCCGCGCAGAACAGTCTTCTCGCGTCGGTCAAGGATGAGATCGCCGCCATGCGAGCAGAGGAGCAGCGCCGGCAGGCCGCGCTCGCCGCTCAGGCACGTGCACGCGCGCAGGCCGCGCAGCTCGCGTCGCAGGCGCAGACGCAGCAGACGTACGACGCCGCAGTTGTCACCCCGAGCTACGACGCGGATCTCCCTCCCGCCCGCTACGGACACGTCGTCTCGATCGCGATGCAATACCTCGGTATTCCGTACGTGTGGGGCGGATCCAGCCCGTCTACCGGGTTCGACTGCTCAGGGCTCACGATGTACGTCTACGCGCAGGTCGGTGTTTCGCTGCCCCATCACGCGGCGTCGCAGTACAACATGGGAACGCCCGTGTCGCGCGATCAGCTCGCCCCCGGCGACCTCGTCTTCTTCAGCGGCCTCGGTCACATGGGGATGTACATCGGAGGCGGTCAGTTCGTGCACGCGCCGCATACGGGCGACGTGGTGAAGATCTCCAGCATGGACGACCGCTGGGGTTCCTTCGTCGGCGCCCGCCGGCTCTAACGCCTAGTCGCCGACCTCGTCGCTCGGCATGCCGGCCTCGTACGCTCCGGCGTACAGCGCCTCGATCTCGTCGGCGAAGTGCTCCTGGACGGCGCGCCGCCGCAGTTTGAGCGTCGGCGTGATCTCGCCCGCCTCCATCGTGAAGTCGCGGGGGAGAATCGCAAAGCGCCTGACCTGCTCGAAACGTGAGCGGTCGCGGTTGACGTCGTCGACGACGCCCTGGATGAGCTCCCGCACGCCATCGTCCTGCGCCAGGCCGGACGCGTCGCCTTCGAGTCCCTGCTCGGCCGCCCAGCGCTCGACTTCGACGGGATCGAGCGTGATGAGCGCCGAGACGTACGGCCGCGCGTCGCCGACGACGAGTGCCTGCGAGACGTACTTCGACGTCTTGAGGTCGTTCTCGATGTTCTGTGGAGCGACGTTCTTCCCGCCGGCTGTGACGAGGATGTCCTTCTTGCGGTCGGTGATGTAGAGGAAGCCGTCCGCGTCCATCTCCCCGATGTCGCCCGTGGAGAGCCAGCCGTCGTCACCGAGCACGGCGGCCGTTGCCTCAGGCTCCTTGTAGTAGCCCTGGAAGACCGTCTCGGAACGCACCTCGATCTCGCCGTCGGCGGCGATCCGGACATCGAATCCCGGCAACGGCTGTCCGACCGACCCGAAGCGGTACATGTCGGGGCGGTTCGTGGCGCACGCGGTCGTGCACTCGGTCAGGCCGTAACCCTCCGTGATGCGGATCCCCACCGCGTCGAAGAACTCGATGATCTCCTTCGAGAGCGGCGCGCCGCCCGAGCCCGGCATGCGGAGACGTCCGCCGAGCGGCTCGCGCACCTTGCTGAAGACGAGCTTGTCCGCGATCCGGTGCTTGACCTTGAGCCCGGCCGGAACCGGCCTGCCCTCGGCCTCGAGGCGGCTGACCTCTCGCCCGATCGGGAGCGACCAGTCGATCAGCCTGCGCTTCGTCCCGGTGGCGGAGTCGAAGCGCGCAACGACTGCGGAGTGCACCTTCTCGTACACGCGCGGCACGCTCGGCAGCAACGTCGGGCGCACCTGCGGGAGCGCCTCGGCGACCCGCAAGGGATCGGGTAGGAATGCGATCGTGAAGCCGACGTGCGCGCCGAGGAGCAGCATCAGCCGCCCGTAGTTGTGTGCGAGCGGCAGGTAGAGGAGCATGACGTCGTCCTCGCGGTAGTAGCGCTCCTCCATGCGGTCGACGACTGTCGCCATCGCGTGGTAGTTGAGGTTCGAGAGCATGCAGCCCTTCGGCGGGCCAGTCGTCCCCGACGTATAGATGATCGTGAAGAGGTCGTCCTCCGCGATCGCCTCGGTTGCATCGTCGAGAGCGCTTGGATTCGTCGCGGCGAAGTCGCGGCCGAGTGCGGCGAGCCCTTCGAGGTCGTCGTAGGTGAGAACGTGCTCGAGCGCGGGAAGCTCACTCCTGACCTCCTCGACCTTGGCGATCTGCTCTGCGTCCTCGCAGACGACTCCGACCGCTCCCGAGTGCGAGAGCAGGTACCCGACGTCACGGGGCGAGCTCGACGCGTAGACGGGTATCCCGACCGCGCCGATCTGGGCGAGCGCGAAGTCGAGCAGCGCCCAGTCGAGGCTGTTGCGGGCAAGGATCGCGACGTTGACGCTCTTCTTGACGCCTCGTGCGAGGAGCCCGTTGGCGTATGCGCGAACGCGCTCGTCTGCGTGCGTCCACGAGACCTCCGTCCAGCCGTCGTCCGACTCGACGAGGTATGCCGGGCCAGGACGCGCAGCCGCGACGGCGTTGCGCCAGAGCTGCGCGATGGTTCGCCGTTGCTCCGACGCTCGTCGCTCCGGAGCGCTCGCGGCCGTCTCGGTCATGCCTCTGACTTTAGCCCGGGAGGGGTCCCGCGTTCCAGGGCGAACCTTGCAGGTCCCGAACGACATTGCGGCGCCTAGTCACAGCGCTCTGCAATTACCCTTCACACACCATGCGTACGTCCTGGAACGGATCCCTCAGCTTCGGCCTCGTCTCGATCCCCGTGGGGCTCGCCCCCGCGACGAAGCCTGCCGCGCGACAGTCGGACGTCTCCTTCCGGCTCCTCCATCGAGAGTGCTCGACGCCGATCAAGCAGAAGCGCTGGTGCCCGACGCACGACCGCGAGGTGACGCAGGACGAGATCGTCCGCGGATTCGAGGTCACGAAGGGGCAATTCGTGATCGTCGAGGACGCCGATCTCGAGGCGATCGAGCGCGCGGACGACTCCCGCTCGATCGAGATCACTCGGTTCGTCCCGGAGGGCGACGTCGACCCGATCTACTTCGATCGCACGTACTACCTCGTCCCCGCCGCGCAGACGGCGCAGCGTCGTCCGTACGTCCTTCTGCTCGAGGCGATGCGGCAGACGTCGACTGCCGCACTCGGGCGCTTCGTCCGCGCGGGCCGCGAGAGCCTCTGTCTCGTGCGCGCGAGAGGCGATGCGCTTGCGCTGGAGACGTTGTTCCTTGCCGAGGACGTCTACTCGCACGCCGAGATCGCCGAAGCGGTCGAGGAGACGAAGGTGAAGAAGACCGAGCTCGATCTCGCCCGCCAGGTGATCGACAGCCTCGCCGGCGAGTTCGAGCCGTCCGAGCTCGCGAGCGACTATCGGCGCGATCTGCGGGCGCTTCTCGAGTCGAAGATGCGCGGAGAGGAGATCGTCGCCCCGGAGCCTGTCGAGGTCGCGCCCGTGATCGATCTCATGGAGGCGCTCAAGGCGAGCGTGGCCGCGGCGAAGAAGCAGCCCGCCGCGGAGTCCGAAGAGAAGCCCGTGCGCGCGAAGCGCGCCCGCTCGAAAGCCAGCTAGATCGCGTCGCTCAGGTCCGCGCGGAGGCGTTGGCTCCCGCGCTGATCGCCTCGAGGGATGCCTGGAAGAGCGTCTTGTCGATCTTGCCGTGGTAGATCGGTACGCCTTCCTCGACGCAGATGCGGACGACGTCGTCGCGCTCCATCCCCATCTCCTTGGCGAGCTCTTCGGGCGTCAGGTGGTTGGCCATCGTGCCTCCTCGGGGCTGAGAAAACTGGGCAAAGAAAAAGCCCGCCTGCGCGATTCGCGCACGTCGGGCTGCTGGTCACTTGGCGGCCGGGGCGGGGTCAAGCGGCCCGCCTCTCGAAAGCTTCCGTCACGGTCTGAGCATACTGCGCTGCTCGCCCTCTGCGCAATGTCGTGCGTGCGGTCGCGCTCGGAGGCGGTACCCTTCCGCGCTCGGGGTGTGGCGCAGCCTGGTAGCGCGCTCCGTTCGGGTCGGAGAGGCCCCCAGTTCAAATCTGGGCACCCCGACTGTCCCGCAGAGGGCGGAATCCGCGAGTGCGGATTCCGCCCTCGCGGAAGACCCCTGAAGCAGCGGCAGCGGAGCTGCCGCTGGTCGCGGCGACCCGTCAACGCTTCCGGCCGCCGTGACGAGCTAGCCGCGATGGACCTCCCGGCGGGCGGAGCCCGCCGGGAGGTCCATCGATCGAGGCGTTCGGTCGACCGGGCTATCCTCGGTAGCGATGCTGAAGGCTGTCTTGTTCGACGTCGACTTCACACTGTTTCGGCCCGGGCCGGAGCTCGGGCCCGAGGGGTACCGGCGGGTGGGGGAGCGGCACGGGCTCGCTCTCGATCCCCAGCTCTACACCGAGGCACGCGCTGCTGCGATCGCGACGTTGCAGCGCAACCACGAACTCGTGCACGACGAGGAGATCTGGATCGCGTTCACGGAGCAGATCGTGCTCGGGATGGGAGGTGATGCCGGCGGCGCGCGGGCGTGCGCGGTCGACATGGTGCGCGAATGGGAGCGGCACGAGAACTTCTCCCTCTACGAGGATGCGCTGCCTGCGCTGGAGGTGCTCCGACGGCACACCCTGAAGATCGGGCTCATCTCGAACGGGCAACGCGATCTCCACGAGTTCAGGGAGCACCATCTTCTCGACGTCGATGCGGTCGTCGGGTCGAAGACGCACGGTCGTGTGAAGCCGCACGCGTCGATCTTCGTCGCCGCCTTGACTGCGCTCGAGGTCGAGTCCGGCGAGGTCGCGATGGTGGGCGACTCCTACGAGGACGACATCGAGGGAGCGCGCGCGCTCGGGATCCGCGCCATCCTGCTCGACCGTGACGGTCTCCAGCTCGACGCGCCGGATCGGATCGACACCCTGTTCGCACTTCCTGCGGCACTCGGTCTCTCAGCGGACGCGTAGGGGCCGGGCAGGCCCGGCCCCCTACAGGCCGAGCTCGCGTCGCCATGTCTCGGTGTGCGCGCCGAGCGGGATGTCGCGCGCTGCCTCCAACGAGCCGAACTCCGCGGCTGCTTCCTCTCGCGTCCGGACCGGGCCGACGCATACGTCCTCGTCGCCGAAGTGCGCGAGCCACTCGGCGAGCGATCGAGTTACGAGGATGGACGCGAATTCGCCCGCCAGCGCCTCCTGGTTCTCGTTGTACTGCCGATCCGCGAGATCCGCACGCTCGATCAGCTCGCAAAGCCGGCGGAAGAACTTCGGCTCGAGAGCGCCGACCGTAAGGTGGCGGTGGTCAGAGGTCTCGTAGACGCGGTAGCAGGCGAGCCCGCCGGTGAGGAGCTTCGGAATCGGCTCGCCGCCGAGCCGGTGCGCCACCAGATCGTGGGAGCGGTGCGTCATCGAGACGACGATCCGTCGGCCGCGCCCGCTCCGCGTCCGCTCGAGTAGCCCGGCCAGGATCTGCGTCACAGCTCCGAGAGCACCCGCGGCGAGATCGGCGATCGGGAGCGGGGGGAGCTGCGTGTCCGTGTCCTCGAGGACGCCCGCCCAACCGAGGTAGTTGATGTCGTGTCCGGCGCGGAGCCGGTGGTGAGCAGAGTCGCCGAAGCCCGTGATCGAGCAGTAGACGGTCGTGTCGGGCACATCGTCGGGCCCGACGCCGAGACGTGCAGCGATTCCCGGCCGGAACCCCTCCAACACGACGTCTGCTCGAGCGCACAGCGCCTGTGCGAACGCCACCTCGGGCGGCAAGTCGCAGACGACTGACTCGCTTCCGACCCGCAGCGCCGTGTCCCAGGCCGTTGCAGTGGGACGCATCGGGTCGCCTGCCGGCGGCTCGACGCGCACCACACGGGCCCCGAGGCGCGTCAGCTCCCGGCTCGCGTACGCGCCGGGCAGGTAGCGCGTGAAGTCGACGACGAGAGTGCCCGCGAGCGGTTGCACGCCGGCGGAGCGTACCTCTATCCTCGATCCGTTGACTGACGGTTCAATCGCCCAGAGCTCGATCGCCCAGACGGAGAAGCGCAAGCAGATCCTCGACGCGGCGATCCGTGTCTTCGCGGATCACGGTTACCACCGCGCGCGCGTGAGCGACATCGCCGAGCGCGCCGGGGTCGCCCACGGGCTGCTCTATCACTACTTCGCGTCGAAGGACGACGTTCTCCGCACGATCTTCACCGAGAACTGGGGTGCGCTCATTGCCCGGTTCCGCGCTGTCGAAGCCGCGGACGAGCCTGCGGACGAGAAGCTCGAGGGCATCGCCAAGATCTTGCTGCGCACGTGGCGCAACGATCCGGCGCTCGTCACCGTGATGGTGCGCGAGGTTGCGCGAAGTCACCAGCTCCGCGATCGGGTCGACGAGGTGCGCGAGGCGTTCGTGATCGTCCAGCGCATCATCGAGGAGGGACAGGAGGCAGGCACGTTTCGGAGAGATCTGGATGCGCGTCTGGCCAGCTGGATCTTCTACGGCGGCCTCGAGGAGGTGCTGACGGGCTGGGTGCTCCGCCAGTTGCCCGACGGCGAGGATGATGTGGGCAGCGCCGAGCGCACCGCGATCGACATCGCGATCCGAGGCATGACCGTCTAGTCTCGTGCGGATGAAGGTCTTCAACCTCAACGGCGACGAATGGGATCGAGTCGAGGAGCGTCCCGGATGGCGTAGCAAGGACGCCTGGGTCGGAGCGCACATCGACGCGGAGCTGATCGGCGGGAGCATGTACGAGCTCGAGCCGGGCGATCGGCTCTGGCCGTACCACACGCATCATGCGAACGAGGAGTGGATGATCGTCCTTCGCGGCAGCCCGACGCTTCGGACAGCGGAGGGCGAGCAGGAGCTCACCGAGGGAGACGTCGTCTGCTTTCGGCGCGGCAAGGACGGGCTCCATCAAGTCCGGAACGGAACCGACGAGCCGGTCCGCGTCCTCATGCTCTCGACGCTGATCGCACCGGACCTCGTCGAGTATCCGGACAGCGGCAAGGTCGGTGCGAGGAGCGTCGCCGGCGAGCGCGTCCTGCTGAGCCGTCCGGGGCGGATCCTCGACTACTGGGACGGCGAGGACTGAGCCGGAGAGGCCGCTGGACCCCCGTGCAGGCGGATCCCCGCGACGCGCAGCCTCGAAGCGC
>DATKBJ010000090.1:0-42309 GCA_035514135.1 Gaiellaceae bacterium | reverse complement strand
TGGAGGGGCTCGAGCCCGAGGTCCGCGACTGGGAGCCGCGGGAGGCGCTCGTCGGCGTGGGGGCGACCGAAGCCGTCACGCGGGGGGCGCTGGACGTCTTGGCGCCAGGCGGCGCGCTCGTGCTCGAGGTCGCGTTCAGCGATGCAGGGCGCGTCGCGCGCATGCTCGGCGAGCTCGGCTACGTCAACGGGCGCACGACGAAAGACTTGGCTGGACGAGACAGGGTTGTCGAAGCCATGACCACATTGTCCTCGTGACGTGACTACAATCGACGATACGGTGACTACTCGCGTGGGTATCCGTGAGCTGAAGGCGAAGCTGTCGCACTATCTCGACCGTGCCGCGAATGGCGAGACGATCGTCGTCACCGATCGCGGGAAAGCAAAGGCCGAGCTCCGTTCGCTCTCAGTGGAGCAGCGCATCCAGCAGGGGATCGAAGAAGGATGGATTCGGCCGGGGCGGGGCGGGCCGTCGCGAGGTGTGCCGCGGCGCGGCGCCAAGGGCAGGATGACGATCGCGGAGGCCATGGCCGAGGATCGCGAGGAGTGAGCCTCTACGTCGATGCGTCGGCGATACTCAAGCTCTACATCGAGGAGCCGGAGAGCCAGCGGGCGCGAGAGCTTCTCCACGATCCGACCCACTGGACGACTGCACGCCACACCCGCGTCGAGGTTCGGCGCAACATTGCTCGCGTCGTCGCCGAGCCTGACCTCATGAGGTTCCGATCATGGTTTGAGGATCATTGGGCCGACGCGACGGTGGTCGAGCTCACGGATGTCGTGTGTGAGCGGGCTGTCGAGCTGGCCGAGCGCGTCGGCGTGCGGACACTCGATGCACTACATCTCGGGGCCGCCGCCGAGGCGGGCGAAGGACGACTGCCGATCGTGACGTTCGACCGGCAACTCGCCGACGCTGCAAGGGCGCTCGGCTGGACCGTGCTCGGCGCGGAGTGAGCACGATCGCCGAGACCGTCGCGGCGCTCGAGGCAGGCAAGCCGGTCGTCATTCCGACCGATACCGTGTACGGGCTGGCCTGCAGCCCCGACCTCGAGGACGCCGTCCGCTCGCTGTCCGCGCTCAAGCGTCGCTCGCCGGAGCAGCCGATCGCGCTCGTCGGTGCGAGTGTCGAAGCTCTCCGCGTAGTCGTTCCCGAGATCCCAGACACGGTGCTCAGGGGGCCCTACACCTTCGTCGTGCCGAACCCGCAGCGCCGGCTGCCGTGGCTCTCCGGAGCGCGGCCGGACACGATCGGAGTCCGCGTACCCGCCGTCGACGGCGTCGCGGCCGAGTTGCTCGAGCGCGTCGGCGTCGTCGCCGCGACGAGCGCGAACCTCCATGGTGGACCTGACCCGCGTCGCGTCGCCGATGTTCCGGAGGCGATCCTCGCGGGAGTCGCGGCCGTTCTTGACCGAGGTGAGCTGCCGGGAACGCCGTCGACCGTGATCGACCTGACGGGCCCTGAGGCCCGAGTCCTGCGCGAGGGTGCCGCGCCTGCCGCGGAGGCTCTCGCATGGATCGCTGCCGCGGGCGAGAGGATCGATGCGGTCTAGCAGCAGACTTCAGGGATCCTCGCGATCGGAGTCTGCATTCGCAGCTTCCGATCTGCGGCCAGCGCAGCGGAGTAGCATCACGCGGGATGGTGACCGCGCCCCTGACGCTCGAGGACCTCCGCACTGCAGGGCTCTCCGACGTCGATCCGGAGGTCGCCTCGCTCCTCGAGCGCGAGCTCGAGCGGCAACGCGGAGAGATCGAGCTGATCGCGTCCGAGAACTTCACGTGGCCCGCCATGCTCGAGGCCGTCGGCAGCGTGCCGACCAACAAGTACTCGGAGGGCTACCCCGGCCGGCGCTACTACGGCGGCTGCGAGATCGTCGACGAGATCGAGCAGCTCGCCATCGATCGCGCGAAGGAGCTGTTCGGCGCGGAGCACGCGAACGTCCAGCCGCACGCAGGCGCGCAGACGAACATGGCCGTCTACTTCGCGGTGCTGAAGCCGGGCGACACGATCCTCGCGCTCGAGCTCTCCCACGGCGGTCACCTGACGCACGGGCTGAAGGTGAACTTCTCGGGCCGGCTCTACGACATCGCGCCGTACGGCGTGTCGCGCGCGACGAACCTCGTCGACTACGACGACGTCCTCGCGATTGCAAAGGAGCGTCGACCGAGGCTGATCGTGTGCGGCGGATCGGCGTATCCCCGCACGGTCGAGGCGTGGCGGTTTCGCGAGATCGCCGACGAGGTGGACGCGCTGCTTCTGTGTGACATGGCCCACTTCGCCGGTCTCGTGGCCGCGGGACTTCACCCGAATCCGGTCGAGCACTGCGACTTCGTCACCTCGACGACACACAAGACCCTGGCCGGGCCGCGTTCCGGGTTCGTCCTCTGCCGCGAAGACCACGCCCAGGCGGTCGATCGTGCGGTCTTCCCAGGGATGCAGGGCGGGCCGCTGAACCACGTGATCGCGGCGAAGGCGGCGTGCTTCAAGATCGCCGCCTCGGAGCCGTTCCGCGACTACCAGCGACAGGTGCGCGCGAACGCCGACGCGCTCGGCGAGGCGCTGCAAGAAGGCGGGCTCGACGTGCTCACGGGCGGCACCGACACGCACCTTCTCCTGGTCGATCTCCGCCGCACGGCGTGGTCGGGCAAGGATGCAGAGGAACGTCTGGCAGAGGTGGGAATCACCGTGAACCGCAACACCGTTCCCTTCGACGAGCGCCCGCCGACGATTGCGTCCGGGTTCCGCGTCGGGACGCCCGCGATGACGATGCGCGGGCTCGACGAGGACGACTTCCGTGAGGTGGGCGCAATCATGTGCGAGGCGATGCGTGCGGACGCGGAGTACTCCGAGCTCGCTGCTCGGAGCGCTGCGCTGCTCGAGCGCCGACCGCTCTATCCGGGACTACCCGCCTACCCCGCGTTCCGAGCCTAGGAGGGGGGACATGGACACGACCGCCGATCTCCGCGCCTCAGCAACGGGACTCGTCACCGAGGTGAAGCACCCGCTCGTCCAGCACAAGCTCGGCCTGCTGCGCGACGTCACGACGACGACGCAGATGTTCAGACAGCTCGTCAACGAGCTCACGCTCCTGCTCACGTACGAGGCGACGAAAAGCCTGGCCGACGAGGAGGTCGAGATCGAGACGCCACTCGAGCGGATGAACGCGCGGCGCATCTCCGGGAAGAAGGTCGCTGTGTGCCCGATCCTGCGTGCCGGGATGGGGATGCTCGACGCCGTGCTCTCGCTCGTGCCGGGGGCGCGTGTCGGCTTCATCGGTCTCTTCCGCGACGAGGAGACGCTCGAGCCCGTCGAGTACTACGTCAAGCTGCCCGACGACCTCGCCGACCGCGATGTCATCCTTCTCGACCCGATGCTCGCGACGGGGAACTCCACGGCGGCTGCGGTCGAGACGGTGAAGCGGGCCGGGGCGACGTCGGTGCGTCTCATCGCACTCATCGCCGCGCCCGAGGGAGTCGAGCGCGTGCATCGCGATCACCCCGACGTGCACATCGTCGTGGCGTCGGTCGACCGCGGGCTCAACGAGAAGGGCTACATCGTCCCCGGCCTCGGCGACGCAGGCGACCGCTTGTACGGGACGAAGTAGCCGAGGGTCATGCTCGACGAGTTGCGGGCGACTCCGGAGGTTCTCTACGGCGCGATCCTCGCGTTCGTCATCGTCGTGCTCTTGACCCCGGCCGTCGGTGGCATGGCGCGCATGCTCGGTGCGGTGGATCGTCCGGATGCGCGACGGATCAACCCGCGTCCCATTCCCCGGCTCGGCGGTCTCGCGATCTTCCTCGGCATCCTCGTGCCGGCGCTCGCGTTCCTCGACCTCTCGAGCGAGAGCCGCGGCGTGCTGCTGGGCGCAGCGGTTGCGACGGTCGTCGGCGTCGTGGACGACTTCCGAGGGCTCTCGCCGCCGGTCAAGCTCGGCGGTCAGTTCGTGGCCGCCGCGATTCCGCCTGCCTTCGGCGTGTGGATCGACCACATCACGTTCCCGTTCATCGGCGTGCTCGACCTGCCGGCGTGGATCGGCGTCCCCGTGTCGATGCTCTTCATCGTCGCGGTGATGAACATGGTCAACTTCCTGGACGGGATGGACGGGCTCGCGGCCGGCGTGTGTGGGATCGCGGGCGTGACGTACGCGATCCTCGCGCTCTCGCTCGGCAAGCCCGACCCTGCGATCCTCTCCGCAATCGTCGCAGGCGTGTGCCTCGGCTTCCTTCGTCACAATTTCTTCCCCGCGCGGATCTTCATGGGAGACTCGGGTGCGCTCTGCCTCGGTTTCATCCTCGCCGCGGTGTCGATTCAAGGGCTGCTGAAGACGGCGTCGACGGTCGTCCTCGTGCTGCCGTTGCTCGTCCTCGCCGTGCCGATCATCGACACGTCGTTCGTCGTGGCACGGCGCCTCAAGCACTCGCGGCCGATCTATACGGCGGATCGCAGCCACCTCCACCACCGCTTCCTGAACATCGGCTTCTCGCAGCGTCGTGCGGCCGTGACGATGTGGCTGTGGTGCGCGAGCCTCGCGGGAGCCGCATTGGCGACGCGTTTCCTGCCGCTGCGTGCCGGCGGTGAGTGGGACCTCTGGCCGACCGTGATCGTCGTCGCCATCGGTCTGTTCGCGGTGGCGTTCTCGATCTACGTCGTCTACCTGCTCGAGATCGTGAAGCTCGCCAACCCGCGCATCCGAAAGCGCGACCGCGACCAGGGCGAGTCGCCCGAGCGCCTCAGCGCCTGAGCGCGCTGGCCCGCTCGACGAAGTCGGTGAGCACGGCGTTGAACCCCGGGTGCCGCTGAACCGAGTGGCCGAAGCCGTCGAGTACCTCGCGCTGGGCGTGCAGCTCACGTTCGAGGGCGTCGCAGATCCCGTCGAAGGCCGGATGATGGGCACCCGACACGACGAGCTTCGGGAACGGTGTCGCTGCGAGCATCTCGAGAGGGATCTCGGCTTCCCAGGGGCCGCGCTCGACGAGCAACGCGCGCGCCCCCTGCTCGAGGTCGGGAGGGAGCGGAGAGGGGGGGACGAAGCTCGAGCCCACGGTCTCGAGAAAGATGCGGAGGAACGCCTCGGGGTCGTCGGTTCTGTGCTTCTCGAACAAGTCCGCTCCCCGTGCGGCGAAGGACGCGACCGCGGGGTCGTCCAGCGCGACGCGCGTCGCAGGAGGCTCGACGACCGTCAACGAGCGGAGCGCGCCGGGGCGCTGGGCCGCTGCGAGCAGCGAGATGACGCCCCCGTACGAGTGGCCGACGAGGTGGTCTCCGGGCTGGAGCAGGCCGGCAACGAGCACGGAATCCGACTCGAAGTCGACCCGTTCCGCAAGTGGATTCGGCGGGAAACACGGGCGCTCGACGAGCACGAGCTCGAAGCGCTCCGCGAGCGCGAGCTGCCCGCCCCAGGTCGCGGTCGCGCCAGTGACGCTCCCGTGAACCAGGACGAGCCGCTCCACGCGGCCAGTATATCGCTGCAACGAAGTTGCCCCGATTCCCCTTCGTCAAGCGAAAGGAGCTGTTACAAGCCCGCTGATATGCTCCCGCGGGGATGACGCCGGACGCGGCCCCCTCGCCTCACTCACTCGCCACCGCCTCAGGACTTCTCCTGGGCGCGATGGGCGCTGCCATGGCGCTCGGGGCGCTCGTCGGCTGGGTCCTCGGGTCCGCCGGTGTCGGTCTCCTCATCGGCGCCGTCGTCGGCATCCCGCTCGGCGCGCTCGTCGTCTACCAGGTCTACGGCCGGAGCCCGACCGGATGAGCGCCGGACTCTTCTCGACGCCACGGCCGCTGCCGAGCCGCCTCGCTCCGACGATTGCGGGCGGCACGATCATCGCGCTCGCGCTACCGATCTTCGCGATCGCCGGCTGGCCGCTCCAGGGATGGGCGCTCGCGGCGGTGCTCTGGGCGGCATCCGAGATCGTCGCGCTGCTACTGGCGCGTCTTCCCGACGGCCCCGATAACCTCGCTGCCGCGGGAATGCGGGGAATCGGAACAACCTCTCGAGCGCTGCTCGTCGGCGTCGTGCTGGTCATCGTCACGGTGTCGAACGAGTCCGTCGGCCTCGCCGCCGCGCTCCTCTATGCGATCGCGTTCACAGCCGAGCTCGGCGTTGGGCTCGCCACGTACTTCGGTGGAGAGGCCAAGGCATGAAGCGTGCGCTCGCCGCCGTCACGCTTCTCGCGCTGACGCTTCCGGCGACCGCATTCGCCCAGACCGAGGAGTCGGAGTTCGACCCGGCGCACGAGTGGGAGTTCAAGACGTGGGGGCCCGAGCTCAAGATCGGGCCGATCGACATGTCGATCAACAAGGCCGTCGCCTACCTGATGCTCGGCACGGTCGTGTCGATCGTCATCGGCATCGTGTTCATGCGCGTGCGGCCGGGACGCGGGCCGAATCGCCGGCAGGCCGTCGGTGAGACCGTCTACGAGATCGCGCAGGTGCAGGTTGCCGAGCAGGGGCTCCCGACGCGCGCAATCGGACGCTGGTTTCCGTACGTCGCGAGCTTGATGGTCTTCATCTGGACGATCAACATGCTCGGGTTCATCCCGCTGCCGCTCTCGGACGAGCGGTGGGAGATCGGTGGATTCAGCGTCCCGACCCTCGCCATCTTCGCGGCGACGTCGACGCTCTCGGTGACGCTCGCGCTCGCTCTGATGACGTTCGTCTTCACGCACGTCGAGGGCATCCGCGAGAACGGCGCCTTCAGGTACTTCAAGAGCTGGATCCCGGACGTTCCGAAGGCGCTGCTGCCGATGATCATCCCGCTCGAGATCCTCGGCCAGTTCATGCGGCTCATCAGCCTCTCCGTGCGTCTCTACGCGAACATGCTGGCGGGCCACCTCTTGATCCTCACGTTCATCGGCCTGATCTTCCTCACGCACTGGGCCGTGTTCCCGCTCTCGATCATCGCGGGAACGACGTTCTATCTCTTCGAGGTCGTCATCGTCGTCTCGATCCAGGCGTACATCTTCGCCGCCCTGTCTGCCATCTACATCGGCTCGGCCATCGAGCCGGACCACTAAAGGAGGAGCGTCACCCATGCTGTCCTCGTTCTTCTTCCTCGCTGCCGCAGAAGATGGCGCGGACGCCGGCAAGGCGATCGCGCTCGCGCTCGGCATCGGCCTTGGTGCGCTCGGCGCCGGCGTCGGTCTCGGCAACATCTTCGGCTCGATGATCCAGGCGGTTGCCCGCCAGCCCGAGCTCCGCGGTGAGCTCACGGGCATCCAGTGGCTCGGTTTCGCGCTCGTCGAAGCGGTCGTCTTCTACGGCCTCATCGGGGGCCTCCTCGCGTTCGTCCTGATCTGAGATGCAGCCGTTCCTCCTCGCAGCCACCGAAGAGTCCTCCGGAGGTCTGATCGATGTCGTCCCGGGTCTGATGATCTGGACGCTGATCTGCTTCGCGATCACGTTCTTCGTCCTCAAGCGCTTCGCGTTCGGCCCGATCCAGAAGACGATCGACGAGCGCCGCGACCGGATCCGCGCGGCCGTCGACGAGGCCGACAAGGCACGCGACGAGGCGCGCGAGCTGCTCGAGCAGCATCGCCAGCTCATCGCGGATGCGAAGGGCGAGGCGGCGGGGATCCTCGCGGATGCTCGCAAGGTCGCGGATGCGCAGATCGAGCGCGTGAGGGAGGAGTCCGAAGTCGAGCGCAAGCGCCGGCTCGAGGAGACGAAGCGCCAGATCGACGCGGAGACGAAACGCTCGCTCGATCTGATCCGCTCCGAGGTCGCGGACCTCACGCTCGTTGCGACAGCCCGGGTAACCGGCAAGGTCCTCGACACGGAGGATCAGCGCCGGCTCATCGACGAGGCCATCGCCGAGCTCGACTTCTCCGCCCTGGAGAAGGACACGAACTAGTGGCCGTCGCGCACCGCATGTACGCCCGCGCCCTCTTCCAGGCGGCGGACGACGCCGGCCGCGTGGACGCCGTCGCCGCCGACCTCGCCGTGCTCGCGCACGCGATGGAGGACGTACCCGAGTTGCGCGCATTCCTTCGCAATCCCCAGCTCGAGCCCGCCGAGAAGGGCACCGTCCTCGAGCAGCTCATGGCCGAGGGCGACGAGCTCGTCCGCAACTTCGTCCGACTCGTCGCCGAGAAGGGCCGTGCCGGGGAGCTTCCGGAGATCAGCGCCGAGCTCGATGCGCTCGTCGCCCAGGCTCAGAACCGCCTTGCGGTGGAGCTGACGACGGCTCACGAGCTCTCCGATGACGAGGCGCAGTCGATCGTGCAGGCGATCGAGAAGGCGTCGGGCCGCACGGTCGAGGCGACCCGGACCGTCGACTCGCGCCTCATCGGCGGCCTCGTCCTGCAGATCGGAACCCACCGCGCCGACGGCAGCGTGCGCGGTCGGCTCGAGCGCCTGCGACACGAATTGGCAACGACACGATGACGAGGGCGACGCAAGCCTCGCCCCTACACAGGGAGACAGCAGCGTGAAACTCAGGCCCGAAGAGATCACCTCGATCCTCAAGGATCGAATCCAGCAGTTCGACGTCGAGACCGACCTCTCCGAGGTCGGAAGCGTCCTCCAGATCGGTGACGGCATCGCGCGCGTCCACGGCCTCGAGAACTGCGTCGCGCTCGAGCGACTCGAGCTCGAGCACGGCGTCACCGGTATCGCGTTCAACCTCGAGGAGGACAACGTCGGCGTCGCACTCTTCGGCGAGTGGCACCGCGTGAAGGAAGGCGAGCCCGTTCGCCGGACGGGCGAGGTCATGAGCGTCCCGGTCGGCCCGGGTCTGCTCGGACGCGTCGTCGACCCGCTCGGCAATCCGCTCGACGGGCTCGGCCCGATCGAGGCGGCGGAGCGGCGCCCGCTCGAGTTCAAGGCGCCCGGAGTCATCCAGCGACAGCCCGTGAAGGAGCCGATGTACACGGGGCTCAAGGCGATCGACTCGATGACTGCGATCGGACGCGGTCAGCGGGAGCTGATCATCGGCGACCGCTCGATCGGTAAGACCGCCGTCGCGATCGACACGATAATCAATCAGCGCGGGGGAGACCTCGTGTGCATCTACGTCGCGGTCGGGCAGAAGGGCTCGACGGTCGCCCAGGTAGTCGAGCGGCTGCGCGACGCGGGTGCGATGGAGTACACGATCGTCATCTCTGCGCCCGCGCAGGAGGCCGCACCGATCAAGTGGATGGCGCCGTTTGCGGGCTGCGCGATGGGCGAGTACTTCCTCTACGACGGCAAGCACGCGCTCTGTATCTACGACGACCTGTCGAAGCATGCGGACGCATATCGGCAGCTCTCACTGCTCCTTCGCCGGCCGCCGGGCCGTGAGGCGTTTCCCGGCGACGTCTTCTACCTCCACTCCCGTCTGCTCGAGCGCGCGTGCAAGCTCTCGGACGACCTCGGCGGTGGCTCGCTCACCGCGCTCCCGATCATCGAGACGCAGGCGGGCGACCTGGCGGCCTACATCCCGACGAACGTCATCTCCATCACCGACGGGCAGATCTACCTCGAGTCGAGCCTCTTCTTCTCGGGCGTGCGGCCTGCGATCAACGTCGGCACGTCGGTCTCGCGTGTGGGCGGCAACGCGCAGACGAAGGCGATGAAGAAGGTCGCCGGGCGTCTGCGCCTCGACCTGTCGCAGTACCGCGAGCTGGAGGCGTTCTCGCAGTTCGGCTCCGAGCTCGATGCCGCCACCCAGAGCGCGCTCGGGCGCGGCGAGCGCATGGTCGCCACGCTGAATCAGCCGCAGTACCAGCCGTGGGCGGCCGAGGAGCAGGTCGTCGCGATCTACGCGGGCATCAACGGCTGGCTCGACAAGGTGCCCGTCGGCCAGGTGCCGAGGTTCCACGACGAGCTGCGCGAGCATCTGCGGACGGAGGGCACGATCCTCGAGACGATCCGCACGAGCGGCGACCTCTCCGAGGAGACGGAGGCGAAGCTCGTGAAGGAGCTCGAGCACTTCCAGGGCGCCTTCTCGATCGAGGAAGAGAAGGGGCTCGCGGGCTAGGTACGTGGTCGCCGCCGCGAACACGCCCAGTCCTGCCGGCTGCGAACCGTCGCATCGCGGCGTCCTCAGTCGCGCCCGTACCTATTTCGGTACGGGCGCTCCCTGCGTCCTTGCGCTGCTCGGTTCTCGCGCGGCAGGCCAAGGCCGTGTTCACGGCGGAGACCACTGATGGCGTCCGTTCAAGACCTCAAGCGGCGTATCCGCTCCGTCCGCAACACGCGGAAGATCACGCGGGCGATGGAGCTCGTGGCGGCGGCGAAGCTGCGCCGAGCCGAGCAGCGCATCACCGCGCTGCGCCCGTACGCGGAGACCATGAACGAGCTGATCGCGGGCGTGGGGAGGGCGGCCTCGTCCGTCCGGCTCCCGCTCCTGGAGCAGCGCGAGTCGGTCGAAGCGGTCGCGATCGTGCCGCTCACCGGCGACCGCGGGCTCGCGGGCTCGTTCAACGCGCAGGTCATCAGGCGGGCGTTCGCAATCGAGCGCGCCGCGCAGGCCGAAGGGAAGTCCGTTCGCTGGGTCGCGGTCGGCAAGAAGGGCCGCTCGACGCTCACGTTCCGGCGCCGCGAGCTCGCGGGGGCGTACATAGGGTTCACGGATCGCCCCGCCTACGAGGACGCGCAGGCGATCGCGCACCGCGTCGCGGAGCTCTTCACGGGGGGCGAGATCGATCGCGTCGTTCTCGTCTACAACACGTATGTCTCCGCGCTCACGCAGCAGGTCACCGAACAGGACGTGCTCCCGATCTCGGCCGAGATCCTCGAGACGGACGAGGACGAGCGCGCCGCCGACACGCTCCGCGGCGACTTCATCTTCGAGCCCGAGCCGGAGGAGATCCTCGAGCGGTTGCTCCCCGTGTACCTCGAGACGCAGATCTACCGCGCGCTGCTCGAGTCGACTGCGTCCGAGCAGGGCGCGCGCATGACCGCAATGCGCAACGCGTCGAAGAACGCGGGCGAGATCATCGACTCGCTCACGCTCTCGATGAACCGCGCACGCCAGGCCGAGATCACGCAGGAGATCCTGGAAGTGGTCGCGGGCGCCGAAGCGCTCACGTAGGACGAGGGGCGCTCAGACGATTCTCAGGGTCGACGCCCTCGCACTTTCCTAACAAACCGTGCGCCGCCCGCGTAGAAGTAGGGGACGTGGCTGTGCCGAACCCTCAGACGGAGGCAGATACCATCGCGCCGGTGGAGCCGGTGGTCGCTGCAGCGTCGGAGCCCGAGCGCTTCGAGCGCGCGGGCGAGATCTCCGATCGGCTCGTCGACAACATCGAGACGGTCGTCTACGGCAAGCGCAACGAGATCAAGCTCGTCCTCACTGCGCTCGCGTGCGACGGGCACGTGCTCCTCGAGGACGTGCCCGGAACGGCCAAGACGGTGCTCGCTCGCGCCATCGCGGGGAGCGTCGAGGGCGCAATCCCTCAGCGGATCCAATGTACGCCCGACCTCCAGCCGACCGACGTCACCGGCCTGTCCGTCTTCGACCAGCGCAAGCGCGAGTTCGAATTCCGCCCAGGGCCGATCTTCGCGAACGTCGTGCTCGTCGACGAGATCAACCGCGCGACGCCGAAGACGCAGTCGGCGCTCCTCGAGGCCATGGCCGAGCGCCAGGTCACGGTCGACGGCGTGACGCGGGAGTTGCCGTACCCATTCCTGTTGCTCGCGACCGAGAACCCCATCGAGTACGAGGGCACGTTCCCGCTGCCCGAGGCGCAGCTCGACCGCTTCTTCCTGCGCACCGCGCTGGGGTATCCCGATCTCGACGACGAGCTCAAGATCCTCACCGACCAGCGCTACACGCACCCGCTCGACGCCCTGCAGCCGGCCGTCGCGCTCGAGGAGGTACAGGAGCTTCGCGCGGCGGCACAGCACGTCTATGTGGACGACGTCCTGCACCGCTGGGTCGTCGAGCTCGTGCGCGCGACCCGCGAGCAGGAGTCCGTCGTCATCGGCAGCTCCGTGCGCGGCAGCCTGGCGCTCGAGCGTGCTGCGCGCGCCTGGGCGCTCCTCGACGGGCGCAGCTATGTGACTCCGCAGGACATCGAACGACTCTTCGCGCCCGTTCTCGTGCACCGGGTCGTGTTCACGCCGGGCTTCGTCGCCCGCGCGCGTGCGACCGGCTGGGCCGAGGCGATCGAGGAGTTTCGGCAGAGCTGTCTCGAGCTCGCGCCACAGCCAGGGTCCGAGGAGGACTCGCTGTTCGAGGGCGGTGTCAGGCCCGTCGGGTCGGACCCCGGCCCCGTGTAGTCGGCCGTGGCCGGCGCGAGACTGTCCTTCCCGCTCGTCCCGCGCCGGCGGGTGATCGGTCTCTCGTTCGGGACGATGAAGAGCCTCCGCCGCGGCTCCGGCACCGACGTCGCCGGTTCGCGGCCGTACCGTCCGGGCGACGACATGGACTCGATCGACTGGGCGGCCTCCGCACGGCTTTCGACTGCGCGCGGGGGCGACGAGTTCGTCGTCCGCGAGCGCTTCGCCGAGGAGGCGCCCAAGATCATCATCGTCTGCGACCGCAGGCCGGAGATGTCGTGCTACAGGTCTCCGCTGCCGTGGTTGGACAAGCCGAAGGCGATGCGAACGGTCGTCGAGCTCGTGCTTGCCAGCGCCGGGGCTGCCGGCGGCTTCGTGGGATACCTCGACTACGCCGACGGCGACCCGCACTGGCGCCAGCCCAAAGGGGAGAGGAAGCTCATCGAGTTGCAAGACGACCGTCTGTGGTCGATGGAGTACGGCGGGCCGACCGACTGGCTCGAGCGCTCCCTCGAGCACCTGGCCTCGCACACGCGCGCGGTGACGCCGGGCACATTCATCTTCCTGCTTTCCGACTTCATCCCCGCGCCGAATCACGAGCTGTGGCTCGCGGCGCTGGAGCACCGCTGGGACCTCGTCCCGGTGGTCCTCCAGGATCCGACCTGGGAGCAGAGCTTTCCGGACGTCGACGGAATCGTCGTGCCGCTGCGCGACCCGCGTTCGGGCCGCGTCTCGTCGGCACGGCTCCGGCGGAAGGAGATCGCCGCGCGCCGCGAGCACAATCGCGCGCGGACAGCGCAGCTCATGGAGACGTTTCGCTTCCTCGACATCGACCCCGTCGTCGTGACCTCGAACGAGCCTGCTGCGATCCTCGAGGAATTCCTCGTGTGGGCAGATCTCCGGCGCACGCGGCGGGTGATCGGGGCGTGAGGCGAATGAAGCGCCGACAGCTTCTTCCGGCTGCCGGGCTCGTCGTGCTCGCGCTCGCAACCGCGCTCGGGGTGGTGGTCCTCTCGTCGATCGGCGACGCGGACGATGCCGAAGTCGTCGCGACGCTTCCCGACGACGTCGATCCGGGCGATGTGCGACTCCCGGGAAGCCGGCTACCCGAGGAAGGGATCGCTGCCGCCGGGGTCATCGAGCCACGCATCATCCTGTTCGGAGACACGATCAGCGCAAGGATCGACGTGTTGCTCGATCGCGGGTTGGTCGATCCGGCGTCGGTGCGCGTGAGCACCGAGTTCCTTCCGTGGGAGATCGTCGGCGCGCAGGCGCGCGTCCGGCGCGATTCCGGATCGAACACGTACCTGCGAACGACCTTCACGTTGCGGTGCACCGGCAGCCCATGTCTTCCCGCGAACGAGTCGAGCGCGCTCGAGTTCAGCCCCGCGCGCGTCTCGTACGCCGCCGCTGATGCGGCCCCCGGCGTACGGGAGTCGATCTCGGTGGAGTTCCCGATTCTGCTCGTCTACTCGAGGTTCGCCGCGGCGAACCTCGACGGACCTACGGCGTCCAGCTCGATCCCGTGGCGCGCAGACCTCGACTCGCTCCCGTCTGCCGGATACCGGATCTCTCCGAGCATCCTGCTCCCGGCCATCATCGCGCTGGCTGTGCTGCTCGGGGTCGCGGGAGTCGTGCTGGCGTGGATCGCGATCCCTCGCCGGACTCACATCCCGGCGCCCGAGCCCGAACCCGAGCCGGAACCGCTCATCGTGCTCACCCCGCTCGAGCAGGCGCTCGAGCTGCTCGAGGATGCGAGCCGCGCGGACGGGGCAGAAAACCGCCGGCGCGCCCTCGAGCTCGTCGCGGAGGTTCTCGACCTGGAGCATCCCGATCTCGCGCGCGCCGCGCGAACGCTTGCCTGGTCGGAGGACGACCCGCTGGTCGAGCAGACGAGCGGTCTCGCGACCCGCGTCCGCACGACCATCGACACCCACGGAAACGGGAACGGACGTGTCCACTAGGGAACGCCTCCGCAGCTCTCGCTTCTCGTCTCGCACGATCGGAGTCGACACGCACGATGTCGGCTCCTTCCGCGCGGTCGTCGGCCGCACCGGCCTGATCCGGCTCGTGCTCGCGGGTGGCGCGCTCGCCCTCGTCCTGGCAGCGGTCGCCGCCGCGCGCGACCCTGCCACGACGGAGCGTGCCCTCATCCCGCAGGATCGCGTGGGCGTCGTCGTCCTCGACCTATCCCTCAGCATCACCGACGAGGACTACACGGCGATCCGGCGTACGCTCCGACGCCTCGTTGCCGAGGAGGCGTCGATCGGCCTCGTCGTCTTCTCGGACGTTCCCTACGAGCTACTTCCACCTGGTACGCCCGCGGTCGAGCTCGAGCCATTGCTGCGCCTCCTCGTCGCCCCACGACTCGGGCCGGTTCAGAACCCGTGGACGCAGACCTTCCGAGCAGGCACGCGCATCTCCGTCGCGTTGGAGCTGGCGCGCTCGACGTTGGAGCGCGACGAGGTCGACTCGGGCTCGATCCTCCTCGTCAGCGACCTCGAGACCGCGCCGGAGGACGTGCCGGCGCTCGCTCGCACGATTTCCGATCTCGATCGCGGCGGGATCGGCCTCAGCGTCGTCCCCCTCGCCCCGTCCAGCGATGCGCTGAACCTGTTCGCCGGTTACGTCGACGAGGACGCGGTCGACGGGTTTGCGCAGCAGGCGCCGAACGGCGAGCAACCGGACGCAGGCACCGCCGGGATGAAGACGCCCGTGACGCTGCTCGTTCTCGGCCTGCTCGCGTTCGCGCTGCTCGCCGCGCACGAGCGGTTCTCGGGTCGGTTGGCACTGCCGCGCCCGGCTGCCGACGGAGGTTCGCCGTCGTGACTCGGCGTGAGATCGTCGAGCGCTCGGCGCTCGGAGCCGCAGCCGCCGTCTGCCTGCTGATCGCTCTGGGACTCGGCTTGCTCGCTCTCGACGTCTCTCGGAGCAGTGACGCGCTCTCGAGTGGGGATGTCGAGTTCCGGATCACTCCCGAGACGCCGGGGCTGTGGCGGGCCTCCGAGCTCGTCCCCTTCGAGCTCGCTGCCTCGCTCCTCGGCACGGAGGACGACATCGAGGTCCGGGAAGCCATTCGCGCCGTGCGTCTGGCACGACTCGACGATCCGAGTGTCTCGGTGTCCGATCCCGAGGTCGCGCTTCTTCGCAACGACGCGCAGGCACGTCTGGACGCGCTCGTCGCAGGTGACGGCGACGCGAAGGAGAAGTCGCGCGCTGCCGGGCTGCTCGGCGTCATCGGCCTCTCACGCCTCGTCTCGGAGACCCAGGATCGCGTCGCTCTCCTTTCGGAGACCGTGACGAATCTCCAGCTCGCGATCGCCCTCGACCCTGCCAACGACGATGCGAAGTACAACCTCGAGCTCGTGCTGCAGCGTTCACGGGGCATCCAACTGGCGGAGGGCGCCGGCGGCCAGAACCCTTCGCCCGGCGGAACCGGCTCGAGCGGTGCGGGAGCCGGCGACCCTGGTAGCGGCTACTGACGTGGGGGAACCCATGGTTCCCCCACGGGCCCCCTCCTTCGCGCCGCGAAGTCTCGGGCGGAGCCTGCGCTACGGCGAGAGCACGGTCTCGCCTTCGCGCGCGGGCCGTTCCGTTTCCATCGTTCTCGAGAGGCGCACTTCATGTCGCTGACGGTGCTCACGCCGCTCGGGGCGCTACTCGCGCTCGGGCTCGTGCTGCCGCTTGCAGCGATGCTGCGCGCACGTCGCAAAGCCGGACGCGTGCGCGACGTCCTTGGCGTCGCGTCGCCGCGACGACGCGCGATCATGCTCCCGGTCTCCGCGCTCATCGTCGGCGCGGCGCTGCTCGGGCTCGCGGCGGCCCAGCCGGTCTTCGAGTGGACGAGCGACCAGCGCCTGCGGACGGACGCGGAGGCTTTCGTGGTCCTCGACGTTTCGCGTTCGATGCTGGCACAGCCAGACGCAGACGGGCCGATGCGGATCGAGCGCGCACGGGCCGCGGCGACGACCCTTCGCGCGTCGCTTTCCGATGTGCCGGTCGGCGTCGCCTCGCTCACGGATCGCCTCCTGCCTCATCTCTTCCCGAGCTCGGACGAGGAGGTCTTCGAGGCAACCCTCGCGCGCGCGATCGGGATCGAGAGGCCGCCGCCCCGCTCGTCGTTCGCCACGGGTGCGACCTCGCTCAATGCGCTCGCGACGCTGCGCGGGCTCCGCTACTTCACGCCGCGCTCGCAGGAGCGGCTCGCAATCGTGCTGACCGACGGCGAGACCCAGCCCGTTGCGAACGCCCGCCTCGGCGGGCTCTTCCTGCGGGATCCGGCCATCGACGTGCTCTTCGTCCAGTTCTGGGACGGGGACGAGCGCGTGTTCTCTCGCGGCGTGCCGGAGCCCGAGTACCGTCCCGATCCGTCGGCGCGGGCTGCCCTCGACCGGCTGGCGGCGTCGTCCAGGGGCGCCGTCTACTCCGAGCGCGAGCTCGGCGCGGCCGCGAGCAAGGCGCGCGATCTTCTCGGCGACGGTCCGAGCGTGGTGCGCGGCGAGCGGGCGGGTCGACTCGCGCTCGCGCCCTACCTCGCCGCTGTAGCGCTCTTCCCGTTCGGGCTGCTGCTCTGGCGACGCGATCGCTGACGCTTGCGACGCTGTGTCACAAGGCCTCCGGCCGCGGCCTCATTCCTCGGCGAACCACGGACCAACGGCCTCGGGGAACCCGCTCTCGTCCATGAACGAGATCGCACGGCTCGCGAGCCAGAGAACCGCTTCGGGGCGAGCCTCCGCGAGGATGGCGCGGACGGCGTTGTCGCCGGCCTGCGGTCCGCCCTTCTCGCCGGCGCGGGCACGGCGCAGTAGGCAGAGCACCAACGCAGCGTGATCGACATCGGTTCCGTGCTCTCGGTACCACTCCACTCCGACGGCGCGGTCGAGAAGCGCGGTCGCTTCGTCGGCACGTTCGCCGGCAACTTCGGCAGCGACGAAGTTGCTGCTATCGCGCCGTTTTTCGTCTGCGCGCGGAATTTGCATCCGAGTCTCCTAACTGAATTGGAAGTCCGTCGTCACAGAAGTATGATCCTGCACTTGACCATGGCGACGGAGGCATCTGGATCCACGGACTGTGGCTGGTGTGTCGGCCCATCCGCCAGCGCACCCGTAGGTTCGGGCCTCGGCCATGGTGAAGATCGGTAGGAGACCACTCGGATGGAGGGACTACATGCGTAAACGTTCACTCTTGCTGCTGGTGGCGGCGGCCGCGATCGTCGCGAGCCTCGTCGTCGGCCCAGCAGCGACAGCCGGTGCCGAAAAGGCGTCGGCGGGGACGGTCGTGTTTATTCACGACCAGGAGCCGCCTTCGCTCCGCGGCGCCTGGGTCGACAACCAGCTCTACGCGACCAGCCTCATCATCAACAACATCTGGTACGGCGGTCAGATTCGCGACGCCAACTCCAACTGGGTGACGCGGCTGTTCGCAGCCCCGCCCAAGCTCGTCAAGAGGAGCCCGCTCACCGTCAGCTTCAAGTACAGCCCGAGGGCGGTCTGGAGCGACGGCATCGGCGTCACGTGCGCCGACTATCGTACGACGTGGCAGGTGTACATCAACCCGAAGAACAACGTCGCCAGCCGCACGGGCTGGGAGGACATCAGGTCGGTCAACTGCAAGGGCAAGGCCGGCACCGTCGTCTTCAAGAAGGTGTACGCGGACTGGCAGTCGCTGATCAACGCCGGCCCCTACCAGGCGAAGACCATCAGGGCGATTCCTGACATGAACAAGTCGTTCCAGGACTCGATTCCGGTCTCGTCCGGTCCGTGGCGCTTCCAGAGCTGGCAGAAGGGCGTCCAGATCACCGTGGTGAAGAACCCGCGGTTCCGGGCGGCGACCCCGATGCGGCTCGATCGTGTCGTCTTCCGCTACATCGCCGACACGAACGCGCGCTTCCAGGCACTCAAGGCCGGCGAGGGTCAGGCGATGGAGCCGCAGGGTCAGCTCCAGATCGCCGACTTCCTGAAGGACTCGAACTTCAAGGTCGAGGCGAGGGCTGGGTACAGCTTCGAGCACCTCGACATCCAGTTCGGCCCGAAGGGCGCTCCGGCTCTTCGTGCGCCGTACGTCCGGCAGGCGCTCATGCAGGGGATCAATCGCTCCCAGATCGCCTCGGCGCTCTGGCAGACCATCGCCCCCGGCCTGCCGGTCCTGAATAGCCTGATCTTCAAGACCTTCGAGAAGGGCTACACGGCGCACTACAAGAAGTACCCGTTCAACCAGGCCCGGGTCATCGCGATCCTCAAGGGCAAGGGCTGCACCGGTGGGCCCGATCGTCCGAGCGCAGGGAACAACGACATCTTCACCTGCCCGGGCGGCGCCGGCAAGCTCAGCTTCCGTTTCTCGACCACGGCGGGCAACCAGCTTCGCGCCCTCACGTTCGAGATCATCCAGCGGCAGCTGAAGTCCGTCGGCATCGAGCTCGTGCCGCGCTTCCAGCCGGCCGGTCTCCTCTTCGGCACGACGCTGCCGTCGAGCGACTGGGACATCATCATGTTCACGTGGGTCCAGAGCCCGTCGTCGAAGATCACGACGAAGGACCTGTACGCATGTGGCGGTGAGCTGAACTACGGCAACTACTGCAACCGCAAGGCGACCCGCATCATGGAGCAGGTCGCGGTCAACCTCGACGATGCACAGCGCACGAAGCTTCTCAACCAGGCCGAGTCGATCATGTCGAGGGACATCCCGTCCATCCCCATGTTCGTCCGGCCCGTCTTCGCGATCAGCAACAAGAAGATGAAGGGTCTGACGGCGCCGACGACGCTCGAGGGAAGCCCGTGGAACGCGAACACCTGGTCGATCAGCTAAGCCGGTCCAGGCTCGCTAACACGTAAGCGAAGCCCCGTCCCGCCCCCGCCGCCATCGGCGGGGGCGGGACATCGTTCTAAGATCAGGCAGGAGGTGAGGACGAGTGCTCCAGTACGTCATACGAAGGCTCCTCTACAGCATCCTGGTGCTGTTTGCGGCGAGCTTCCTCACCTTCACGTTCGTCGCGGTCTCGGGCGACCCGCTCGCGCCGCTTCGCATCACGCCGAACATCTCCGAGCAGACGATCCGGAACGTCGAAGAGGCGAAGCACCTCAACGACCCCGTGCCGGTTCGGTACTGGTACTGGCTCAACGACGCGGTCACGAACCAGTTCGGCACGACGCTCCTCGGTGGCAAGCCGATCCTCCCGGATCTCTGGCGCGTCATGAAGAACACGCTGCAGCTCGTCATCGTGGCCGAGTTGCTCGCGATCCTCGTCGCCGTCGCCATCGGCGTGTACTCGGCGTTGCGCCAGTACTCCGCGTTCGACTACACGGCGACAACCTTCAGCTTCCTCGGCCTCGCGATGCCGCTCTTCTGGCTCGCGTTGATGCTCCAGGTCGGCGTCGTCTACATCTACGAGTGGACGGGGCACCGAATCTTCCCCATAGCGAATCTCAGCGACGTCGATCCTGGAACTGGCATCTCGTTCTGGATCGACCGCGCGCACCACCTCGTGCTGCCCGTTCTCGTGCTCATGGTCGCGAGCGTGGCCGCGTACTCGCGGTACATGCGCGCGTCGATGCTCGAGGTCGTGAACTCGGACTACGTGCGTACGGCGCGCGCCAAAGGACTCACGGAGCAGAAGGTGACGATGAGGCACGCATTCCGCAACGCGCTCATCCCGCTCGTCACGCTCGTCGCGCTCAACTTCGGCGCGTTACTGTCGGGTGTGGTGATCACCGAGACCGTGTTCTCCCTCGACGGGATGGGCCTGTACTTCGTGACCGCGCTCGGCACGAACGACCCGTATCCGATCATGGCGTGGTTGATGATCACGGCGACGATGGTCATCATCTTCAACCTGATCGCCGACATCGCCTACGGCTACCTCGACCCGCGCGTGCGCTATGACTGATCCTGGCCAGCCGCGGCATGGGATCGTGCAGTCCTCGGCCACGCCAGCCGGAGGGGGCACGCTCGTCACGGACCCGGACGTGACGCTCTCGTCCGATGCGGACCTGTCGTACGAGGCGGGCGTCGAGCTCAAGGCGCGCAGCCAGTGGGGGTACGCGCGCATGCGCTTCTTTCGGCACAAGCTCGCCGTTGTCAGCCTCGGCGTGCTCTGCGTCTTCGGCTTGATCGCGATCTTCGCGAAGCAGATCGCCCCCTACGGCTTCGACGAGATCAACCTCGAGACCATCGACCCAAGGACGGGCCTGGCCCTGTCGCCCCGGCTCGACGGCGGACACATCCTGGGAACGGATCAGCTCGGTCGTGACTACCTGAGCAGAGTCATCTACGGCATCCGGACGTCGCTGTGGGTTGCGCTCTTCGTCGCGCTGCTCTCGACTGCGCTCGGAACCGCGGTCGGCGCGCTCGCCGGCTACTACGGCGGCAAGGTGGACAACCTGCTCATGCGCTTCACGGACCTGATCCTCACGATCCCAGGCCTCGCGGTGCTCCTGACCGCTGCCGTCTACTTCGGATCGAACGACTCGGAGGTCACCATCGGGCCGATCGGCTTCACGTTTCCCCAGCCCATGAAGATCGGGCTCATCCTCGCGCTGCTCTTCTGGGTCGGGCTCGCACGCATCGTCCGCGGCCTCTTCCTGTCGCTGCGCGAGAAGGAGTTCGTCGAGGCAGCGAAGGCGGCCGGTGCGAGCGACATTCGCATCATCCTGCGCCACATCCTTCCGAACTGCGTCGGCCCGATCGTCGTCTTCACGACGCTCATCACGGCGGCGGCGATCCTCACCGAGGCCGCGCTGTCCTTTATCGGCTACGGCATCCAACCGCCGAATGCGGCGCTCGGAAAGCTCATCGTCGACGGTCAGAGCGAGGGCTTCACGCTCTGGTGGCTCGTTGTCTTCCCAGGGCTCATCATCACGATCATCGCGCTCGCCATCAACTTCGTCGGTGACGGGCTCCGCGACGCACTCGATCCGACCCAGCGTCGAGTACGCTCCTAGCCCCTCATGGCCGACGCGATCCTCGAGATCCGTGATCTGACGGTGGAGTTCTCGACCGAGGATGGCGTCGTCCATGCCGTGACCGGCGTCAGCTACGACCTCCGGCCCGGCGAAGTGCTCGGCATCGTCGGTGAGTCGGGGTCGGGCAAGAGCGTCTCGATGCTCGCCGTGCTCGGTTTGACGCCGATGCCTCCCGGCCGCATCGCGTCGGGCGAGGCGCTCTACAAGGACAAGGACCTCCTGAAGATGCCGAAGCGGGAGCTCCGCAATCTCCGCGGCGGCGAGCTGGCGATGATCTTCCAGGATCCGATGACATCGCTGAATCCGGTGTTCACGATCGGCGACCAGATCAACGAAGCCCTGCTCACGCACAACGACGGCATGAAAGCGGACGCGGCGAAGGCCCGGACGATCGAGCTGCTCGAGAGCGTCGGCGTCCCGTTCGCCGAGCGCCGCGTCGACCAGTACCCGCACGAGTTCTCGGGCGGGATGCGACAGCGCGCGATGATCGCGATGGCGATGGCGAACAACCCGAGCGTCCTCATCGCCGACGAGCCCACGACTGCGCTCGACGTGACCATCCAGGCGCAGATCGTCGAGGTGATCAAGGCCGCCCAGGAGCAGACGGACGCGGCGATCGTCCTCATCACCCACGACCTCGGGCTCATCGCCGAGCTCGCCGATCGCGTCGTCGTCATGTATGCAGGCCGCGTCGTCGAGATCGGCGACGTGTACACGATCTTCGACTCGCCTCGACACCCGTACACGATCGGCCTCATGAACAGCCTCGCGCGCGTGGACACCGATCTCGAGAGGCTGATACCGATCCCGGGGCAGCCGCCGAGCATGCTCAACCCCCCGCCCGGATGTGCGTTCCACCCCCGCTGCGTCCACTCGCAGGGGCGTGCGCTGTGCAGGACGGAGATCCCCGCGCTGCGCACCGCTGACGGCGGCGGCGACGACCACCGATCCGCGTGTCACTTCGCAGAGGAGCTCGCCGGCGTCCGCGCGCCCATCGCTGCCGGCGGAGACGGTCGATGAGCGAGACACAGGCCATCGCCACAGAGGCCGCACGGGCGACGATGTCGTCGAACGGCAACGATCTCCTCAAGATCGAGGATCTCGTCAAGCACTTCCCGGTCAAGGCGGGCTTCCTCAAGCGCACGGTCGGCCAGGTTCGCGCGGTCGACGGTGTCAGCCTCAACGTCAAGCCGGGGGAGACGTTGGGAGTCGTCGGCGAGTCGGGCTGCGGGAAGACGACCTTGGGTCGCACGATCATGAAGCTGCTCGAGCCGACGTCGGGGACGATCGTCTTCGACGGCGAGGACATCACCAGCCTCAAGCGCAAGCAGATGCGCGCAATACGACGCGACATCCAGATCGTGTTTCAGGATCCGTACGCGTCGCTCAACCCGCGCATGACCGTGCGCGACATCGTCGCCGAGCCTCTCCGCATCCACAATCTCTACACACGTGGTGAGGGGAACCGGCGCGTCGAGGAGCTCCTCCGCACCGTCGGCCTCTCGCCCGAGCACGCGAACCGGTTTCCACACGAGTTCTCGGGTGGCCAGCGCCAGCGGATCGGTGTCGCGCGTGCGCTGGCGCTGAACCCCCGGCTGATCGTCCTCGACGAGCCCGTCTCGGCGCTCGATGTCTCGATTCAGGCGCAGGTTGTGAACCTGCTCGACGAGCTGCAGAGTCAGTTCGGCCTGACGTATCTGTTCATCGCGCACGATCTCTCGGTCGTCCGGCATGTCTCGGACAGGGTCGCCGTCATGTACCTGGGCAAGATCATCGAGATCGGTGCGCGCCAGCAGATCTACGGCTCGCCGATGCACCCGTACACGCAGGCGCTGCTCTCGGCAGTTCCGATCGAGTCGCCCGCACACCGCGGAAAGCGGGCACGGATCGTGCTCGAGGGCGACGTGCCGAGCCCGGTCAACCCGCCGTCCGGCTGCCGGTTCAGGACGCGCTGCTGGAAGGCTCAGGAGATCTGCGCGGAGGAGGAGCCTGCCCTCGTGCCTCGCGCGGGTGGCGATCATCCCGTCGCGTGCCACTTCGCCGAGGTGCTCAGCCCACTCGATCTCGCCGAGCAGGCGCGGGTGCGTGAGGCGGCATATGCGGCGAAGCGGGCAGCAGAGAGGCTCGACGCCGAAACACTCGCGGCCCAATGAGCGCTAACTCGTCGCGACGCGGGACGTCTCAAGAAACGTGAGCGCGGCGTATCCGCAGACAGTGTGCGTCCGAGTACGCGAGCAGGTCTCGCTGGAGCTCGACGGCGAGCTCTCGCAGCTCGAGCAGCGCATGCTGGGAACGCACCTCGAGCGCTGCGCTCCGTGCGCCGCGTATGCCGTAGACGTCAGAGACTTCACCGAGCGGATGCGGACATCTCCGCGCGCGCTCATGGAGCGCCCGGTCGTCGTTCGCCGCCGCAGCCCGCTCACCACCGTGCGGCTCCAGGTCGGCGTCGCCGCAGCGTTCGCGCTCGCCGCGCTCGGCCTCGGAACGCAGCTCGCAGTAGCGCCTGCCGAGAGCAGTTCGCTCGCTCGATTCGAAGGGCAGCCGTCGCTGTCACCGTCGCGCGAGGTCGTCGAGCAGGAGCAGGCGATCCTGCGTGTGGTCAGGGCCGGCAGACCGCTGCCGCCGCGCGGCTCCGTCATCTGAGACCTCGACGCAGCGTCATGACCACCACCCCTCGTCTCCTCGTCGTGCTGCTCCTTGCCGTGAGCGTCGTGGCGACGGCCTGCGGCGGGTTCGGCGAACCGTCCGCCGAGGAGTTCTCCGATGGCGTCGTGCTGAACCGCAATCGCGTCGACTTCGTGCTCGCGCGCATCACCCGTGCCGACTCGCTCGAGGAGCTTCTCACGCGTATGGACGAGGCCGCGCTCGTGATCGGAAAGGCCGCGGACGAGCTCGAGAAGACCGGCGCGCCGTCCGACTACCAGCCCGAGGCCGACGACCTCGTCGTGGGCTTTCGCCAGCTCTCGGTCGACATCCAGGCCACCGCCGACCAGGCCCGCATCCCGGGGTTCGAGAACCTGTTCGAGGGGTCGCGCGCGCTTGCGTTCGAGAGCTGGGACGACTCGAACAAAGCCCTTGCGGGGCTCGCCGGCAAGGGCATCCCGGTCTCGATTCTGCAGCGCTACAGCGACGCGTAGTGCCGCTTCGGGCACGAGCGCTCCGATAGACTCCGCCTCCGGCTGGCCGGTCCGGCCGCCGATGTCCCTCGCCTAGGAGAACCATGTCCGAGAACGGAGCAGACCGCACGAACACGGGCCGGATCATCGAGATCAAGGGCGTCGTGATCGACGCCGTCTTCCCCGACGTGCTCCCCGAGATCTACACCGCCCTCGAGATCGAGATCGCGCAGGACGGCGGCGCGCGCACGCTCATCGCCGAAGTCCAGCAGCACCTCGGTGACGATCGCGTCAGGGCTGTCGCGATGGATTCGACGGACGGTCTGGCGCGCGGCACTGTCTGCGTGGACACAGGCAATCCGATCTCGGTACCGGTCGGCGCGCCGACGCTCGGGCGCCTCTGGAACGTCATCGGAGATCCGATCGACGAGCTCGAGCCGATTCCGGCCGACACGGAGCGTTGGTCGATCCACCGCGATCCGCCGAGCTTCCGCGATCTGTCGCCGAAGATCGAGACGTTCGAGACCGGGATCAAGGTCATCGACCTGATCGCGCCGTACGTCAAGGGCGGCAAGATCGGCCTCTTCGGCGGCGCCGGCGTGGGCAAGACCGTGCTCATCCAGGAGCTGATCCACAACGTCGCGCAGCAGCATGGTGGTGTGTCCGTCTTCGCGGGCGTGGGAGAGCGCACGCGCGAGGGCAACGACCTGCTCCTCGAGATGACCGAGTCGGGCGTGCTCGACAAGGTCGCGCTCGTGTACGGGCAGATGAACGAGCCGCCGGGAGCGCGCCTGCGCGTCGCGCTTTCCGGGCTGACGATGGCTGAGTACTTCCGTGACCAGGGCCAGGACGTCCTGTTCTTCGTCGACAACATCTTCCGGTTCGTCCAGGCGGGCTCCGAGGTCTCGGCGCTCCTCGGCCGTATGCCGAGCGCGGTCGGCTACCAGCCGACGCTCGCGACCGAGATGGGCCAGCTCCAGGAGCGGATCACGTCGACGCGCACCGGCTCGGTCACCTCGGTGCAGGCGATCTACGTCCCCGCCGACGACTTCACCGACCCCGCTCCGGCCAACGTCTTCGCGCATCTCGACTCGACGACCGTGCTCGAGCGCTCGATCGTGGAGAAGGGGATCTACCCCGCCGTCGACCCGCTCAAGTCCGGCTCGCGCGCGCTCCAGCCGGGAATCGTCTCGGACGAGCACTACCAGGTCGCGACGCTCGTGCAGCAGATCCTGCAGCGCTACGCGGATCTGCAGGACATCATCGCGATCCTCGGCATGGACGAGCTCACGGACGAGGACAAGGTCGTCGTCGCCCGTGCGCGCCGCATCGAGCGCTTCCTGTCGCAGCCGAACTTCGTCGCCGAGCAGTTCACGGGGACGCCGGGCAAGTACGTCAAGCTCGAGGACACGATTCGCAGCTTCCGCGCGATCATCGAGGGCGAGCACGACGAGCTCCCCGAGTCGGCGTTCTACATGGTCGGCACGATCGAGGACGCTGTCGAGAAGGCTCGCGCGGCCGAAGCGGTCGCTGCCTAGCGCCGGCATGGCCGAGTCGCATCCCAAGTTCGACGTCGCGCTCGTCACGCCCGACGGCGCCGCTTTCGACGGTGAGGCGGAGATGGTGATCGTGCCGGGTGCGGCGGGTGAGATCGGCGTGCTCGCGCGCCACGCGCCGCTCGTCGCGACGCTCAAAGCCGGCTCGACGCGCATCCACCTGAGCCCGAACGAGGTGCTCGAGTTCGCGACCGGGCCCGGCTTCTTCAAGGTCGAGCTCGATCGCGCGCTCGCCCTCGTCGACGACGCCGTCAACGTGAAGGAGATCGACGACGAGCGGGCTCGTGCCCAGCTCGAGACGGCCAAGACGGAGCTCGAGAAGGTCGAGGCGGGCGACTCGACGGCCGATCGCTGGCAGCTGGAGCAGCGGATCAAGCACGCCGAGAACCAGCTCTCGGTCTCCGGCCGCACGACCGGCTGACGGCTACAGCTCGGCGGGGGAGACGACGAACCCGAGGCGGTCGGCCCCTCGGCGAAGGCGCTTGTCGAGCGTTACCAGGCGGCAGCCGAGGATCGAGGCGAGCGCGACGTAGTCGGCGTCGTAGGTGCGCGCCCAGCCCAGCTCATCGGCGATCCGCCACGACTCTGTGCCAAGTGCTGCCGGAGATCGAGGCTCGATCGGCGCCGCCATGAGCAGGTCGTGAGCCCGGAGCGCGGTAGCTCGGTCGACGTCGCCGCGCCACGCGGCCTCGTGTAGACCCGATCGCACCTCGGCCCACATGAACGGCGGCGCAACGAGTGCGCGGTCGTTCAGGTAGTCGAAGCCGCGGCCTGCCGCGCAGTCTGGGACGACCAGGCTCGCGTCGAGGACAAGCACTTAGTGGTTCTCGCGCGACTGCCGGATGATGCGAACCCAGTTGGGCTGGGGTCGCCCGTCTGCCATGAGCTCCAGTTCGGGTGGTAGCGGCAGCATCTCGTATTCGTCATCGAGCACCGCCTCGAGTGCGTCCTCCTCGATCACGTGCTGCATGCCGATCTTGCGGGCGGGGAGCTTGCCGGCGCGGATCCAGCGGCGGATCGTCTCGGGGTTGCGGTTTGCGCGCCTTGCCGCTTCTGGGACGGTAAGCATAGTCGTATACTACAACACTCCTGCGGAAGGGATCTCAAGCGGAGGATTTCGATGCCCTACGGCGTACGCTAGCCTGAGAGTCCCGGAGAGCTTTGAACGGCAGCTTGGCGACCGGGTTACCAAACGCCTAAAGCGCGAGGGCCTTCCCGGCTCCCGACCCTTTAGGTGGGAGCCGATTTTCGTGAAGGACACCCGCACACATCTCGAAGAGCTCCTCGCCGAGAGAATTCTCGTGCTCGACGGCTCGTGGGGCGTGCTCGTCCACCGGCTCGGGCTCTCGGAAGAGGAGTACCGCGGCGAGCGGTTCGCGTCTCACACACACGACGTCAAGGGCGACCCGGACATCCTCAACCTGGCTGCGCCGGAGATCATCGCCGAGATCCACGACTCCTACTTCGCTGCCGGCGCGGACATCGCGACGACGAACACGTTCACGGCGACGTCGATCGGACAGGCGGACTACTCGCTCCAGGGCGCAGCGGCGGAGATGAGTCTCGCGGGCGCTCAGCTCGCACGCGCCGCGGCCGACGCGTGGACGGTGCGCACGCCGGACAAGCCACGCTTCGTCGCCGGCTCCGTGGGGCCGCTGAACGTCACGCTCTCGCTCTCCCCCAAGGTCGAGGACGCCGCCTACCGCGCCGTGACGTTCGACCAGGTGCAGGCAGCCTACGAGGACCAGATCCGCGCTCTGCGCGACGGCGGCGTCGACCTGCTGCTCGTCGAGACGATCTTCGACACGCTGAACGCGAAGGCGGCAATCGTCGCCGCGCGTGAGGCGGCACCCGAGCTGCCGCTCTGGCTGTCGTTCACCGCGATCGACAGGAGCGGGCGCAATCTCTCCGGTCAGACGTCCGACGCGTTCTGGATCTCGGTCGAGCATGCCGAGCCGTTCATCGTCGGTGTGAACTGCTCACTGGGAGCTACGGAGATGCGGCCGTTTCTCGAGGGGCTCGCGAACGTCGCCTCGACCTACGTCTCGTGTCATCCGAACGCCGGGTTGCCCAACGCACTCGGGCTCCACGACGAGGAGGCGGCGGACACGAGCCGCTACCTTCGGGCGTTCGCCGAGGACGGTCTCGTCAATCTCGTCGGAGGCTGCTGCGGCACGACGCCGGAGCACACACACGCAATCGTCCGGGCGGTCGAGGGTCTGCCGCCGCGGAGGGTTCCCGAGCGCTCGACGAGGCCACGCTTCTCCGGGCTCGAGCCGTTCGTCATCGGGCCCGACACGGGCTTCGTCGTCGTCGGGGAGAGAACGAACGTCACCGGGTCGGCGAAGTTCCGCCTCCTGATCGAGGCGAACGACTTCCAAAGCGCCGTCGACGTGGCACTGGAGCAGGTGCGCGGCGGGGCGAATCTCCTCGACGTGAACATGGACGCCGACCTGCTCGATGCCGAGCAGGCGATGACGACGTTCCTCAACCTGCTCGCCACCGAGCCGGAAGCCGCGCGCCTTCCGATCATGGTCGACAGCTCACGCTTCTCGGCTCTCGAAGCCGGGCTGCGCTGTCTCCAGGGGAAGGGTGTCGTCAACTCGATCTCGCTCAAGGAAGGCGAGGAGCCGTTCCTCGAGCAAGCGCGCGTCGTGCATTCGTTCGGGGCGGCGGTCGTCGTCATGGCGTTCGACGAGCGTGGCCAGGCAGAGACGGTCGAGCGTAAGGTCGCGATCCTCGGCCGCGCGTACGACCTGCTCATCGCACAGGCCGGCTTCACGCCCGAGGACATCATCCTCGACCCCAACGTGCTCGCGGTCGCGACCGGGATCGAGGAGCACGCGGCGTTCGCGAAGGCGTTCATCGATGCGATCCCGCTGCTCAAGGAGCGCTGTCCCGGAGCGTCCGTCTCCGGCGGGATCTCGAACCTCTCGTTCGCGTTCCGCGGGAACGACGCAGTGCGCGAGGCGATGCACGCGTCGTTCCTCTACCACGCGATTCGTGCCGGTCTCGACATGGGGATCGTCAACGCAGGGCAGCTCGCCGTCTACGAGGACATCGAGCCCGAGCTCCTGGAGAGGGTCGAGGACGTCCTGTTCGACCGCAGGCCGGATGCGACGGAGCGGCTCGTCGAGTACGCGAGCACGGTCACCGGCGGCGCGACGAAGCGTGAGCTCGACCTCTCCTGGCGCGAGGCTCCGGTCGAGGAGCGCCTCGCACACGCGCTCGTCCATGGCGTCGTCGACTTCATCGAGGAGGACACGGAGGAGGCGCGTCAGTCCGTGTCTCGCCCGCTCGAGGTCATCGAAGGTCCGCTCATGGACGGCATGAAGATCGTCGGTGATCTCTTCGGCTCCGGAAAGATGTTCCTCCCGCAGGTAGTGAAGAGCGCGCGCGCGATGAAGCGGGCTGTCGCGTACCTCGAGCCGTACATGGAGGCCGAGAAGACCGGGCGCTCGTCGGCGGCCCGCGTCGTGATGGCGACGGTCAAGGGCGACGTCCACGACATCGGGAAGAACATCGTCGGGGTCGTCCTCGGGTGCAACGGCTACGACGTGATCGACCTCGGGGTCATGGTGACGGCCGATCGGATCCTCGACATCGCCATCGAGCAGGACTGCGACATCGTCGGCCTCTCGGGGCTCATTACGCCGTCGCTCGACGAGATGGTCTCGGTCGCGAAGGAGATGGAGCGACGCGGGATCGAGCTCCCGCTGCTCATCGGCGGCGCGACGACCTCGAAGCAGCACACTGCAGTCCGCATCGCGCCGGAGTACGGCCAGCCGACGGTGCACGTGCTCGACGCGTCGCGTGTCGTGGGCGTCGTCGCCGATCTCCTCGACGACGACCGTCGTCAGCGGCTGGACGCAGAGAACCGCGTCGACCAGGAGCGGCTGCGTGCACTTCATGCCGAGAAGGGGCGCAAGCCGCTGCTGTCGCTCCGCGAGGCGCGCGAGCGGCGCACTCCGATCGACTGGCACGAGGACGACCTCGTCGCCCCGCCGTTCACCGGTGTGCGGGACGTCGAGGAGGAGATCGCGACCTTGCGGGAGTACGTCGACTGGTCGTTCTTCTTCCATGCGTGGGAGCTCAAGGGCCGCTATCCGGCGATCCTCGAGGACCCCGAGAAGGGCGAGGTCGCGCGCGACCTGTTCGCCGCTGCGAACGAGCTCCTCGACGAGATCGCGGCGTCGGGCTCGTTGCAGGCGCGCGGCATCCGCGGCTTCTGGCCTGCGCACGCACAAGGCGACGACGTCGTGCTCGACGGAGGCGTCCGGTTCCCGATGCTGCGACAGCAGGCCGACCACGCCGACTCTCGCCCGAACCGCTCGCTCGCGGACTTCGTCGCGCCGGGAGAGACCGGCCTCGCGGACCACGTGGGCGCCTTCGCCGTCGCCATCCACGGAGGGCATGAGCTCGCGGATCGGTTTGCGGCGGAGCTCGACGACTACCGCTCGATCATGGTGCGAGCGCTGGCGGATCGTCTGGCGGAGGCGTTCGCCGAGCGCCTGCACGAGACCGTGAGGCGCGAGTGGTATGCCCCGACCGAGGCGCTCACGGCCGAAGAGCGCATCGCCGAGCGCTTCCGTGGCATCCGCCCGGCCTACGGGTACCCGGCCTGTCCCGACCATTCCGAGAAGGGCACGCTCCTCGAGCTTCTCGACGCGGAACGGGCGGGTATCGGGCTCACCGAATCATTCGCGACGACGCCGGGGGCGAGCGTCAGCGGTCTCTACTTCGCGCATCCGCAGGCGCGCTACTTCTCCGTCGGCCGCGTCGGCCGGGACCAGGTCGCCGACTACGCCGAGCGCAAGGCAATCACGCTCGCAGAAGCGGAGCGCTGGCTGCGACAGAACCTGGCATACGAGCCCTGAGACCCGTGGCCCGACCAAGGCAGGCGCCACGTTCCGGGCACCGAACATTCGGCACATGTCTCGTAAGGACAGGGCCGAAAGAGCCGTAGTCGAGATCGCAGACTGGTGCTAGGTTCACCACGAGTCGTGGAGAGCACCAGCCGTCTCGACCTCCTTCGCCGTTCGCCGTCGTTCGCGTACCTTTTCCTCGCGACCGCTGGCTCGAGCTTCGGCACGTACGTGGCAGCGATCGCACTCACGGTTCACATCTACGACGAGACGGAGTCGGGCGTCTGGGTTGCCGCACTCCTGATCGCCGACTTCCTTCCGATCGTCGCGATCGGGCTCCTGCTCGGCCCGCTCGTCGATCGGCTCTCGCGTCGTCGGCTCATGATCGCCTCGGATCTCGCACGCTGCGGCGTCTTCGCCGCCCTGCCGTTCGTCGACGGACCCGGCGCGTTGGTCGCGCTCGCGGCTGCTTCCGGCGTCGCAACGGGCTTCTTCCTGCCCGCGGCAGGAGCAGCGCTCCCGAATCTCGTCTCCGAGGAAGACCTCGTCAATGCGAACTCGCTGTGGGTGACCGTCGAGACGCTCGCCTGGATGATCGGTCCCGTCGTCGCCGGCGCGATGCTCACGGTCTGGCCGCCGTCCGTGCCGTATGCAGTGAACGCGGTGACGTTCCTGGTGTCCGCAGCGTTCGTCGCGAGGATCCCGGAGCAGAGTCTCCGCTCCGAGGATCCCCTCACGCGCGGCCACTGGCGCGACGTCGCCGACGGCCTGAAGCTCGTTGTGACGGCGCGGCCGCTGCGCACGGTCCTGATCGTCTGGAACGTCGCGCTCATCGGCTCCGCTGCGGTGAACGTCGCCGAGGTCGTGTTCGCGAAGAAGACGCTCGATTCCGGGAACCTCGGTTTCGGGGCGCTCGTCGCGGCGAGCGGCATCGGGCTCGCAATCGGAAGCTTCCTCGCCGCTCCGGCGCTGGGCCGGGTCGGGTTGCGTCGCAACTACGTCGGCTCGCTCGTGCTAATGGGCGTGGGCTGGGGTGCGGCGGCGCTGAGCGGCTCGATCTGGCTCGCCGTCGCCTTCGTGGTCGGTGGCGCCGCTGGAAACGGCTCCGTGATCGTCTGTAACAGGCTTCTCGTCCAGCGCGGCGCGCCCGACCAGTACCGGGGGCGCGCGCTTGCCACGATCATGAGCTCGAACTACGCCGTCCTCGGTCTCGCGATGGGCGTCGCGGGAGTGCTCACCGACCTCGTTGGTGCGCGTGCCGTCTGGATCGGAGCAGGCGGGGTCTACCTCGTCGCCGCGCTCGTCGCTCTCGTCATGACCCGCTGGCTCCCGGTCGCACAGGCCGAGGAGTGGGATGCGGTCGAGGCGAGCTCGGAGTCGGCGGCCGCTGCATTGAGCAACGGCCAACCAGCACCTGCCGAGAAAGTGGCCGAGGAGATCGCGAACCGTACGCCGTCCCCGCCGCTCGAACGTATCGCGACGCTTTTCGAGGAGATCGAAGCACGGCGAGAAGCCGAAGCCCGGAGGCCGGGCTAGAGTTCCGATCACGCGTCTCGCGACACGGTGTCACAAGCCGCCTTCCACATAGAGTGGCGCCCGTGGTGGGCAGAACGTGGACTCCTGAGGATCTCGTTGCAGGCGTCCGTGACGCCGACCGCCGCGCGCTCGCGCGTGCCATATCGCTCGTCGAGGACGGCGACCCGCTCGCGTATCCTCTCGTGCGAGAGCTCTACCCGAGCACCGGCAACGCCGCGATCGTCGGCGTCACCGGTCCACCCGGGGTTGGGAAGTCGAGCCTCATCGGGACACTGATCGGTCTCGTGCGCGAGCGCGAGCAGACCGTCGGTGTCGTCTCGGTCGACCCTTCCAGCCCTTTCTCGCATGGTGCACTCCTCGGGGATCGCATCCGCCTCTCGGATCACTTCCTGGATCCCGGCGTCTACATCCGCTCGATGGGGACGCGCGGGCACCTGGGTGGGCTCGCCGAGGCGACGCTCCAAGCCGTACTCCTCCTCGACGCCGCGGGGAAGGACGTCGTGTTCGTCGAAACCGTCGGAGCGGGCCAGAGCGAGGTGGAGGTGACGGGCATCGCCGACACGGTGCTGCTCGTGCTCATGCCCGGATCCGGCGACTCGGTGCAGGCGCTCAAGGCCGGGATCATGGAGATCCCCGACGTGATCGCGATCAACAAGATGGATCACCCGGCCGCGAAGACGATGTTCAACGAGGTGCGCTCGATCGTCGCGCTCGCCGAGCCCGAGGGGCGTCCGAAGATCCTGCTCACGGAGGCGCTGCGCGGCGAGGGTGTCCCGGAGCTCCTGGCGGCGATCGACGACCATCGCGCCGAGCTCGAACGTGACGGGCGCCTCGAGGAGCGCCGCCGGAAGAACCTCGCGGCCGAGGTCTTCGCCGTCGCCTCGAGTCGCGCGGGCGCCCATCTCCGAGCCGCGGTCGCCGAGGATGCAGAGCTCCGGCGCGTCCTGGCACGCGTCGAGAAGCGCGAGCTCGACCCGCTGAGCGCGGTGAAGCTCATCCTCGACGACGTCTTCGAGCTGGGGTCCGACCCCAGGCTCTGACCCCATGACAGCCCAGCCGACGATCGCTGACATCGAGCTCGCGCGCGAGCGCCTCGCCGGCGTCGCGCGCGAGACACCGCTGTACCCGACGGAGACGTTCTCGCGACTGACAGGCAGGCAGGTGTTCCTCAAGGCCGAGAACCTCCAGCGCACGGGCTCGTTCAAGATCCGGGGCGCCTACAACACGATTGCGACGCTCGGCGAATCGGAGCGCGCCGCGGGCGTCGTGGCCGCGAGCGCCGGGAACCATGGCCAGGCAGTGGCGTGGGCTGCACGCGAGGCCGGTATCTCGGCCACGATCTTCATGCCGCAGGACGCGCCGATGGCGAAGGTGGAGGCGACACGCTCGTACGGCGGCGCGACCGAGCTCACAGGGGAGGGATTCGAGGAGGCGGTCGCTGCTGCACAGGCGCACGTCGAGCGCACCGGCGCGACGCTCGTGCACGCGTTCGAGGACGAGCGCGTCATTGCGGGCCAGGGAACGATCGGTCTCGAGCTCGCCGAGCAGGTGCCGGACGCCGAGACCGTCCTCATCCCGATCGGCGGCGGCGGTCTCGCCGCCGGGATCGCGCTCGCGCTGAAAGAGCGTCGTCCGGCCGTGCGCACGATCGGCGTGATCTGCCAGCCGGGCTACACGATCGCCGACGGGATCGCCGTGAAGCGTCCTGGAGTGCTTCCGAGCTCGATCCTCGAGCGCGTGCTCGACGACACCGTGCAGGTCTCGGACGAGGAGATCTCGGAGGCACTCGTCCTCTGCGTGGAGCGAACGAAGCTTCTCGTCGAAGGCGCGGGCGCGGTCGGGCTCGCAGCCCTCCTCGCCGGACGTGTGCCCGGGACGGGGTCGGTCGCCGTGGTGCTCTCGGGCGGGAACATCGACGCGACGACGCTCATCTCGGTGCTGCGCCACGGCCTCACCGAGGCGGGGCGGTTCCTCGCAATCAGGCTGCTCATCCCGGATCGTCCAGGAGAGCTACGCAACGTGCTCGATCTGATCGCAAAGGGCCGCGGGAACGTCGTCTCGGTCGACCATCACCGGGAAGGGCGAACGACGACAGCGCTGCAGACGGAGCTCGAGATCATCGTGTCCACGAGGGACGAAGAGCACTGTCAGGAGCTGCTCGCGGCGATGCGTGCGGCCGGTCATGTCGTAGAGCGCGTCGGCCCACCGGCATAGACTCGCGAAAGATGGCTGCGTGCCCCTCATGCGGCTTCGACAATGCAGATGGCGCGAAGTTCTGCTCGGAGTGCGGGATGGCGCTCGCCGCCGCATCGGCGGCTCATCGCGAGGAGCGCAAGGTCGTCACGGTCGTCTTCGCGGACATGGTCGGGTCGACGGAGCGGGCGGAGCGGCTCGACCCCGAGGACGTTCGCGCGGTGCTCGCCCCGTACCACGCACGTCTCAGGCAGGAGCTCGAGCGGCACGGCGGAACGGTCGAGAAGTTCATCGGCGACGCGGTCGTTGCCGTCTTCGGAGCGCCGGTTGCCCACGAGGACGACCCTGAGCGGGCGGTGCGCGCGGCGCTTGCGATCCAGGAGGCGATAGCGGAGATGAACGAGGCCGACCCGGCGCTTGCCCTCGAGATCCGAATCGGCGTGAACACGGGTGAGGCGCTCGTCGCGCTCGACGCGCGCCCCGACCTCGGGGAAGGCCTCGTCTCAGGCGACGTGATCAACACCGGTGCGCGCCTTCAGTCGGCGGCGCCTCCGGGAGGGATCCTGGTCGGAGAGCACACGTATCGCGCCACCGAGCGCGCGATCGAGTACGAGGTAGAGGAGCCCGTCGCCGCGAAGGGGAAAGCGCAACCGCTTGCGGTGTGGCGCGCCGTCGGCCGCCGCGCCAGCTTCGGAATCGACCTCTCGGACACCCGCTCGTCGCTCGTCGGACGCGACGACGAGCGCGACGTTCTCGTCGGCGCTCTCGCTCGCGCACGTGCGCGGCTGGAGCCCCAGCTCGTCACCGTCGTCGGCGTGCCGGGAATTGGGAAGTCACGCCTTGTCCGCGAGCTCTTTCGCATCGTCGACGACGATCCCGAGCTCATCGTCTGGCGTCAGGGTCGCTCTCTTCCGTACGGGGAGGGATCTGCGTTCTGGGGACTCGCGGAGATCGTGAAGGCGCAGGCGGGAGTCCTCGAGACCGACGGTTCTGACGAAGTAGAGGCAAAGGTCGCAGCTGCAGTCCGCGACCTCGTGTCGGACGAGACGGAAGCGCCGTGGGTCGAACGGCATCTCCTCGCGCTGACTGGTGTGCAGGTGGCGAGGTCTCCGGGGCAGGCGAGCCTCGACGAGTCCTTCGCCGCCTGGCGGCGATTCCTCGAGGCGTTGGCGGAGACGCAGCCCGTCGTGCTCGTCTTCGAGGACCTTCACTGGGCCGACGACGCTCTGCTCGACTTCGTCGACGCCCTGGTCGATCGGGTGTCGGGCGTGCCGCTCCTCGTCGTCTGCTCGGCGCGCCCCGAGCTGCTCGAGCGCCGACCCGGCTGGGGCGGCGGAAAACGCAACGCCGCGACCATCTCGCTCGCGCCGCTGTCTGACGAGGACACTGCGCGACTCCTCGCCGCGTTGCTCGGATCGCCGGTCCTCCCGGCCGATCAGCAAGCCGCGCTCCTGCAGCGCGCCGAGGGCAATCCGCTCTTCGCCGAGGAGTACGCACGCATGCTCGCCGACGGCAGCGACCCGGCGGCGGCGCCCGAGACCTTGCAGGGCGTCGTTGCCGCGCGGATCGACGCCCTTCCGGGCGAGGAGAAGGAGCTCCTGCAGCTCGCGGCTGCCCTGGGGAAAGTGTTCTGGACGGATGCGCTGTCGAGCCTCTCGGCCGTCGACTCCTGGCGGCTCGAGGAAAGCCTGCATGCGCTCGAGCGGAAGGAGTTCGTGCGGCGCGAGCACCGGTCGGCGGTCGCCGGTTCGAGGCAGTACGCGTTCGTCCACGCGCTCGTGCGCGACGGCGTGTACGGCCAGATGTCGCGGACCGCGCGGGCAGACGTTCATCGACGCGTGGCCGACTGGATCGAGACGCTTCCGTCGGACCGGGCAGATGACCGCACCGAGATCCTTGCGCACCATCTACTCGCGGCGATCGAGTACTCGCGCGCTGCAGGCTTCGACGACACAGAGCTCGTGCCGCGCGCGGCGCAGGCGCTCAGGGAGTCGGGCGACCGAGCGCTGGGGATCGGAGCCCTTGCCGGGGCGCTGGGCTTCTACGGTCGGCTGCGCGAGCTCGACCCCGCGGTCGACGATGATCCGTACTTCCTGCTCTCCCTCGGTCTGGTGCTCGCCTTCATGCACGGGTACGTGGAGGAAGGAGCAGACGAGTTGGAGCGCGCGGCCGAGGCGCTCGCGATCTCGGATCCCGCGGCCGCTGCCCAGGCCACCGTGACGCGTGGCGAGTTCGTCTGGCAGAGAGGCGATCAGGACGGCGCGTTCGGGTACTTCGAGCGCGCGCGGCAGCTCGCCGACGGCGCGGCGCTCTCGCCCGAGAAGCAGAACGTGGTCGCGCAGGTGGCGCGTTTCCTCTCATTGGCGGGACGCTACGAAGAGGCGTTGGAGCTCGTCGAGGAGGCGATCGAGATGGCCGAAGAGCTCGGGGACGACGAGCTGCTGGGCGATGCGCTGAATACCCGAGGGATCGCACGCTCCTTCCTCCTCGAGCCCGGATGGGAGGAGGACAGTACGCGCAGCCTCGAGCTGGGCCTTCGCAGCAACTCGTTTCGCGCGGGCCGTGCCTACATCAACCTGGGGTCGCAACTCGTTCACAAGAAGGGCGACCTCGACCGCGGGGAGGCGGTCACGCGGGAGGGGCTCGCCTTCAGCGAGCGGATGGGGTTCTCGTGGACGGCTCTGTGTTGGTTCCAGGGCAACCTGGCCGAGATGACGTACCTCAGCGGCGCGTGGGACGAGGCACTCGCGTTTGCCGAGAGCGTGATCGGCGGCGAGACGCACTACATGCAGCAGGTGGGGTTCGCCGTTCGAGCCGAGATCCGCATGGCGCGGGGCGACGATCGAGGCGCCGCCGACGATGTGGACGTCGTCCTGCAGCATGCGCGGGCGATCCGCGACCCGCAGGCTCTCGACCCCGCGCTCGTCGTGGCCGCTCGAGTCGCATATCGAAGCGGGGATGAGGCGGGTGCCCACGCGTTCATGGACGAGCTCGGCGCCCCGGAACGTGCTGTGGGGTCGTTCGTCGTCCGGGCGGCTCTCGTCTGCCGCGACCTCGGTCGAGAGCCGTTTCTTCCGGCTGGGGCAGACGGGGATTCCGGGACGCCGTGGGCGGACGTTTCGGTAGCGATCGCCGTGGACGAGCTCGTGCGAGCCGCGGAGATCCTCGCTCGTATCGGCGCGCGCACGCTCGAGGCCGACGTGTGGCTGCGAGCGGCGCGCGCTGCAGCGGGTGCGGGCCGCAGCGCAGAGGCCGCGGCACAGCTGATGCCGGCCCTCGCGTTCTACAGAGAGGTCGAGGCGAGCGCGTTCGTCCGCGAGGCCGAAGCGCTGCTCGCCGTGGCGAGCTGACGATGCACTGTCCCACGTGCGGTTCCGAGAACGCCGAGTCTGCGAAGTTCTGCGCCGAGTGCGGGGCGTCGCTCGCTGTCGCGACCGCGGCGCGTCGCGAGGAGCGCAAGGTCGTCAGCGTCGTGTTCGTCGACCTCGTGGGATCGACGGCCCGCGCGGAGACGAGCGATCCCGAGGACGTTCGCGCGCTCCTGCGCGTGTACCACGAGCGCGCCCGAGACGAGCTCGAGAGCTTTGGTGGGACAGTGGAGAAGTTCATCGGCGACGCCGTTGTTGCCGTGTTCGGGGCACCCGTGGCCCACGAGGACGATCCCGAGCGAGCCGTGCGCGCCGCGCTGGCCGTGCGCGATGCCGTCGCCCGTCTGAACGAGGACGAGCCCGATCGAGATCTTCATGTGAGGATCGCGGTAAACACCGGTGAGGCGCTGGTCTCGCTCGACGCGTCGCCGGGAGAAGGTGAGGCGATGGTTGCGGGCGACGTCATCAACACTGCGGCTCGCATCCAGTCGGCAGCGCCGGTCGACGGAATTCTCGTCGGAGAGCAGACCTTTCGAGCCACCGAGCGCGAGATCGTCTACCGGGATTCCGACCCGGTGGAGGCGAAGGGCAAGACCGAGCCTGTGCTCGTGTGGGAGGCTGAGGAGGCACGATCGCGGCTCGGTGTGGATCTCGGCGGAGCAGGGCGGGCATCCCTTGTCGGGAGGGATCGCGAGCTCGATCTCCTCGTGGACGCGCTCCAGCGGACGCGTGGTGATCGCTCGACGCAGCTCGTCACACTCGTCGGTGTGCCGGGAATGGGGAAGAGCAGGCTCCTGTACGAGCTCGGGCGTGTGGTCGACGCCGACGAGGAGCTCATCACGTGGCGTCAGGGACGCTCGCTGCCCTACGGTGAGGGCGTCTCGTTCTGGGCGCTGGGAGAGATCGTGAAGGCGCAGGCGGGGATCCTGGAGTCGGATCCCGCGGACGTCACCGAGACGAGACTCACGGAAGCGGTCGCCGTCATCTCGGACGAGGGTGAGCGCACGTGGATCGAGCGACACCTGCGACCCCTCGTCGGTCTTGGCGCCGACGACCCGACTGCCGGTGACCGGCGCGGTGAGACCTTCTCGGCCTGGCGGCGCTTCCTGGAGGTGCTCGCGCTCGGCGGACCGACAGTGCTCGTCTTCGAGGACATCCATTGGGCGGACGACGGCCTGCTCGACTTCATCGACGGCCTCGTCGACTGGGTGGACGGCGTCCCGCTGCTCGTGGTGTGCACGGCACGACCAGAGCTTCTCGAGCGCCGGCCGGGATGGAGCGGAGGAAAGAGGAACGCGACCACCGTCTCGCTCGCTCCGCTCGACGACGACGAGACGGCTCGTCTAATCCTTGCGCTGCTCGGGCGGTCTCTGCTCGACGCGGATGTACAACGGCAGCTTGTTGAGCGGGCCGCGGGGAACCCGCTCTATGCGGAGGAGTTCGTTCGCATGCTCGAGGCCGGTGGGAGCGTCGACGGACGGCTTCCCGAGACGGTTCAGGGAATCGTCGCGGCGCGCATCGACCTCCTTCCGGCCGAGGAGAAGGAGCTACTACAGCAGGCAGCGGTGCTCGGGAAAGTGTTCTGGTCGGACGCTCTGGCGACGGTCGCCGGGCTCGAGCCGTGGCAGCTCCAAGATGCCTTGCGCGCGCTCGAGCGCAAGGAGTTCGTTCGACGGGAGCTCCGGTCGACCGTAGCGGGTGCTACGCAGCACGCCTTTCAGCACGCGCTCGTTCGCGACGCTGCGTATGGCCAGATTCCACGCGTCGCCCGCGCAGCGCGTCACGTCTCGGCGGCGTCGTGGATCGAGTCACTGCCGGCAGATCGAGCCGAGGATCGTGCCGAGACGTTGGCACACCACTATCAGGCCGCTATCGATCTCTATCGCGCGGCCGGTGAGGACGTCTCCACGCTGAGCGCGCGTGCGGTGCCGGCTCTCCAGGAAGCGGGGGAGCGCGCACTCTCCTTGTCGGCGTTTCAGCGCGCCGTCGAGTTCCTCGCGCGCGCGCTCGAGCTCGTTCCCGACGGAGAGGAGCCGTCGGCCGAGCTGCTGTTCGCGTCCGGGAAGGCGTTCGGGTTCGTGGGTCGCGACGGCGACGAGCTGAGGAGGGCGGTCGATGCCTTCGAGCGAGGCGGGGAGCCGGAGCGCGCGGCGGAGTGCGCCGTCGTCGCGAGCTTCCATCTCTGGCATGCCCGGCCCGGCGAGGCGCACAGCTGGCTGGAGCGCGCTGCGGCCCTCGTCGAGGGCAGGCCGTCCTCTCGTGCGAAGGCGCTCGTGCTCGCCGAGCAGGCACGGCGAGAGATGCTCAACTACAACAACGACACGGCGCGCGAGCTGTCATCCCAAGCTGCCCTGCTTGCCGCGGAGATCGGCGACGACGAGATCCGGGCCGACGCCTTGGTGACGGGCGGAGTCGTCGCGGCGACCGGAGGCGACCTCGCTGGGATCGCGATGATCGAGGCTGCCCTCGAGCTAGTCGGCCATCGTGGGAAGGTCGCTTCGCGTGGCTATACGAACCTCTATGCCGCGTGGGCGACTGCTGGTGACGCCCGCAAGGCGAGGAGCGCGCTCGAACAGGGCCTGGAGCGAGCCGAACGCGAGGGTGACGAACAGGGCGCGTGGTTCATTCGCGGAAACCTGCTCGGGCTCCTCTACTCGGGTGGCGACTGGGCTGGGGCGCTCGAGATGATTCAGATGTTCCTGGACCACCAGGATCAGAGCGGCTACCAGCTCAATGCCGCGAGGGATACCCGGGCGCGGATCCTCGAGGCAAGGGGAGAGGCCAACCTTGCGCTCGCCGAGATGCACGCCGTCGTCGACTTCGCTCGCGAGATCCAGGATCCCCAGGTCCTGTGGCCCTCGTTGATCGCGTTCGCGTGGCTGGCTCGACGGAGGGGCCTGCACGAGGAGAGCTCGGACGCGTTGGCCGAGGTCGTCGATGCGATCGCGACGAGCGAGTCGCCCGGTGACGGGCAGCACTGGCATGTCGAGCTCGTGCTGGGGCTCGAAGCGGTTGGACGGCATGCCGACGCCCTGGAGATCGCCCAGCGCCTCGCCGATGGTCCCTGGCGGGACGCGACCATGGCCACGCTCGAGCGTCGATACACCGCTGCCGCCGACATCCTCGCCTCGATCGGCGAGGAGCCGCTTCAGGCTCAGGTGCGACTGGTCGCTGCCCGCGAGCTCGCGCGTGAAGGTCGCATGGCGGACGCCTCGGCACATCTCGAACAGGCCCGGGCGTTCTGGACGAGCGTCGGCGCGACCGCATATCTGCGCGAGGCAGACGACGTGCTCGCCGCGGCCGGCTGAGGTTCAGCTACCGCAGCGCCTGAACTCGACCGTGGGCTTGCCGGCCGCGGCCCACGAGTCGATGCCGCCGTCGACCACCGGGTGCGCGTCGAAGCCATGCGCGGCAAGGATGCTCGCCGCGATCGCCGCGCGCGGGCCGCTCTCGCAGATAGTGACGATCGGCTTGTCGCGTGGCAGATCCGCTTCGCCGAGCGTGAGCAGGCGATAGGGGATGTTGCGGCTCCCCGCGATGTACCCCGTGTCGCGCTCGTCCTTCTCTCGCACGTCGATGAGCTCGGCTCCTCGCTCGAGGAGGGCGTCGAGCTCGCCGATCGGGATCGGCTCGAGCTGTTTCGGGCCGCCTCCCAGGATGTAGCCCGCAATGTCGAGCAGCGCCACGCTCTGAAGCCCCCGGATCGCGCAGATGGCCTCGCTCTCGTCGGTTGCGACCACGACGAGCGGGCGGGGATCGAGGACGAAGGCGGCCTTCGTCGCAAAGCGTGTGCCGGAGACGGGCACGCTGAGCGCGCTCGGATGATGTCCCGCCGCGAAGGCATCGAACGGCCGGACGTCGAGGATCTGCGCTCCCTCGGGCGGAGTCGCGATCGGCTCCGGCTCATTCGGAGCTCTCACGAACGGCCCGCGGTTCAGCGCGACGATCCGCTCCATGTTCGGGGGGCGCGGCGCGGAGATCCCAGCCGACTCGGCGACGAAGAGCGCGACGTCGTCGTGTGCCAGCGAGGGGTTGAAGCGGCGCTCGAAGCCGATCGTGGTCGAGGCCTTCGAGCTCATCGCCTTCCCGCAGAGCGAGCCCGCGACGTGACCGGGATAGACCTCGACGCCGTCGCCGAGCTCGGCGAGCCGCCGGAGCGAGTGGAAGAGCCCCTCCGCCCCCTCGCGCGCGCCTACAGCGAGGTCGGGCCGCGCTGCGTCTCCCACGAACAGCGAGTCGCCGGTGAGAACGATCCACGGCTCGGGGCTGCGCGTCAGGTCGCTGACTGCGACGCAGCAGTGCTCCGGGCGGTGCCCCGGCGTGTGGATGCAACGCAGCACGATGTCACCGAGCTCGATCTCCGCGCCGTCCTCGAAGGGATCGTGCGGATACTCGGCCTCGGCTGCCGGGTGGATGCTGACGGAAACCCCGTGCTCGAGCGCGAACCGTCCGTGCCCGGCGAGGTGGTCGGCGTGGGTGTGCGTCTCGATCACGCGCACGATCCGAACACCGCGCCG
>DATKBJ010000089.1:0-18724 GCA_035514135.1 Gaiellaceae bacterium | reverse complement strand
CGCACGCATTCGCTTCGGGGCCGAAGACGAGAAGGGCGTCCAGCAGTACCCCGACGGGTCTCTGCGCGTGGTCGATGTCGCCGAGGCCGGGGAGAACTCGCTCCTCGTCCACGACGCGAGCCACGCGCAGGCGAGCCTCGCGTTTGCGCTCTCGCGGATCACGTTCGAGACCCACGGCGCCGTACCGCTCGGCGTCTTCCGCTCGGTGGCGCGCCCGGTCTACGACGACCTGATGGGCGCGCAGCTCGATGCTGCGCGAGAGCAACGCGGAGAGGGTGAGCTCGAAGCGCTGCTCCACTCGGGCGACACCTGGACCGTAGCGGGCTCGAGCGTGGAGGAATGACCGCCGCACCGATTTGTCTTGCTCCCGCTGACCTCGCAGGAGGCGCTCGCGGAGGAGGGGAACCTCGACGGGCTCACCGAGAATCAGCTCGAGACGTTCCGGCGGCGGGCTATTCCGCAACCTGGAGCCGCGCTGCGCGAGGACGCCGAGCTGACCAACGGCGCGCGCCTCGACGTTCCGAGCACGGTCATCTGCACGGGGTTCACGTCCGAGCAGTACAAGGAGGCGATCCCGGCGGGCTATTCGTTTCTCGCTGGCCTGGGCGAGCTGCGTAACGTCACCTACATCGATCTGCCGACGAGCCACTGGCCGATGCGGCCGCGCCCCGGGAGCTCGCCACGATCATCGGCGACGTCGCGAAGGCGTACGCTCCCGGCGCCTAGCTCGACTCGCGCAGGAAGCGGACGACCCGCTCGGCGATCTCTTCCCCCTTCTCCTCCTGCAGGAAGTGGCCGGCGCCGGCGATCGTCTCGGCCGGGCCGCACCCTGGGATGCGCGAGGCCATGTGCTCGGCCGCGACCGTCGTGAAGATCGGGTCGGAGTCCGAGAACAGGACGAGCGTAGGTCGCTCCCACTGCTCGAGCGCGGCGCGCACCTCCATCATCTTCGCCGCGCTCGGGTGATCCATCTCGGTCGGGACGAGCTCGGGGAACGCGAGGACACCCGCCTTCGACTCGGGCGTCGGGAATGGCGCGTTGTAGCCCTCGACCACCGCGTCGTCGAGCTCCCCCACGCACGTGATGCGGATGAGCTGGCCGGGGACGAGGTCGGTCCCGACGCGGCGAACGAACTCGCGAAAACGCAGCCACTCCTCGGACGGCGCCCGCCCGGCGCCGATTCCTGTGTTCAGGATCACGAGCCGCGCCACGCGGTCGGGCCGCTCGACTGCGAGCCTGAGCCCGATCGGCCCGCCCCAGTCCTGAACGACCACCGTCACGTCACGCAGCTCGAGCTCGTCGGCGAAGCGCTCGATCGACGCGTAGTGGAAGTCGTACGAGTAGTCCTCGATCCGCGTCGGCTTGTCCGAGCGGCCGAAGCCGAAGTAGTCGGGAGCGACCGCTCGTGCCGCAGCCGCGATCGTCGGGATCATCTTCCGGTAGAGAAACGCCCACGTCGGCTCGCCGTGGAGCATGAGCACCGGCGCGCCCTTGCCCTCGTCCACGTAGTGCATCCGTAGCCCGTCCTGCTCGACGTACCGCGGCTCGAACGCGTAGTCCGGTAGCCCATCGAAGTGCTCGTCGGGCGTGCGGTAGACGTCCACTCGATCAGCCTATGCGCTCGATCAGCTCGGCGGCCTTCACTGTTCCCGGTGACACCTGAACGCGAGCGGCGATGCCTGCCAGCCGCGTGCGAAGCCCTTCGTCCGCGAGCAGCCGGTCGACGGCGCCGAGGAGCTCGTCGTCCTCGAACTCGTACGTGTCGAGGCGAATCCCGTAGCCGGTCTCCGCCACGCGTTGCGCGTTGTCGTACTGATCCCAGAACAGCGGGAGTGCGACCATCGGCTTGCCGAAGTGGAAGCACTCGGTCGTCGTGTTGTTGCCGCCGTGGGTGATCACCACGTCGGCTAAGGGGAGCAGCGCGGGCTGCGGCAGGAACTCCTCGCCCCACATGTTGTCGGCCAGCTCGAACTCCGAGGCCTGCGGGCCCTTCGAGACGACGAAGCGGTGCGGCGCCCTCGAGAGCACGTCGACGAGCCGTTTCATGAGGTCGACGTCTGCCGAGCCGAGGCTTCCGAGCGAGACATACACGAGCCCGCCCTCGCCCGTCGCGATGTGCGCCGGAAGCTCGGCCGGCGCGTCCGAACGGCGAACGCAGGTGTCGACCCGCTGCCAGGTCGGAGCGAGCACGGACGCGCGCGTGTAGTCGACCTCCGCCGGATAGAGATAGAGGTTGAGCCAGTCGGACTCGTGGATGAACTCCTCGTCGCGCAGCTTCGGTGCGCCGCGCTCTTCACAGAAGGCCGAGAAGTCGCCGTGGAGATCTGCGATTGCGCGCGCGTACTCTGCGCGAAACTCGTCCCAGCCCGTCCGATCGGCGGCGGGATAGCCCGAGAACACAGGTGGGGCGTCGGGGTCCTTCACCTCGAGCGGGTTGCAGGAGACGATCCGCGCCCACGGCCGCCCCGAATGGTGGATCGCCGGGAAGCAGAGGACATTGTCCTCCACGACCACGTCGGGCTGGACGTCGTCGAAGATCTCGCGTAACCGGTCGTCGACGTAGCGCGCGCCGTCGCAGAGCGCTCGCCAGGTGGGCTCGATGAAGTCCGTCAGCTGCTCGATCGTCGGCTTGCGGAAGACCGGTGCCGTGTCGCGGATGAAGTCCTTCCAGAACTGCCCGGGCTCCTCCTCGACCTCGGGCGGCGACCCGAGCCGCATGAGCTGCTCCTCGAAGTCTTGAGCTTCGAGCGTGCCCGCGAACGACTCCTCGACGACGAAGACCACGCGGTGCCCGCGCTCGCGCAAGACCTGGCCGATCCCGACGCAATTGTTCGTCGGGCCGTAGGCCCCCTCCGGGAAGAAGACGACGGTCGCCACGACGCACGGACTCTCTCATGGCCGGTTGCTTCGAGTCAAAGCGAGGAGTAGTGTCGCTTCAGTTTTCTTCGATGAACTCGCAGATCGCTGAAGAGCAGCGTGTCGACGTCGGCGAGCGTCTCAGAGCCATCCGGCGACTCCGTCGGGCGACGCTGAAGACGGTCGCAGAGCGAGCCGACCTCTCGGAGAGCTTCCTCAGCCAGGTCGAGCGCGGGCGGGCGAATGCGAGCGTCGCGTCACTGAGGCGGATCGCCGCGGCGCTCGGCGTCAACGTCGCCGATCTCTTCGAGCCGAACGGGTCGACGGGACGAGCACGCGTGCTCCGGCGCGAGACACGTCCCAATCTGGCGTTCGGCACTCTCGGCCGCAAGTTCATGCTCACACCACGGCCGCTCGAGCACCTGCAGGTCATCGTGGGCGAGCTCGACGCGGGTGGCTCCACCGGAGACGAGCCGTATACGCACGGCGATTCCGAGGAGCTCCTCGTCGTTCTCGAAGGAGTGGTGTCGCTGCAGCTGGGGCCCGAGACGTTCGAGCTCTCGACCGGAGACTCGATCGACTACCGGTCGTCGACACCCCACCGGCTCGTGAACATCGGAGGCGACCCCGCGGAGGTGATGTGGATCATCAGTCCGCCCAGCTACTGACGCCACCCCTGGCAGAGGTGGCTACACCCGACGTCGAGCTCGTCGGCGTGACGAAGCGGTTCGGCTCCGTCGCGGCGGTCGACCGGGTCGACCTCGTGGTGCATCCTGGCGAGTTCCTCTCACTCCTCGGTCCGTCGGGCTGCGGGAAGACGACGACCCTGCGCCTCATCGCCGGCTTCGAGCAGCCGGACGCGGGCGAGGTGCGGATCGGCGGGGGCGACGTCTCCCGCGTCCCGCCCTACAAGCGGAACGTCAACACCGTGTTCCAGTCCTATGCGCTGTTCCCGCACCTGAACGTGCTCGACAACGTCGCGTACGGGCTGAAGCAGCGCCGGCTCGGCCGCACGGAGCGCCGAGCGCGGGCGCTGCAGATGCTGGCGCTCGTCCGACTCGAGGGCCTCGAGTCGCGGAAGCCGCGCCAGCTGTCGGGCGGACAGCAGCAGCGCGTCGCCCTCGCGCGGGCACTCGTGATGCACCCGCGCGTGCTTCTGCTCGACGAGCCGCTCGGCGCGCTCGATCTGAAGGTGCGCAAGGAGCTGCAGATCGAGCTCAAGCGCATCCAGGAGGAGATCGGCATCACGTTCGTCTACGTGACGCACGACCAGGAGGAGGCGCTCGCCATGTCGGATCGCGTCGTCGTGATGAACGGCGGCCGCATCGAGCAGATCGGAGCGCCGGACGAGATCTACGACACGCCTGCGACCGAGTGGATCGCGGGCTTCATAGGCGACACGAACTTCATTCGGGTGAACGGAAAGGAGGTCGCGGTCCGGCCGGAGCATCTTCGCCTCCGGGCAGGCGACACGGGCGTGCAGGGCACCGTGACGACGCGAATGGTGATCGGACCGGCCGTGCAGTGCCTCGTCCGGCTCGACGACGGACAGGAGGTGCTGGCGCGGGAGCAGCGGTCAGGAGACAGAGGGGGCATCGAGGCGCTCGCGGAAGGTGAGCGCGTTTCCGTCTCGTGGACGGACGCGGAAGCCCTCGACTTCGACGAAGGAGGGAACGGATGAGCGACGAGCTCATGATCTGGGAGCGACCCGTGAACCGACGCGGTTTCGTCGCCGGCGCCACTGCGGCGGCGCTCGCGGCGGCTGGGGTCGGGCGGTTCGGTGCGGCCGACGCGCTCGCGGCGGCCGACCAGGGAGGAACGCTCTTCTATTACAACTGGGCGCAGTACGTGAACCCCAAGACCTACTCGGAGTTCACGAAGGCGACGGGTATCAAGGTCAAGAAGGGCTTCTACGACTCGAACGAGACGCTCGCGGCCAAGCTCAAGGGCGGCGCGCGCGGGTACGACCTCGTGTGCCCGACCGGGTACATGACGAAGCAGCTCATCGCCGAGAAGCGGCTGCAGGCGCTCGACTGGTCGAAGCTCGGCAACGTCCGCAAGAATGTGGATCCCAAGTTCCGCAACACGCCCGACGACCCGAAGAGCACGTACTCGGTCGTGAAGGACTGGGGTACGACCGGCTTCATGTACCGCACGGACAAGATGAAGGAGCGTCCGACGACATGGAGGGAGTTCGTCGCGCTCACGAAGAAGTACGGCAAGACGACGATGGTCGACTCGTCGCCCGAGGTCGTCGGCTCGATCGCGACGATGCTCGGGTACTCGTACAACACCGAGAACCAGCGCGAGCTCGACGCGGTCAAGAGGGTCTTGCTCGATCTCAAACCGCACATCGTCGCGCTTCACTCGTCGAACTACGACACGATCATCGCCAAGGGGCAGGCCTGGATGGGGCTCGGCTGGAACGGCGACGGCCTTGCGCTTGCAAGCAAGCTCAAGGGCAAGGCGCAGTTCGTCGTCGCGAAGGAAGGCGGCGAGATCTGGATCGACTACTACAACATCCCCACCGGGGCTTCGAATCCGGGCGCCGCGCATGCGTGGATCAACTTCGTCTACCGGCCGCGCATCAACGGCCTCGAGACGTCGTATACGTACTACGGCTCACCGCTGAAGCGGTCGCTGCTCAAAGGCACGGCGGCTGGAGCGCTCCTCTCCGACAAGGTCGTCTTCCCACCGGCGGCAACGGTGAAGAAGCTCGAGTTCAACCAGGTGACGGCGAAGGGCACGAGGCTTCGCGAGCGGATCTGGACGGAGTTCAAAGCGGCCTAGATGGCCTCTGTGAGTAGCTACGACCGCGGCCGCAACGCGGCCGCGCTTTAGGGGTGTCTACGCGACCGGAATCCGCGGGTGCGGGTTCCGGTCGCGCGCGAACTGAAGGCGGGGAGACCCGCCCCGGGGCCGGCGGCCCGCGCTACCCCGGCTGGCTCGTGCTTCCGGCCGTTGCCTGGTATGTCGTCTTCTTCGTCGTCCCGCTCGTGTTCATCGCGGTCACGAGCTTCGGCGAGGTCTCGGGCTTCTCCGACATCGCATACACGTGGACGCTCGACAACTACCGCTACCTGTGGGACGACATCTTCGGGGAGTTCCACCTCTACCGTGACATCTTCTTCGAGACCTTCAAGCTCTCCGTCATCGGGACGCTGTCGACGCTCGTCATCGGCTTCCCGCTGGCCTACTACATCGCGCGTTACGCGAAGCACAAGACGGTCCTCCTGCTGCTCGTCATCGTCCCGTTCTGGACCAGCTTCCTGATCCGCGCGTACGCGTGGCTCATCGTCCTCGACCCCGAGTTCCCGCTCTTCCGGGCGCTGGGCCTCTCGGACGCGGTCGCGAGCCAGGGGATCCTCTTCTCCGAGAAGGCCGTCTACATCGGCGTCGCCTACAACTACCTTCCACTGATGGTGCTGCCGCTGTACGCGGCGCTCGAGCGGATGGACTGGTCGCTCGTCGAGGCGGCGCAGGATCTCGGTGACTCGCCGGTTCGTGCGTTCCGGCGGATCACGCTGCCGCTCGCGCTGCCGGGCATCCTGGCCGGCTCGCTGCTCGTCTTCATCCCGCTGACGGGCGAGTACATCATCCCGGTCATCCTGGGCGGGAACAAGACGTTCTACACGGGGAACCTCATCGCGCAGCAGTTCCTCGAGTCGCGGGACTGGCCGCTCGGATCGGCTATCGCGATGGTCGTCATCGGGGCGCTGACGGTCGCGCTGCTGATCTACGCGCGTGCGCTCGGCAAGCAGGAGCAGTACGGCGGATGATCGGTCGGCGACTGCTCGGCGGCTATGCCGTGCTCGCGTACGTCTTCCTGTACGCCCCGATCCTCGTCGTCGTCGGGTTCGCATTCAACGGCGGACGCGACGTCCTCTTCTGGGAGGGCTTCTCGACCCGCTGGTTCGAGGTCGCGCTGCAGACGCCGGAGATCACCGACGCCCTCCGGCGGAGCGTGCTCATCGCCCTCGGCAACGCGCTGGTCGCCTGCGTGCTCGGAACGATGCTTGCGCTCGCCCTGCCGCGGATGCGGCCGTGGCTGCGCACGCCCATCGACGCGCTCGCGTACATGACGCTCGTGACACCGGAGATCGTGTTCGCGATCGCCGCCCTCGTCTTCTTCGTGCAGGCCGGGAACGTGATCGGGCTCGAGAGCCCACTGGGCTGGCAGACGATCCTCATCGCGCACGTCGTCTTCAACGCCTCGGTCGTCGCACTCGTCGTTCGTGCGCGCTTCGTCTCGATGGGGCAGAGCCTCGAGGAGGCCTCGTTCGATCTGGGGGCAGGGCCGCTCTCGACGTTCAGGCAGGTCACGTTTCCTCGCCTCGCGCCGGCGATCTTCGCAGGCGGCCTCCTCGCCTTCACCTTCTCGTTCGACGACTTCGTCACGTCGTTCTTCGTCACCGGACCGACGTCCGAGACGCTTCCGATCTTTATCTGGGGCCAGCTTCGTTTCGGCGTCACTCCGGCGATCAACGCAACCGCCGCGATGATGCTCGGCCTGACGTTGGTCGGTGTCGTCGTTGCGTACCTCGCCCTGCGGCGCTCGGAGCATGGTCGCGAGCGAGGTGGCCTACCGGGCGTGTGAGAGCGCGGGCTGCACGGCTCGCGCGCGGTGCAGCTGGGCCGTGCCGATCGCTGCGAGCGAGACCACGCCCGCAACGGCGAACGCGAGCGACGTCCCGCCGACCTCGGCGAGCCAGCCCGCGAAGAGCCCGCCGATCGGCGCCAGGCCGAGAAACGCGAAGAGGTAGATGCCGATCAGCCGGCCGCGCAGGTGGTCGGGGGCCGCAAGCTGGACGAGCGCGTTCGCGTTCGCGGTGAAGAGCGTGAACGAGACGCCGACCCCCACCAGCAGGATCCCGGCGAGGTATGCGTTCTGCACGGGCGCCAGGAGGAGGACGAAGACGCCGAAGGACGCGGTTCCGATCGAGAACAGACGCCAGCTCGCGCCGCGGAAGGTCGCCGCTGCGAGCGCGCCCACGAGCGCGCCGAGCCCGAACGACGCCGACAGGAACCCGAATCCCTCGGGTCCCACGTGGAGTGTGTCGGACGCGAGCAGCGGTACGAGCACATGGAAGTTGAAGCCGACCGTCGACACGACCATGACGACGGTGAGGATGAGACGGAGTTGCGGATCCGCCCAGGCGTGCGCGAATGCGCGGCGGAGCCCGTCGATCACACGAGCCGAGGGATCTTTCTCGACCACACGCAGCTCCTCCTGCCGAACGAGTGCGAGCGCGGCCAGCACTGCGAGGAAGCTCACGGCATTGACGACGAAGCACAAGCCGGTGCCGACCGCCGCGATCACGAGGCCCGCGATCGCCGGCCCGATGACCCGCGACCCGTTGAAGAGGCCGGAGTTGAGCGCGACGGCATTCGGCAGCTCGCGCGGGCCGACCATCTGGAACGTGAGCGACTGGCGCCCGGGTGCGTCGAAGGCGAGCGCGACGCCTCCGAGCGCGGCGAGGACGTAGACGATCGGGAGCGTCGCAGTTCCGGTCAGCGTGACGATCGCCAGCGCGATCGAGATCGCCATCGCGGCACCCTGCGTGGCCATGACCAGCTTGCGCGACTCGATGCGGTCGGCGACGACGCCGGCGGCGAGGCCGAACAGCGTGAACGGGACGAAGCGCCAGAACGCGAGCGCCCCGATTGCGAGCGGCGAGCCGGAGAGCTCGATGACGAGCCAGGCGAGGGCGACGTTCTGCATCCACGTTCCGGCGAGCGAGACGAGCTGGCCCGTGAAGAAGATCCGGTAGTTGCGATGGCGCCGCAGGCTCCGAAAGGTTCGGGCGCGGAGCGCGAAAGCCAGCGTCGTCACGCGTCATTCTCGACGAGCTGCACGAGTGCCGGCAACGCTGCCTCGATCGACCCGAGGGCCGAGGGTTCCAGTGTCCCGAGTCGATCTGCGAGCCAGGTCGTTCGCCGAGCGCGGATACGGCGCATGAGGCGCGCGCCCTCGTCGGTGAGGCTCAGTCCGACGCGCCGGCGGTCGTCGGCCGAACGTTCTCGCGCGATCAGCCCCGCGCGCTCGAGCCTGTCGACGTGGCCCGACATCGCCGGCGGCGAGATGCCCTCTTCCGCGGCGAGCTCGGCGAGCGAGAGACCGGGACTGCGCTTCACGAGCCAGAGCAGGGTTGCCTGGCGGGCGGTGATGCCGACCTGCTCGGTCTCCTTCCTCAGCTCGCGCGCGAGCCGGAGGAGCACGGGACGGAGCTCGGCGGCAATCGACTCCGCGCTAAGGGTAACGTCGCTAATCATTAACGTAGCGAACGATATCAGCCCGGTGCAGGCCGGAGCGTGAGTTACGGCGTAGCTGCCTGGAGATCCTCGGGCGTGGCGCGTCGTTCCTCCTCGCGTGCCGGGCCGCCGAGCTCCGGCTTGTCGAACGTCAGCACGTAGCCGACGACACACGCGAGGACGATGAGCGGGATCGTCGTCGGCGACGCGAAGAAGGCAACCATCAGCGCGATGAAGACCGGCAGCCGCATGATCGCGACCCCCGCCCCCGCCATCCCGCACGCGACCGCGACCGCGAGCGGCACGCGTTCGAACAGCTCGCTCGTCAGGAAGCCGACGGTCGCGCCGATGAAGAGCACCGGGAAGATGCGTCCGCCCCGGAACCCGGTCTCGAGCGAGATCGCGAGCGCGAGCACTTTCCCGGCGAGGATCAGCAGCAGCGTCCCGGCGCCGTACGCCGCGGGATCGTCGAGCAACACCTCGAGCTCGTGCTCGCCGGAGAAGAGCGTCTCCTTGCCGGCGACGAGGGCGATCACGCCGATGCCGACCCCGCCGAGCGTCGCCTTCAGCACCGTTCGTTCGGCGATCGGCGCGAGGGCCAGACGAAGCACCCGCAGCAATCCGATCAGCAGAAGCCCGACCGCGGCCGCCACTGCGGCGACCGCCAGCGCCTCGAGGACGTGCGCCGCGTCGACGGCGTTGTACGCGGGGAGCGCGATATCGAGGAGAGGCCCGTTCAGCACGGCGTTGAAGACGAGGAGCCCGACCGCGGATGCCACGAGGACCGGCACGAGGAAGACGTAGAGGTTGCGACCGGTAACCGGTGCGACTTCGAGAGCGAGCACGGTAGGAGCGAGCGGCGAGCCGAAGAGGCCGGAGAGCAGCGAACCGACTCCGGACATGCCGAACACCTTGTCCAGTTCCGCCCGTTTCAGCCGTGCCGCCAGAACGCTGCCGAGCGCGAGCGCCACCGCAAGCAGCGCAGCCTCGGGGCCGAGGCTCGCCCCGGCGGTGAGCGAGACCAGGCTCACGACGACCACGCCGGCGGTGTGGCTCAGGGGGATCTGTTCCATCCCGATGCCGTGCCCGTCCGCAGGGCCCGGGCCGCCGTGCCCGGGCAGGATCCGCAGCAGGACCCCGACTGTTAGCCCGCCGAGGGTCGTGACGACGAGCGCGTACCACGAGTAGGGATCACCGATGCCGAGAGCATGGGGCAGCTCCTCCCAGAGGAGATCGTGCAGGCCCAGGTACGCGCCGAGGAAGGCGAGCGTCGCGAATGCGATGACCACTGCAATCGCTGCGGCCAGCAGGAGCAGGCTCAGATACGTGCGCGTCCGGAGGTGGATCGAGGCCGCTTCCACGGCCGCGAGACTACTGCTACTTCGGGTCCGCCTCGAGCTTGTAGCCCACGCCGTAGCGTGTGTGAATGAAGGTGTGGCGCGGTGCGCGACGGTCGACCTTCTCGCGAAGCTTGCGGACGAAGACGTCGACCGTGCGGTCGCGGTGTGTTGCACGGCGACCCCAGACGCGCTGGAGCAGCTCGTCGCGGGTGAGAACGCGGCCTTCCTCACGAGCAAGCGTGTAGAGGAGCCGGAATTCGGTGGGCGTCAGGTCGGCGCTCTTGCCGTCGACGTACGCCTGGACGTTGTCGGGATCGAGCCGGAGCTCCTCGATCTGGATCTCGTCGCCGCGGCGGGTCTCCGCCGCGCTTACTCCTCGCCGAGCTGCGGCACGAACGCGGGCGGCGAGCTCCTTCATCGAGAAGGGCTTCACGAGGTAGTCGTCGGCCCCGATCTCGAGGGCGTGCACGCGGTCGTGCTCGGTGCCGCGGGCCGAGACGACGATGATTGGCGTGCCGATGCCCTCGTCGCGAGCCTGCTCGATCACGCGCCAGCCGTCGATTCCCGGGAGCATCAGGTCGAGGACACAGACGTCGGGCCGTTCGTAGCGCAGCCGGGCGAGACCGGTCTCGCCGTTCGCCACGCCGACGGCGTCGAACCCGGCCGTCTCGAGGTGACGCGCCATCCCGCGCGCGATGACGTCGTCGTCTTCGATGATCAGGACCTTCGCCATGTGGCAACACGATAGTGGCCCCCTCCGCGCGCTCCGGGGGGCGAGGGCTCGTGAACGTCTGGTAACCGGGTGGTGTCCGGAACGGACATGGCCGGGTCAGCAAGGGTCAGACCCCCGGGCACGTCCAAACCGGACGGTGCGCGTGGGTGCCTGGTAGAACGCCGTGACGTGACGGACGCCGATGCGATCCGCGGGCGGGTCCTGGTCGAGGAGAGCCGAGAGGCGATCGTCGTCCTCGACGACGCCGACCGCGTGCTCCTCGCAAGCCGCCGCGCGCGCCAGGCGGTCGACGGGCTGCGGGAGGGCGAGCCGCTCCCCTCGGATTTGCTCACGGGCGAGCGCGGCGTCATCCCGCTCGTCGTCCCGTACGAGGCGGGAGGGCGTCGGGAGAGGCTCGTCTACCTCTCGCGCGAGGGTGACCTGGCCGCATACGAGGAGCTCCGTGCCGGCTTCACTGCCGCCGTCTCGCACGAGCTGCGCACGCCTCTCGCGCGCCTCCTCACACTGCTCGAGACGACGACGCTCCCCGGCGAAGACGTCCCTGCGCTCGTGGAGCAGGCCCGCGGCGAGATCGACCAGATCACGGAGCTGATCGACGAGGTGCTGTTCCTCTCCGAGCTCGAGTCCGGCGCGCGCGTGGTCGCGCTCGGCCCCACACCGGTGAAGCCCGTGCTCGAGGAAGCGATCGACGAGCTCGCCGAGCGCGCCTCCCGTGCCGGTGTCCGGCTGCGCGTCGAGTGCGAGGACGACATCGAGCTCGCGATCCGGCCGCGTATGCTTCGTGTCGTCGCGCGCAACCTCGCGGAGAACGCCATCCGCTACGCGGGGCCCGGAGCCACGTTCACGCTCTCCGTCCAGCGCAACGAAGACGTCGTGGCACTCGTCGGTCGCGACGACGGCGTCGGCATCGAAGAGGCGGAGCTGGCGCGCATTTTCGAGCGCTTCTACCGCGCGGATCAGGCGCGAGCGTCGCGCGGCACGGGACTCGGGCTCGCGATCGTCAAGCACATCGTCACGCAGGCCGGAGGCACGGTCGAGGCGCGGGGCGCGCGTGGGCGTGGGCTCGACGTGCGCTGCGAGCTTCCGGCCCCGTAACCGGTTATCGCCTGGTGACGGGTCACCACTTTCTCACCACTTGTTCACGTGACGGCGTCCCCTGGCTCGCAGTCCGCCGAGAGAATCCCCCACGACAATCGCTCGTCTCTCGACTGCTGTAAGGAGGCCCCTGTTGTTCGAATCGCATCGCTACAAGCTCCTGCTCACACCGGTTCTGGCGCTGGCCCTGGTCGCTGCGGCCTGCGGCGGCTCCGACGACGCCGGTGATCTGACGGGAACGATCCTCATCGACGGATCGAGCACCGTGGCGCCGCTGTCCGAGGCTGCTGCCGAGCTCTTCCAGGGAGAGAACCCTGGAGTGCGCGTGACGGTGGGCACGTCCGGCACCAGCGGCGGCTTCGAGAAGTTCTGCATCGGCGAGACGGACATCAGCGATGCCTCTCGTCCGATCAAGGAGTCCGAGATCGAGCTCTGCGGCGAGAACTCGATTGACTACGAGGCCGTTCAGGTCGCGAACGACGCTCTCTCGATCGTGGTCAATCCGGCCAACCCGGTCGACTGTCTCACGAAGGAGCAGGCCACGCAGATCTGGGATGCCGGCTCGAAGGTGCGGACGTGGGGTGACGTCGACGGACTCGATCTTGCGGCGGACGTCGCGTCGCAGAGGATCACGCTGTACGGCCCAGGCACCGACTCGGGCACGTTCGACTTCTTCACCGAGGTGATCAACGGCGAAGAGGGCCGGATCCGCAACGACTACGTGAGCATCGGCGAGGACGACCAGGCGGCCATCGTCGGAGTCGAGGGAGACGAGTACGCAATGGCGTACATCCCCTACTCCTTCGTGACGGAGGCCGCCGACAAGGTGAAGCCGCTTGCGATCGACGACGGGAACGGTTGCGTCGAGGCGACGCTCGAGAACGTTCAGGCCGGCACATACACGCCACTCGGCCGCGGACTGTTCATCTACCCGAGCGGCACCGCGCTGCAGCAGCCTGAGGTGATCGAGTTCATCCGCTTCTACATCAACAACGCGGAGCCGGTTGCCGAGGCTGCCTCGTTCATCTCGCTCACGCCCGAGCAGATCGAGGAGCAGCTCGAAGTCGTTGAGAGGCTCGCCGAGGAAAACGCGTAGCCTCGGGCGTCGATGGCGACGGTCGATACAACCTCCGGGACCGGCGCGGACGTTCCGCGCCGGTCGCTGGAGGCCCAGAGTCCGCGCTATGGGGAGCGGGCGATCAGGGCCTTCTTCCTCGCGTGCGCGGCGCTCTCCGTCGCGACGACGACGGCGATCGTCTTCTCGCTGCTGACGCCTGCGGTGGGGTTCTTCCAGCAGGTGTCCTTCAGCGAGTTCTTCTTCGGGACGTTGTGGGCGCCATCGTTCGCCGACGCCAGCTTCGGCGTCCTGCCGATCGTCGTCGGAACGTTCATGGTCGTCTTCTTCTCGCTCATCGTGGCGATCCCCGTCGGGCTCCTCTCTGCCATCTATCTCTCCGAGTACGCGCCGCCCCGGGTACGGCGGTGGGTGAAACCCGCCCTCGAGGTCCTCTACGGGATCCCGACGGTTGCCATCGGCCTCTTCGCCTTCTGGCTTCTGCGCCCGCTCGCCGAGGATGTCTTGCCCTTCCTCTCCTGGAGTGGGCCGTTCTCCGTCGGCGTGGCGGGTGTCGCGGTCGGGCTCATGATCGTCCCGCTCGTCGCGTCGATCTCCGACGATGCGATGCAAGCCGTGCCGAGCGGGCTGCGCGAGGGCGCGTACGCGCTCGGTGCGAGCAAGCTGAAGGTCTCGCTTCGCGTCGTCGTCCCGGCTGCGATCTCCGGCATCGTCGCGTCGATCGTCCTCGCTGCGTCCCGCGCTGTCGGCGAGACGATGATCGTGCTCATCGCCGCCGGAGCGGGTAATCCGCAACTTTCGTTCGACCCGCTCAAGGGCGTGCAGACGATGACGGCGTTCATCGGCGGCACGGCCACCGGTGACATCCCCACGGGCTCGCTCCAGTACGACACGATCTTCGCCGTCGGCGCGCTCCTGTTCGTCATGACGCTCGTGATGAACGTGTTCGCGATCCGGCTCGTCCGTCGCTTCCGCGAGGTCTACGAATAGATGACCGCGGAGCGGACGCGTCTCGCAGCGGCAGGAGCGCGGGCGACGACCGAGAGCGTCTTCGGCGTCTCCTCGCGTCGCGACGACAAGGTAGCCAACGCGGTGTTCCTCGCCCTGCTTCTCCTGGGCCTCGGCATCGCGCTCCTCGCGCTGGCCGCGATCCTCATCTGGGCTCTCGTGGCAGGCGCTCCCCGGCTGAGCATCGGCCTCATCACCGAGGGGCCGTCGACGCTGAATCCCGACAAGGCCGGCTATCGGACGGCCATCATCGGGACGGTCTACATCGTCCTCGGTGTCGTCCTCCTGATCGTCCCGTTGGGCGTGGGCGCCGCGATCTACCTCGAGGAGTACGCGGACAGAGAGCTCTGGTACAACCGCCTGGTCGAGCTGAACATCCAGAACCTCGCGGGCGTTCCCTCGATCGTGTACGGCATCCTCGGGCTCGCATTCATCGTTCGCGGCCCCATTGATCTGGGCTTCGTCGCCGCTGCCGCGTCGCTCACGCTCGCGCTTCTCGTGCTGCCGACGGTCATCATCGCCGCGCGCGAGGCGATCAGGGCCGTGCCCTCTTCGATCCGAGACGGGTCGCTCGCACTTGGCGCAACCCAGTGGCAGACCATCGCCAAGCAGGTTCTCCCCGCTGCGCTGCCGGGGATCCTGACGGGCGTCATCCTCGCCATCTCGCGGGCGATCGGCGAGGCCGCTCCGCTCCTCCTCGTCGGAGCAGTCACGTTCGCGACGTTCAATCCCCGGTTCTTCGAGGGGGGCTACACGGCCTTGCCGGTGATGATCTACAACTACGCGGGCCGTCCCCAGGAGGAGTTCCGGGTTCTCGCCGCAGCCGGCGTCATCGTGATGCTCGCGCTCGTGCTGACGATGAACGCCTTCGCGATCTGGCTCCGTAACCGCTACGAGCAGAAGTGGTAGCGCTCCGCTACCGTCAACCCACTCACGAGATGGTGAGGCAATGACCCAGATGGAGACCCCGAGGATCGACAACAGTCGCATCGCCGAGGCCTCGCACGGTCTCGAGCGCTCCGAGATCGAACGCCGCGAGAGGGTGTTCTCAGTGGCGGATCTCGGCGTGTACTACAGCGGCATGCCCGCAATCGAGGAGGTCGGTCTCGAGGTCTACCGCAACACGGTGACCGCGTTCATCGGCCCTTCCGGCTGCGGCAAGAGCACCTTCATTCGCTGCTTCAACCGCATGAACGACCTCATCCCGGGCGCGAAGGTGACGGGCACCGTCCTCTACCACGGCGCCGACCTGTACGCGCGGGAGGTGGATCCCGTCGAGGTGCGGCGTCGGATCGGAATGGTGTTCCAGAAGCCCAATCCGTTCCCCAAGTCGATCTACGACAACGTCGCTTTCGGTCCGCGCGTGCTCTCCATGGACGGCTCCATGGACGAGCGCGTGGAGAAGGCCCTTCAGGACGCCGCACTCTGGGAAGAGGTCAAGGATCGCCTGAAGGACAACGCCCTCGGCCTCTCGGGCGGTCAGCAGCAGCGCCTATGTATCGCTCGCGCGCTTGCGGTGGAGCCCGACGTCATCCTCATGGACGAGCCGGCCTCCGCGCTGGATCCGATCTCGACGACGCGCATCGAAGACCTCATGGCCGAGCTCAAGCGCGAATACACGATCGTCATCGTCACCCATAACATGCAGCAGGCCGCGCGCGTCGCCGACATGACGGCGTTCTTCAGCGTCGTCGTCAACGAAGATGGCTCGGCCCGGCGTGGTGTCCTCGTCGAGTACGACACGACGACGAAGATCTTCACGACGCCTTCTGACAAGCGCACCGAGGACTACGTCACCGGGAGATTCGGATGAGAGTCGGCTTCCAAGAGGAGCTGGACGCGCTCGAGGCAGACTTCCAGGAGGCCGGTGAGATCGTCCTGCGCTCGATTCGCGGTGTCGTCGACGCGCTGCGCACGCAGGACGTCGAGCTGTGCGACGAGGTCATCGCATTCGACGACGAGGTCGACGATCGCTACCACGCCCTCGAGAGGCAGATCGAGCTCGTGCTCGCGCGCCAGACCCCTGTCGCGAGCGATCTTCGGCTCGTGCTCGCTCTCTTGCACTCGGGCCTGCACGTCGAGCGCATGGGCGACCAGTGCGTCACCATCGCGAAGCTGACCAAGCTCTCGAGCCACCTCGACACCAAGCAGACCGTCGTCGAGAGCCTGGTGGACATGGGTGAGCGTTGTGAGGAGATGGTCAAGGTGTCTCTCGACGCCTTCGCCCAGCGCGACCTCGAGCGGGCGCGCGGGCTGCACTCGCTCGACGAGCTCGTCGATCGGGCGAACCGGCAGGTCTTCGGAGAGGTTCTCGGGTACGTCCACGACCCCGAGGCGCTCGAGTGGGGGATGCGTCAGATCACCGTCGCGCGCTGCTTCGAGCGGATCGGCGACAACGCCGTCGACATCGGCGAGCAGACCGCCTTCCTCGTGACCGGTGAGTTCGCGGAGTTCACGGACGCGTCGCACGAGATCCGACCGTCCGAGTAGCCGTTCACCGGATCGACACGGATCGGCGACCACGTCGCGTCCCCGTTGGGGCAACCGACATGCGACTGTCTGGGGGAGAGGCGCCCGCGGCGAGGATCGCCTGCGGGCGGGGCGCTGAAATCCTCCTCACCGTCCGTCCTTTCGATCGATGACCGCAAGGGGTGGCTTACCCGGGCCACCCCTTGTCCTGGTCCGATCTCGCCCGCATTCACGCTCCGGACCGACGCGTATTTCCATCGACGATGATCGATATCATTCCGGGTCATGAAGGAGCTCCCGCTCGTCGAGTGCTGCACGCCGATCTCGGGGCCGGCCCTGGCGCCCGGCGAGGCAGCCGACCTCGAGCGGCTATTCAAGGCGCTCGCCGACCGACACCGGCTCCAGATCCTCAACTGCCTCCTCCAGGCAGGCGGGGAGTCCGTCTGCGTGTGCGAGTTCCAGCCCCTCCTCGGCGTGAAGCAGCCGACCGTGAGCCACCACCTGAAGCAGCTCGTCGAGGCGGGGCTGCTCGACCGCGAGAAGCGCGGCACATACGCGTACTACCGGCTGAGGCCCGGCGCGCTCGAGCGGCTCGGCGGCCTCCTTTCCGAGTCCGCCGCTGGTGTGCCCGCCTGACAAGGGTCAGTTGGGCAGTGGACGGGCGGAGGCGCTCGCAGCAGGTTTGGACGCCGTTGGCCACGTGAGCCTGCGGCGCAGCCAGAGCGCGACGTAGACGAGCGCGACGAGCACCGGCACTTCGATCAACGGCCCGACCACGCCCGCGAGAGCCTGGCCGGAGGCGGCTCCGAAGACGCCGACGGCAACGGCGATCGCGGGCTCGAAGTCGTTCGAGGCCACCGTGAACGAAAGCGCCGCCGTCTGCGGATAGGGGAAGTCCATGAGGCGTCCTGCCACGAAGCCCGCGAGCCACATGACGGCGAAGTACACGAGCAGCGGAACGGCGATTCGGGCGACGTCCAGCGGCTGTGACGTGATCTCCTCGCCCTGGATCGCAAAAAGCAGGACGATGGTGAAGAGCAGCCCGTACAGCGTCAACGGTGAGATACGCGGGATGAACTGTTGCTCGTACCACGTGCGGCCGCGACGGCGGATTCCGATCCTTCTCGTCAGGTAGCCGGCGAGCAGCGGGATCCCGAGGAAGATCAGCACCGTGCGGGCGACCTCCCAGATCCCGACCTCGAAGCCCTGCGTGTCAAATCCGAGCCAGCCGGGAAGGAGAGTTAGGTAGAAGTAGCCGAGCAGCGCGTATGCAGCGACCTGGAACAGGGCGTTGAAGATGACGAGGATCGCGGCCCGCTCGCGGTCTCCGAGAGCGATGTCGTTCCACACGAGCACCATCGCGATGCAGCGCGCGAGCCCGACGATGATGACACCGGTCCGGTACGCCGGCTGGTCGGCGAGAAAGATCCAGGCGAGCGCGAACATGAGCGCGGGGCCGACGATCCAGGAAAGGAAGATCGAGACGCCGAAGAAGCGCCAGTTGCTGACGCCGTCGTCGCTCATCCGGCCGACGTCCTCGTAGCGGACCTTCGCCAGCACCGGGTACATCATCAACAGCAGGCCGATCGCGATCGGCAGTGAGACGGTTCCGATCTGCAGTCGCTCGAGCCCGTCGTTGAGGCTCGGTACGAGAGTGCCGAGTACGAGCCCGCCGGCCATCGCGAGCCCGATCCAGAGTGGGAGGAAGCGATCGAGGCGGGAGAGGCGCGAGAGAACTGCCTGCTCGCCAGGGACGTCCGGCGAGTTGCTCATCGTGTGCACGGTAACACTGCATCGACCGTCGTCGATGAGTACTCCTCCACACGTTCACACTTCCGACGGCGTCCCTCACCCTTGACCAACGTGGCGGAAGAGCACAGAATCTCCGCACGGGCC
>DATKBJ010000088.1:0-12555 GCA_035514135.1 Gaiellaceae bacterium | reverse complement strand
AGGTTCATCGCGTCGAAGCGGGACAGACGCTGTGGTCGATCGCGACCGAGCGGTACGGGGGAGACCCTCGCGCGGGGGTCTGGAAGCTCCAGCAGGCGAACGGCCTGAGCGACTCCACGATCGTGCCCGGCCAGCGCCTGCTCGTGCCGTAGCGCCCACGCGGCGACCGCGCGACTGGTATGAAACGGGCCGATGGCGCCCGATCGCATTCTCGAACTCCTCCGTCGCCCGCTCGATATCGACGAGTACGCGGAGATCCGCGAGCTCTGGAAGACGCACTCGATCGCCGAGGACAACCGGGACCTCCCCGGCCTCATCTCGACGCTCACCGAGGACTGCATCTACGAGGTCATGGGCAACGGCGCGCGCTGGGAGGGGCATGAAGGCGCCGCACGGTTCTATACGGAGCTCCTCACCGCGTTCCCCGACATCCACTTCGACCTCGAGTACATCGTGATCGGCCCGCAGGGCGTCTGCGAGGAGGCGCGCGTCACGGCCACGCACGCGGCGCGCTGGCTCGACCACGAGCCCACGGGCGAGCGCCTCGAATGGCGCAACGCGATCTTCTTCCCCTGGGACCCCGCCGCGAGGAAGTTCAAAGGCGAGATGGTCTACACCGACCTCGCGTTCCCCCAGGCCGATTAGACCGCCGCAGCTGCAACGTGCGGGGCGTCCGGTGGCATGACCTCCGCCGGTCGCCGTCGCGATACGGAGAGGAACGCGTCGACGACCGCCGGGTTGAACTGCTTCCCACGGCCGGCCTGGATCTCGAGCAGTGCCTCGGACATGTCAAGCGCGCTCGCGTACGGTCGATCGGTCGTCATCGCGTCCCAGGCGTCAGCGATCGCAATGATCGCGGCGTCGACCGCGATCGCCGTCCCACTCAGACGATCCGGGTAGCCGAGCCCATCCCAGCGCTCGTGGTGGTGGCGGATCGCGGGAACCGAGTCGCGGAGCGACGAGATTCGCGAGACGATCTCGGCCCCTCGGGTGACGTGCTCCCGCATGATCGCCGCCTCGACCCGATCGAGCTTGTCCGGCTTCGTGAGGATCGAGTCGGGCATCCCGATCTTCCCGATGTCGTGGAAGAGCGCGGCCGTACCAAGCGCACCGAGCTGCCGGGCTGGGAGCCGGAGCTCGCGACCGATCGCGAGCGCCACGCGCCGGACGCGCTGAGAGTGACCGGCCGTGTAGGGGTCGCGAGCCTCGACGGCGGCGTTGAGGGTCTCGATCGTCTCGAGGAGCGTCGCTTCGAGCTGCTGCGAGGACTCGACGAGATCCCGTGACCGCGCCGCGAGATCCTCGTTCTGCATGTTGAGCCTCGACGACGCGCCGCGAACGAGGAGCGCGAGCACGAGCCACAGGACGCCGAAGACGAGTCCCACGGCATACCAGACGGTCCACCGCGCGTCGGCGACTGTCGCGCTGACGACCTCGTCGTCCAGTGAGATCTCGGTCGCGCCGACGATGCGCCCGTTCGCCGCGCGGAGCGGCGCCCACACCTTGATCAAGGGCGGCGCCTTGCCGGGCGGATCGACGATCGAGGCGCTCGGCGAGCCCGTCTCGATCGCCTTCCTGAGGTCAGGGCTCGACCGCTGGCGCCCCACGCGACCCGGCTGCGTCGTCGAGAAGACAAGTCGCCCCTCGCGTCCATAGATATTCACCGCGCGAAAGTCCGCAGGGATGCGAACCATTCGACCGAGTCGGCGAAGCGCAGCGGGCGGGACGACGACGTCGTTGCCGCGCACGACGCTCGGGGCCAGTACGGCGTCCGAGTAGGCGGCGATGTCGCGGGCGTTGTCTTCGAGCGCCGCCGCGCGCAGATCGGCGGACAACGTGGACGAAAGGGCGACTGCACCCGCGGCGAGGATCGCCGCGGACGCGATGAGGAACGTCCGGAGGAGCGTCAAGGAACGCAGGAGCCCGGCCGAGCGGTAGGCACGCTTTCGCCGCATGAGCCGTGTATCGGCTCGCACAAGGCGGGATCTGAGTGTCCAAGTACAATCGGCCGCCGTGGAGCTGGACGTCGTCTTTCTCGGGACGTCTGGGTCGATGCCGACGGCGAAGCGCGCGCTCCCAGCGACACTCGTCCGGCGTGGCGGAGACAGGCTCCTCTTCGACTGCGGGGAGGGAACGCAACGCCAGCTGCTGCGCAGCGACGTCGGCCTCGTCGAGCTCGAGGAGGTCTTCCTCTCGCACTTCCACGCGGATCACTACCTCGGGCTTCCCGGGATGCTCAAGACCTTCGCTCTCCGCGGTCGTGAGATTCCGCTCGTCGTCTACGGGCCGCGGGGCCTGAAGTCGCTCGTTGGGACGCTTGAGCGCGTCTTCGGGCGCCTCACGTATCCGGTCTCGGCGGTCGAGCTCGAGCCGGGCGCGCGGCTCGACCGCGACGGCTACCGGATCGAGGCCTTCGCGGTCGACCATGGCGTGAGCGCCCTCGGCTACGTGGTGGTGGAGCATGAGCGCCCGGGACGCTTCGACGTCGACGTCGCCGATGGCCTCGGAGTCCCGGACGGGCGCGAGCGCGGCCTCCTTCAGCGCGGCGAGAGCGTGACGCTCGCGGACGGGCGCGTCGTGGCGCCGGCCGACGTGCTCGGTGCGCCACGCGCGGGCCGGAAGGTCGTGCTCGCAGGCGACACGGCTCCCGCTGCATCCGTGGTCGAGGCGGCGACGGACGCCGACCTGCTCGTGCACGAGGCGACCTTCCTCGCCGACGAGCTCGAGCGCGCTCGCGACACGTCCCATTCGACGGCGGGTGCGGCAGCGCTCGTCGCCCAGGAGGCCGGCGTGAAGCTACTCGCACTCACGCACGTCTCGACCCGCTACTTCGGGCATCAGGTCGTGCAGGAAGCGACCCAGCTCTTCCCGGCGACGGTCGTACCGCGCGACTTCGACCTCGTGACGATCCCGTTCGCCGAGCGAGGCGACCCCGAGCTCGTCCGCTCCGGCGCGCGCGTATCTCAGCCGGCCCGGACGAACTCGAGCCTCGTCGAGCCGACGAGCCCCTCCGTCTCGAGCTCGTAGACACAACGACCGGAGCCGTCCGCGCCCGGAGGCGCCGGGACGGCGGCCCGCCAGATCGCTTCGGGGACGATGGCCCGCTCGGCGAGGACGGCACCGCCCAAGCGGATCCGTGTCGGGAGCCCCTGCTTTCCGAGGAGCGTGAGCTGCAGCTCGCCGGGCCCACACGCGAACACCTCGATCAGAGCGCTTTCGCCGCCGTGGAGATCGCCGTTGGGCCGCAGGCCGGTGATGCGCTGAAGGATGCGGACAGGTGTCTCGGCGCGCCAGAGCGTCATTCCCGGCTGCTCGGACGACTGCGGGAGTGCCGCGAGCGGCTCACCGGACAGCCGCAGCGTCGTCGGGGCGGCGAGCTCTGTCGCCTGGAGGGCCTCGCCGGCGTCGTCCAGGAGGATTCCGTCGGCGCGCACCGTCACCACTTCCTGTGGAACGACACCTGGCGACTCGGCGCTTCGGAGCCGTACGACGCGTTCGATCGACGAGTTCCAGAAGAGGTGATGCCATACGCTGGGCCACTCGCGGTCGCCGGTCACGAGGAAGGCGACGTCTCGGCCGCCGCTCGAGTCGAGCCAGTCGACCCGCCCGTCACCGAAGATCACCTCGCGGTCGATCCGAGACCGATCGCGCAGTTCGAGCGACGCGACCACCGAGCCTGCTGCGAGGGCGCAGACGAGGGTTCCCGCGAGCAACGGCGCTGCCCGGCGTGGGAGGAGCACCGCGAGCAGGAGCAGTGTCGCGATCGTCCCCGCGAAGATGGCTTCGACGGTCGAATCCGAGACGGTGCGCCGGAGCTGCTCGAGCGGGACGGTGGAGAGCGCGTCGGCTGCCGCGGCACGCGTCGTGATGCGCTCGATCGGGAGCAGGAGAGCCGAAGCGGCCACCGTGATCGCGACGATGGACGTCGTGGGTTGCGGACGCGGCAAGCCGCGGGCGAGCCACACTGCGAATACGACGAACACCGGAGGAGCGACGGACAGGAGTTGCCGCTCGGTGATGTGATCGATGAAGCGCGATGCGAACGCGCCCACCATGACGACGGTCACAACGAGGTACGCGAGAGCAGCTACGACGAGCGCACGCACGCGGGAGTCCTGCTCCCGTCCGCGAAGGGTCTCCCAGGCGAGCACGCCGAGAGCGACGAGCGGGATGCCCACGGTCAGCAGCGCCACCGCGCCCGCCTGCCAGGCGACCGAGGACGCGACGTCCGCGAGCGAGTACTCGCCTGTCTCCGAAAGCGTCGAGTACGCTCCGAGCGTCTCTCCCGCACCGCCGGTGGCCAGCCGGCCGACGATCCAGACGGCGCCGCCGGCGCCGAGCGCCGCGAGCGTCGGAAGCAGGCGGCGGAAGGGAGCGGTCGAGCGCTCGGCGACGGCGAGGAGCCCGAGCGCGACCACGACGGTCGCGACGAGGCCGACTCCTTGCAGGCGTGTCGCGAGCGTCAGGCCGATGGCAGTGAGCAGCAGCCCCTGACGGGCGAGCGTCGGTGACTGGAGGCATCCGGCCAGCGCCCACGTCGCCACGACGGCGACCGGGTAGTAGAGCGCCTCGCTCATGAGGAGCCCGCTGTATGCGAGTCCGGGAATGAGCACGGTCAGCGCCGCAGCGAGCAACGCGAGCCGGCCCCCGGCGAGCGGTCGCGCCCAGAGGAACACCGGGAGTGCCGTCCCGGACATGACTAGCGCCTGGAGCGCTTGCACTACCGTCACCCCGCTCGCGATGTCGCCGACGAGCGGCACGCCCACGAAGAGTGGGTAGAGGAGGCTGTAGAACGGGACGTCGCCGCCGACGATCGTCAGCCCGTCCCCGCCCACGAGCGATCGGCCGAGCAGCCCGTAGAGGTGCTCGTCCGACGCGATCCATGGGGCATCGACCCCGCGGGAGAGGGCAAATCGCGCCGCGGTCGAGGCGGCGACGAGCACGCCGAGCGCGAGAAGCGCTCGGTCGCTGCCGAGGCGGCGCAGCATGGGAGGACTCTGCCAGGCGCCGCGGAGAGTGCCGAGCCCTTCGTTAGACTCACCCCGACCTTTAACCCGGTCCAGCGAGGCCGGAAAGGAGCAAGTGTTGACGACGCACGTCCCCGAAGACGCCACGGCGAGGCTGCTCCTCGACGGCGAGGCGATCTCGAAGGCTCTCTCGCGCATCGCCCACGAGGTCATCGAGCGATCCGACAACCTCGCGAGCGTTGCGCTCGTCGGCATCCAGTCGCGCGGTGCTCCGCTTGCATCGCGGTTGCGGCGGCTCGTCGAAGAGCGCAGCGGTTTCGAGCTGCCCGTCGGTGCGCTGGACATCACCTTCCACCGCGACGACGTCCACGTCCGGGACGGTGGCCGTCCGCCGGGGAGGCAGCCGGTCGTCCGCTCGACGAGCATCGCCTTCCCGATCGAAGGTCTCACGATCGTCCTCGTCGACGATGTGCTGTACACGGGCCGGACGATCCGGGCGGCGATCGACGCGCTCCTCGAGTTCGGGCGGCCCTCTCGCGTGCAGCTCGCAGTTCTCGTCGATCGCGGTCATCGCGAGCTCCCGATCCGACCCGACTACGTCGGCAAGAACCTCCCGACCGGTCGCGACGAGCGCATCCAGGTGGAGCTCGTCGAGTTCGACGAGCGCGACGGTGTCTACCTCGTCGCCGAGCCCGAGGATGGCGGCAATGGCTGATCTGCGTCCGCCCGCCGCCCCGAGGCGGCATCTGCTGTCCATCGCGGATCTCGAGCGATCCGACGTCGAGCGCGTTCTCGATACCGCGCAAGCGCTCGCCGCATCGCTGGACCGGGAGGTCAAGAAGCTGCCCACCCTGCGCGGGCGAACGGTCGTGAACCTCTTCTACGAGTCGTCGACGCGGACGCTCGCGAGCTTCGAGCTCGCGGCGAAGCGGCTCTCAGCCGACACGATGTCGCTCCGCTCGTCGGGCTCGTCAGTGGACAAGGGCGAGTCCCTCAAGGACACGGCCCTGACGCTCGCGGCCTACGAGCCAGACGTCATCGTCGTGCGCCACCCGTCGATCGGGGCACCGCAGTTCGTCGCGCGGCTGACCGACGCCCACGTCGTGAACGCGGGCGACGGCAAGCACCAGCATCCGACCCAGGCGCTCCTGGACCTCTACACGATGCGCGCCGCCCTCGGTCGCCTCGACGGCCTCCATGTGGCGATCGTCGGAGACGTGCTCCACTCGCGCGTCGCGCGATCGCTCGTGCAGGCAATCGCGCTCGTCGGCGGCCGGACGACGCTCGTCGGCCCGCCGACGCTCGTCCCGCCCGGCATCCAGGCGCTCGGGTGCGAGGTGTCGCACGACCTCGGCGCGATCACCGCCGCCGATGTCGTCTACGTGCTGCGGATGCAGCGCGAGCGGATGGGAGAGGCGTTCGTGCCGTCGCTTCGCGAGTACACCGCGCTGTACGGGATTACGCCGGAGCGCGTACGCGACGGCCAGGTGGTCATGCATCCCGGCCCGATGAATCGCGGCGTCGAGATCGACCCGCGTGTTGCCGACTCTCCCGCCGCGCTCGTGACCGACCAGGTGCGCTCCGGGCTCGTGGTTCGGATGGCGGTGCTCTACGACGTGCTCACGGTGTCGGCGGTCGAAGCGCGCGCGGAAGCAGGCGTCGCCTGATGCTCGTCGCGCGCAACGGCAGCAGGGACTCGCTCACGCTCGAGGGGAGAGTCGTCGCTCCTGCGCAGGCGATCGACGAGCCGCTCCGCATCACGGTGACCGACGGCGTGATCAGCACGATCGAGCCAGGCACAGCGAACGGCCTGGCGATCTCGCCCGCATTCGTCGATCCGCACGTGCATCTACGCACGCCCGGCCGGGAGGACGAGGAGACGATCCGCTCAGGCACCGAGGCCGCGGCCGCGGGAGGCTATTGCGCAATTCTCGCGATGCCGAACACGGAGCCGGTCGTCGACTCGGCGGCGGTTCTCGGCGCGCTCGTCGAGCGCGCACGCGTGGAGGCAGTCGTCCCGACCGGCTTCATGGCCGCGATCAGCAAGGGCCAGCACGGGGAGGAGCTGACCGAGATGGCAGAGCTCGCGGCGTCGGGCGCGGCTGCGTTCACCGATGACGGGCGTCCGGTCGTCTCGGCCGGGCTCATGCGTCGAGCGCTGCAGTACGGCGGTCTGACAGACCTGAACATCGCGCTCCACTGCGAGGAGCCGACGCTCTCGCGCGGTGGGCACATCCACGAAGGCGTCGTCTCGGCTGAGCTTGGCATCGGCCCGTACCCTTCGACTGCCGAGAGCGTCATGGTCGAGCGCGACCTCTCCCTCGCGGCGGCCGAGGGACGACCGATCCACCTGATGCACCTCTCGGCGCGCGAGTCGGTCGCCGCACTGGAGCACGCGCTCGAGGCCGGTGTGTACGCCACCGGGGAGGTCACGCCGCATCACCTCGTTCTTACCGACGACGCGGTCCGCTCGCTCGACCCGAACACGAAGATGAACCCACCGCTACGCGCGGCCGATGATCGCGAGGCGCTGAGGGACGCCCTCCGGCGAGGACGTATCTCGTGCATCGCCACCGACCACGCGCCGCACGCTCGCCACGAGAAGGACGTGCCCTTCGAGGAGGCACCCTTCGGCGTCACCGGGCTCGAGACGGCGTTCGCAGCGCTCCACACGCACCTCGTGCTGCCGGGGATCCTGACGCTCGAGACGCTGCTCGAACGCATGTCGGCCGGTCCCGCGAGGGCCTTCGGCTTGGACGAGCCGCGGATCGCAGTCGGCGCGCGGGCGAACCTCGTCACGCTCGATCTCGATGGCGAGTGGACGGTCACCGAGGGCGGTTTCCGCTCGCTCTCGGCGAACTCGTGGCTCCTCGGAGAGACGCTCACGGGCCACGTCGTGAAGACGGTCGCAGACGGCCGCGTCGTGTTCGACAAGGTGGCACGCGCGTGACAACGCTTGCAACCGATCGTTACAAGCGGCCGTCCGGCTACCTCCTGCTCGAGGACGCGACGGTGTTTGCAGGGGTTTCAGTGGGCGCTCAGGAAGTCGCGTTCGGAGAGGCCGTGTTCACCACGGGCATGACCGGCTATCAGGAGACGGTCACCGATCCGAGCTATGCGGGCCAGCTTGTCTGCTTCACGACCGCGATGGTCGGCAACTATGGCGTCGCGGACGAGCGAGGCGAATCGGCGCAGCCGCACGCGAAGGCGGCCCTCATGCGGTCTCTCGGCGGCGAGGAGTGGGCCGACTGGCTGCGCGCGCACTCGCTCGTAGGGCTCGACGGGATCGATACCCGCTCGCTCGTGCTGCGCCTGCGCGACTCGGGCGCGATGCGCGCGGTTGCCGTCTCCGACGATCGCGCGCTCGCGGTTCCAGATGCGCTCGAGCAGGTACGCGCGCAGCCTGCGATGGAAGGCCAGGCACTCGTCGCCGAGGTCTCGACGAAGGAGCGCTACTGCTTCTCGGACGAGGGCTCGCCGCACGTCGCGCTCGTCGACTACGGCGCCAAGCGCTCGATCATGCGCCGCCTCGCGCAAGCGGGCGCGGCGGTCACCGTCTGCCCGCACACGACCTCGGCCGACGAGCTCGCGACCTTCGACGGCGTCGTCTTGTCGAACGGCCCCGGCGACCCCGAGCCACTCGAGGCCGAGACCACGATCGTGCGCGAGCTGCTCGGGCGCGCCCCCATCCTCGGCATCTGCCTCGGACACCAGCTCCTCGGCCTCGCCACCGGTCACCGCACGTACAAGCTCCCCTTCGGCCACCGCGGCTCGAACCACCCGGTGCTCGAACGGCGCACGGGACGCGTCCTCGTCACGAGCCAAAACCACGGCTTCGCCGTCGAAGCCTCCGACAGCGCCGAGGAGACGTACGTCTCGCTGTACGACGGAACGGTCGAGGGCTTCGACTTCCCCGACCTGCAGGCACGCTCGGTGCAGTTTCACCCCGAGGCGGGCCCAGGCCCGCACGACGCCTGGCCGATCCTCTCATCCTGGGTCGAGGAGCTTCGTCGCTAGATGCCACGGCGCACCGACATCGAGTCGATTTGCGTGATCGGGTCAGGCCCGATCGTCATCGGCCAGGCCTGCGAGTTCGACTACGCGGGCTGCCAGGCGCTCAAGGTCCTGCGCGAGGAGGGCTTCCGCACGATCGTCGTCAACTCGAACCCGGCGACGATCATGACCGACCCGGGCTTCGCCGATCGCACCTACATCGAGCCGCTCGATCTCGAGAGCGTCGCCTCCGTCCTTCGCCGCGAGCGCCCCGACGCGCTCCTTCCCACACTCGGCGGCCAAACCGCGCTCAACCTCGCGATCGAGCTCGCAGAGGGCGGCGTCCTCGACGAGCTGGAGGTCGAGCTGATCGGGGCGCCGGTCGAGGTGATCCGTCGCGCCGAGGATCGCGAGCTCTTCCGTGAGGCCGTGCGCTCGTGCGGGCTAGAAGTGCCGACCTCGACGATCGTCACCTCGCTCTCCCAGCTCGCAGAAGTGCAGCTACCCGCAGTCGTTCGCCCCGCTTTCACCCTCGGCGGGCACGGCGGTGGCTTCGCCGAGGATCGCGCCACGCTCGCCTACCAGGTCGAGCGCGGCCTCTGGGAGTCGCCGATCGGACAGGTACTCGTCGAAGAATCGGTGCGCGGCTGGGACGAGTTCGAGCTCGAGGTGATGCGCGACCGCGCAGACAACGTCGTCATCGTCTGCTCGATCGAGAACCTCGACCCGATGGGCGTGCACACGGGCGACTCGGTCACGGTTGCCCCCCAGATGACGCTCTCCGACGATGCCTACCAGGCCCTCCGAGATGCCGCGGCCGCCATCATCCGCGCGGTCGGGGTGGAGACGGGCGGCTCGAACATCCAGTTCGCGCGGAACCGCGACACGAGTGAGCTGCGCGTCATCGAGATGAACCCGCGCGTCTCGCGCTCCTCGGCGCTCGCCTCGAAGGCGACCGGCTACCCGATCGCGAAGGTCGCAGCCAAGCTCGCCGTGGGCTACACGCTCGACGAGATCCCCAACGACCTCACGCGCACGACGCCGGCGAGCTTCGAGCCGACGCTCGACTACGTCGTCGTCAAGTTTCCGCGCTTTGCCTTCGAGAAGTTCCCCGGCGCCGATCAGACTCTCGGCACGCAGATGAAGTCGGTGGGCGAGGCGATGGGGATCGGCCGTACGTTCTCCGAGGCTCTGCTCAAGGCGCACGGATCGCGCGAGCTCGAGGCAGGAGCGCCGACACCGTGGCCGTCGCTCGCCGACGAGGATCTGCCCGAGGGTCTGCATCCCTGGTTTCGCAAGGAGATCGCGAACGCGCGCGCGGTGCTCGCCTCCGGCGATATCGCAGCGGCGAAGCGCGCCGGCTGGGGCGACGACACGCTCGGTGAGGCGCTCGGCCTGAGGGGGGCAGAGGTTCGCCGGCGTCGTCACGAGCTCGGGATCCGCCCTGTGTTTCGCCGGGTCGATTCCTGCGCCGGCGAGGTCGATGCCGCCTCCAACTACTTCTACTCCACCTGGGGCGAGGCCGACGAGGCTCCGCCGGCGGGCGACAAGCCGCGCGTCGTCATCCTCGGCTCGGGGCCCAACCGCATCGGCCAGGGGATCGAGTTCGACTACTGCTGCGTGCACGCCGCCCAGACCTTCCGCTCGCTCGGCTACGAGGCGGTGATGGTCAACTGCAACCCCGAGACCGTCTCGACCGACTACGACACCTCCGATCGCCTCTACTTCGAGCCGCTCTCGCCCGAGGAGGTGCTTGCGGTCTGCGATCGCGAGCAGCCTCTCGGCGTCGTCACCCAGTTCGGCGGGCAGACGCCTCTTCGCCTGGCCCGTGCGATCGAAGACGGCGGCTACTCCATCCTCGGAACCCCGCACGAGGCGATCGACCTGGCCGAGGATCGCGAGCGCTTCGGGCATCTCGCCGAGGAGCTCGGCATCCGCTGTCCGCCGTGGGCGATCGTCTCCGACCTCGCCGAGGCGCTGGACGCGGTCTCCGAGATCGGCTATCCGGTGCTCGTGCGTCCCTCGTACGTGCTCGGCGGACGCGCTATGCGCATCTGTTACGACTCCGAGCAGCTCGAGGCGGCCATGGCCGCAGTCACCGGCAGCGTCCTTCTCGACCGCTTCATCGAGAACGCGACCGAGCTCGACGTCGACGCCCTGTGCGACGGCGAGGACGTGTATATCGGCGCCGTCATGCAACACGTCGAGGAGGCAGGCGTACACTCGGGCGATTCCGCCTGCGTCTTGCCGGCGCCGTCGCTGACCCTGGCCAATGCGCTCGAGGTCGAGCACGTCGTCAAGCGCCTTGGACCGGCGCTCGGGGTCGTCGGGATCCTCAACGTGCAGCTCGCGATCGCGGACTCGACGGTCTACGTCCTCGAGGTAAACCCGCGCGCCTCTCGCACGGTGCCCTTCGCGAGCAAGGCGATCGGCATCAATCTCGTCGACGCCGCTTGCCGGCTCGCGGCAGGAGCGACGCTCGCCGAGCTCGACCTTCCGGTGCCGCGCCCGACGCAGGTGAGCGTCAAGGCCGCCGTGCTGCCGTTCGCACGCTTCCCCGGCGCCGATCCCGTTCTCGGCCCCGAGATGCGCTCCACGGGAGAGGTCATGGCGAGCGCAACCGATCTTCCGACTGCGCTCGCGAAGGCGGAGCGCGCCGCCGGGAGGCCGCTTCCGACCTCCGGCACGGCGTTCCTCTCCGTGCGGGACGAGGACAAGCCGGCAGCAGTCGCTGTCGCCGCGGCCCTCGCCGGCCTCGGCTTCGACCTCGTCGCGACGGAGGGAACCGGGCGCACGCTGCGCGCTGCGGGTCTCGAGATCGACGACATCGCGAAGGTCGCCGATGCCGACGACGAGGACGAGACGGTCGTCGACCTCGTGCGCAGCGGTCGCTGCGACCTCGTGATCAACACGCCCCAGGGAAGCGGCGCGCGCGCGGACGGCTATCTCATCCGCGAAGCCGCTCTCGTCGCTCGCGTGCCCTGTGTGACGACGATCTCCGGCGCCGCGGCCGCCGTCCACGCCATCGCAAACGCGCGAGCGGAGTCGGCGCTCTCGCTCCAGGAGCGGATCGGGATCGAGGCATGACCAACGAAGGTCGTAAGGGTGAGGCTCGCCTCGTAGAGGTGATGCAAGCGTCGCCCCTACGAGGTGCGGTTCGCCAGCGGCTTGCGGTCATCGACTCCGAGACGACCGGGCCATACACGCTGCTTCGCCTGGAGCGCGGACAGCTCGAGCCCGGGATACCAGGTCAGTTCTTCATGTTGGAGGCGCCGGGACGCGTGCTTCCGCGACCGATGAGCCTCTGCACCGCTCCGCCAGGCGAGCTCGGGTTTCTTATCGACCCGATCGGCCCGGGCACGCGTGCGCTGTGCGCGCTCGAGCCGGGCGACGCGATTCACGTTCTCGGCCCGCTCGGCAACGGCTTCGACCTCTCGGTCGAGCGGCCGCTCCTGGTGGCGGGCGGCATCGGGATCGCGCCGATGCCGTACCTCGCCGAGACTTTCGGCAACCCGCCGGCGATCCTCGGCTTCCGTACCGACCGTCATGCCGAGGCGGCACGACTGCTTCCGGGTGCGGAGGTCGTCATCGAGCC
>DATKBJ010000087.1:0-53487 GCA_035514135.1 Gaiellaceae bacterium | reverse complement strand
TGGCAGTCGGACGAGCTCGGCGAGATGAATGTCGAGAGACCGCCGATCGCCGTCGAGGCCCCGCTTCGGAAGAAGCGCTTCCTCTCGGCCGAGGAGCTCACGTACGCGCGTGGGCGCACGGATCGCGTTCTGAAGGTCACGCTTCCGAGCCCGAGCATGTTCGCGAACTTCTGGGACGCCGATCGGTCGACGGGTGCGTACGCTCGCCTGGAGGACTTCCTCGGCGCGGTCGCCGAGATCCTGCGTGACGAGGTCGTCGAGCTGGTGCGTCTCGGAGCAACGTACATCCAGCTCGACGCCCCGCACTACCCGCTGTTGATCGATCCCGGCTATCGCGAGTTCTACGAGAGCCGCGGCTGGCCCGCCGAGCACTGGCTCGACCTCGGGCTCGAGCTCGACAACCTCGTCATCGGCGATCACCCCGGCGTCACCTTCAGCTTCCATCTCTGCCGGGGCAATCAGGCAAGCCGCTGGCTCGTCGAGGGCGGGTACGACTGGCTCGCGGAGCGCCTCTTCCCCAAGGTCAATGCGCACCGGCTCATGCTCGAGTACGACGACGAGCGTTCGGGCTCGTTCGAGCCGCTGCGAGCGCTTCCCGAGGACAAGGTCGCCGTCCTGGGGCTCGTGACCACGAAGACCTCTCGTCGTGAGACGGTCGCCGAGCTCGCAGCGCGGATCGAGGAGGCGAGCGCGTTCTGCTCGCTCGAGCGCCTGGCGCTCTCGCCGCAGTGCGGATTCGCAACCTCGATCCTGGGGAACTCGCTGTCGGTCGACGACCAGCGGGCCAAGCTGGAGACGATCGCCGAGACGGCCCGGCACATCTGGGGATGAGCGTCGTTCTCACGGGCCTCGACCTCACGCTCGAGGAGGTCGTTCGGGTCGCGCGCGGCGGCGAGCGGGTGGAGCTGGCGCCGGCCGCGATCGAGCGCATGCGCGCATCGCGCCACGTGGTCGAGTCCGCGCTCGCCCGTGGTGAGCAGATCTACGGATTCTCGACCGGCGTCGGCATGCGCAAGCTCTTCGCCATCGAGGACGAGCAGGCGCACTTCAACCGGATGCTCATCCGTGGCCACCTCATCGCCCAAGGCCCCGACGCCCCGGATGACGCGGTGCGCGCGACGATGCTGAAGCTCGTCAACTCGCTGGCGCAGGGCCTCACCGGCGCTCGGCCCGTGGTCGCCGAGGCGCTCGTCGACGCGCTCAACGCCGGCGCGGCTCCGCGGGTGCGGATGCTCGGATCGGTCGGCCAGGCAGATCTCTCAGCCAACGCAGATCTCGTACACGGGACTCTCGACGACTTCGAGCTCGCGGCCGGCGAGGCGCTCGTGCTCGTGGACAACAACGCGTTCTCGACCGGCATGTCGGCGCTCGCGGTCACCGACTGCGAGACTCTGCTCGACGGCCTCGTGGTCTCCGGTGCGCTCGATCTCGAGGCGTTCGCCGCGAACCCGAGCCTCCTCGACCCCGTCATCGCCGAGGCGAGGCCGTATCCCGGTCTCGTCAAGACGATCTCGCGCGCGCGGCAGCTGCTCGAGGGCAGCTACCTGTGGGAGGCGCAACCGCGCAATCTCCAGGATCCTCTGACTTTCCGCACCCTGCCGCACGTGCTCGGCGCCGCCTTCGATGCGCTCGCCTATGTAAAGGGCGTGCTGTCGATCGAGCTGAACGCCCACCAGGGGAACCCGGTCGTATCCGGCCCGGCCGCGCGAGTCGCGCCCGCGGGCAACTTCGACGCCGTTCCGCTCGCCGCGGCGCTCGACTTCCTGCGCATCGCCCTCGCGCCGGCGTTGACGAACGCGGCCGAGCGCGGGCTCAAGCTCCTGCAGGCGTCGATGACCGGCCTTCCCGAGGGCCTCGCGGCTCGCCCTCACCTCGCCGAGCCGGCGCTCTCGGAGCTCGGCGCGGCGATCCAGGGCATCGTCGCCGAGGCCCGGCTGCTGGCTCAGCCGGTGTCGTTCGAGCTCGCCTCGACGACGCAGCACGAGGGAATCGAGGATCGAACGACGATGGCGCCGCTCGCGGCCCGCCGGCTCGCGGAGATGGTCGAGCTCGGCGCCCGGGTCGCGGCGGTGGAGCTGACGATCGCGACACAGGCCGTCGACCTGCGTGGACGTCCTGCGCAGGGCGCCGGCACCGGCCGCGCGTTCGGGCTCGTCCGTGAGCGAGTTCCGTTCACCGACGCCGGCGAGACGGTTCCGCCTGACCTCGAGCCGATCGTCGAGCTCGTGCGCTCGGGCGCGCTGAGCGGCTAGGTGTCGGCCGCCAAGGCGGCGGTCAGCCCGGGACTGGGCGGAGAGCCCTCGTCGGGCGGCGCAGGTGTGCGGCGCAGCTCCCCGTCGACGACCTCGTAGTGTCCGATCGCGGAGATCGGCGGCGAGTACACGTGGATGGTCACGGCGCCGCTCTCGTGCTCCATCCGGTGGATCCCGTCGCCGCGGAACGAGAAGGACTCTCCCGGGCCGTACTCGGCGATGCGCCGCGCGCCACCGCCGATGACGAGAGCCTCGTTGCGAGCCCGCCCTTCGAGCACATGGACACCGACGCAGGAGCCGCTGTGGTCGTGGAAGCCCGTGTCACGTGGCTCCCACCACTGGTTGAGCCATGCCTCCGAGTGCTCGTCTCGCCAGAGGAGCTCGAATGAGCCTTCGCCGCCGCGCTCGAGGGCGGTGAGATCGACCAGCTCGGCAGCGGATCGAGCGAGCGCCGCGCACTCCTCGGGTGCGAGATCGCGGTTCACGGCTGCCAGCGCTGAGAAGCGTTCTCGGTCGAGCACAGCTCCATTCTCCACCGGCGCGGGGATCGTGGAGGATCAAGGCGGTGAGTCGCATCGCGCGCATCGAAGCCTGGACGGCGAACGCGCCGCTCGAAGCCCCCTATCTGATGGCGCCGGGAACCGTTGCAGGCATCTGTCGGACGATCGTGCGCGTGACGACGACGGACGGTGTCGTCGGGCTGGGGGAGAGCGCCTCGCCGGTCGACGCGGCCCAGGTGTGCGGTGAGCTCGGGCAGAGGCTCGTCGGCCGCGACACGAATGAGGCGCGCTCCGCCCTCGAGCCCGCTGTGCTCGCTGTTCCCACGCATCGCAGCGACGGCAAGGTGCTGATCGATCAGCCGCTCACCGGGATCGAGATCGCGCTTTGGGACATCGCGGCCCGCGAGGCCGAAGTACCGCTCTACGAGCTCCTCGGGGGCGCGTGTCGCACCGCCGTCGCGTTCTCCGAGTACTTCGCCTATCGCCCCGGCCGCGAAGACACGCCCGCCGACGTTGCCGCGTTCTGCGCGCGCATGATCGAGGAGCACGACTCGCCGGCATTCGAGGGCAAGGTCGCGGTGCGCCCGGTCGAGGAGGACGTCGAGCTCGTACGTGAGGTCAGGGCTGCCATCGGCCCGGACCGCGAGCTGCGGCTCGACGCGAACATGGGCTGGCGGCTCGAGACCGCACAGCGCGCGCTGTCGCTTCTCGAGCCGTTCGCCATCGCGAACGTCGAGGAGCCGGTGGCCTCGTTCGTGGACATGGCCGAGCTGCGGCGCTCGACATCGATCCCGTTCTCGGCGCACACGCCCGACCCCGAGTGCGCGGCGTCGCTCGGGGCGCCCGACACGCTCGTCGTCGGCCTCGGGCCGTCCGGCGGCATTGCCGGCACGCGTCGCTTCATCGACGCATGCGAGCGAGCCGGCATCGGCTTCTGGTTCTACAGCGGCGACTTCGGGATCGCGACGGCGGCGTATCTCCACATAGCGGCTTCCACGCCATACGTCGAACGTCCGAGTCAGTCTCTGCTTCGCTGGACCGCCGACGACGTGATCGCGGGCGGCCCCTTCTCTCCCGAGCGTGGTGTGGTCGCGGTTCCGACGAGCCACGGGCTCGGCGTGGACCTCGACGAGGAAGCTCTCGCACGCTGCGTCGAACGTCACGCCCACGAGGGTGCGTTTGACTTCTACATCGGCCCTCCCCTTCCACGATACTAGGCCTCGTGAAAGGTCTCCTCGAGCGGCTCGACGAAGGCGTGGTGCTCGGCGCCGAGGGGTACCTGTTCGAGCTCGAGCGACGCGGCTATCTCAAGAGCGGGCCGTATGTGCCGGAGGTCGTGCTCGACTTCCCCGACGCCGTCCGCGGGCTGCACCGCGAGTTCCTGCGGGCCGGCGCCGAGGTGATGGTCGCGTTCACGTACTACGGCCACCGCGAGAAGATGCGCATGATCGGGCGCGAAGACGATCTCGAGCCGCTGAACCGAAACGCGCTCCGGATCGCGCGGGAGGTGGCGGCCGAGGGCGACGCACTGCTCGCCGGGAACATCTGCAACACGTGGGTCTACGACCCGGCTGATCCGGAGGTGTCCGGCACGATCGTGCGCGAGATGTATCGCGAGCAGGTCGCGTGGGCGGTCGAGGAAGGCGCGGAGTTGATCATCGCCGAGACGAACGACTATCTCGGCGAGGCTCTGATCGCCACCGAGGTCATCAAGGACGCCGGCCTTCCCGCCGTCGTGACCTTCGCGTCGTCGACGCAGGAGGCGACGATGGACGACGTCGAGCTCGACGAGGCGTGCCGGCGCGTCGCCGACGCGGGCGCCGACGTCGTCGGGCTCAACTGCTCGCGCGGGCCGGCGACGATGCTCCCGATCCTCGAGCGGATCCGCGCCGCGGTCGACGTCCACGTCGCGGCACAGCCTGTTCCCTACCGCACGACGCCCGAGGAGCCGACCTTCGTGATGCTGCGAGACGACAACGGCTCGCGCGGCTTCCCGATCGGCCTCGACCCGTTCACGTGCACGCGGTTCGAGATGGCCGACTTCGCCATCGCTGCGCGGGAGCTCGGCGTCGGGTTCGTCGGCATCTGCTGCGGCGGTGCGCCGCACCACGTCCGCTCCATGGCCGAAGCGCTCGGGCGCGAGACACCCGCGAGTAGCTACTCGCCCGACATCTCGTTGCATCCGGTCCTCGGCGAGAACGTGCAGGAGAAGGAGAAGAAGTTCGGCGACTGGCGCGACTGAGGCTCGGGTGATGAGCCTGTTGCGGGCGAGCCTGGGCGAGGCCCCCTTCACGATCGACGACGTGGACGCACTCGCGTCCGGGCCGGCGACGCTGACGTTGTCCGCGCCCGCCCGTTCGCTCGTCGCCGAGTCGCGTGCCGTAGTCGAGCGCTACGCCGTGGGTGACGAGCCCGTCTACGGCCTCAACACGGGTCTCGGCGCCAATGTCGGTTTCCGCGTCCCACGGTCTGAGCTCGAGGACTTTCAGGAGCAGCTGGTGCGCGGTCGCACGATCGGCGTGGGGGAGCCGTTGTCCGAGCGTGTCTGCCGCGCCGCGCTGATCGTGCGCTGCGTCGGGCTGGCGCGGGGCGGTGCCGGAATCTCGCCGCAGCTCCTCGACGTGCTGCTCGCAATGGTCGAGCGCGGCGTGACGCCCGTGATCCCGCGGCGGGGCTCGATCGGTGCGTCCGACCTCGGCCTCGCGGCCCACATCGCTGCCGTCGCGATCGGCCGCGGCGAAGCGTGGTACGAGAAGAAGCGGCTTCCCGGGGGCGAGGCGCTGGCGGCTGCTGGCCTCGCGCCCGAGAGACTCGGGGTCAAAGACGGTCACGCGCTCTGCAACACGAGCGCGGTGTCGGTGGGACACGCGGCGCTCACGCTCGCCGACGCCTCACGCGTCGTGCTCTTCGCAGTCCACGCCGCGGCGCTCGCGGACGAGGGGTACGGTGCGAATCCGTCGATCTTCGACGCCCGCATCGCGGCGTTGCGCCCCGCGGCTCGGCAGGTGCACGCCGCTGCCCTGTTTCGCCGCCTTCTCGACGGGAGCTCCCTGAATGACCCTGGGGCGGCTCGGCAGATCCAGGATCCACTCTCGTTCCGCTGTCTGGCCCAGATCGTCGGCGTCGTCCTACAGGCTCTCGCGGACGCGCGACGAGAGGTCGAGATCGAGCTCGACTCGACGGCCGACAACGCGATCGTCCTGCTCCCGGACGGCCCGATGCTCTCCACGGCGAACTTCCACACGCCGGCGATCGCGATCGCATTCGACATGCTCGCCATCGCCTTCACGCACTGGGCGACGGCCAGCTTCCATCGGATCGCAAGGCTGCTCGATCCCGACCTCTCCGGCCTACCGCGCTACCTGTCGCCGGTCGGCGGAGGCTCGGCCGGCTACGTGCCCGTGCAGAAGCTCTGTGCCGCGCTGCTCGGCGAGGTGCGGCTCCTCGCCTCGCCGGCGAGCCTCGACGCGATGCCGGTCTCGGACGCGGTCGAGGACGTCGCACCGCAGACGCCGCTCGCGATCTCGAAGCTCGCTGACCAGCTCGAGCCGCTGCGGATCCTCGCCGCAGTGGAGGCTCTCGTCGCGGCGCAGGCTGTCGACCTGCGTGCGGGCGCACGACTGGCCGCGCCGACCCGCCGCCTCCAGGACGCGATTCGTGCTGTGGCCGCGCCTCTCGAAAGCGACCGCGAGCCGGCGCCCGACGTCGAGCGCGTCGTCGCGCTGACCGCCGACCGCGATCTCCTCAGAGGCCTCGCAGCTCCGCTCGACGGGCTTGACCTGCCGTTCCTGCCGCGCTTCTCGGCGTTGGGGAGCGCGTAGTGGACGACACGCGGATCGAGGTCCTCTTCGTGTCGGGGCACGACGTCGACGAGCTCGCGCTCTCGTCCGATGACGTGCTTCAGGCGGTCGAGGCGGTCGTTCGCGCACAGGGAGAGGGCGAGGTCGCGCTCGACCCGCGCGTGCAGCATGTCCCCGATCCGACCTACCCGGGTCACTTCAACGTGCTCCGCGCAACCGTCTGGCCGCTCGGGGTGACCGGTGTGAAGGTGGTCGGCGACTACGTCGAGAACTATCGCGCCGGTCTTCCGTCGGAGCTCGCTCTCGTCACGCTCTACGATCCGCGCTCCGGAGTGCCGCTCGCGATCGTCGACGCGACGGAGATCACCGAGCGCCGCACCGGTGCGCTCACGGCGCTCGGCGCGCGTGAGCTTGCGCGCACCGACTCGAAGGTGCTTGCCCACATCGGCGCTCGAGGCACGGCATTTTCGAACGTGACCATGCTCGACGGCATCTTCGACTTCGACGAGATCCGCGTGACGAGCAAGCGCCCCGAGTCGCGCGAGAGCTTCGCACGCAACCTCGAGGAGGCGCTCGGAAGGCCGATCCGCGTCGCGAGCTCGATCGAAGAGGCCGTCGTCGGAGCTGACATCGTGGTCGAGGCCACGCGACTCGCCGTACCTGAGCCCCTGCTCGAGACCGCATGGCTCGAGGCCTGCACGCTGCTCGTCCCCTACGGCACGATGAGCATCCTCGAGCTCGACGTGCTCGAACGGATCGACAAGGTGCTCGTCGACGACCGGGCGCAGTGCTTTCGCGACGATCCCTTCGGTGCGCTGCGCCCACACGTCCGGGCGGGACTCCTCACCGAGGAGACCTTGTACGGCGAGCTGGCCGACGTGGTCGCGGGGGCGCAGCCCGGCCGCGAGCGCGACGACGAGCGGATCCTCTTCTGGCATCGCGGCCTCGCGACGACGGACATCGCGCTCGCGCACCTCATCGTCGAGCGAGCCCGCGAGCGAGAACTAGGCACCACGCTTCCCTACCGCTAGACCACGCCGCAAGAAGCGCATCGCGGCGACGGCGACGGCCTGGGCGCAGCCGACCAGGCTCTTCGTCGCGACGTGCTCGTCCACCGTGCGCGCGTGCTTCAGCCCGTGCGGTCCGAATGCGACGCAGGGCGTTCTGCCGAGACGCGTGAAGGTCGCGCCGTCGTGCCAGTTGTCGAGCCCGGCGATCCGGCTCGCGAGCCCCGTGTCGCTCGCGGCGCCGAGAAGCGTCGACACGACGGGCGCGTGGGCTCGACCTCCGCCGACGGGACCTCGGGCGCACCGCCCACTCGATCGTGAGGAGGTTCTCCGCGAGCCAGACCGCCGGCGCCCGTCGACTCCTCGTCCGTCACCAGTGCGGACGACGAGGTCTCCTGCGAGCCGCACGCCGAGCTCCGACAGCACTTCGGCGGCGAAGACCATGCACCCGACGCCGCCCTTCATGTCGCAGGCGCCGCGTCCGTAGAGCAGCCCGTCACGCAGATCCGCGCGGAACGGGTCGGTCGTCCAGCCCTCGCGTGGCTCGGGTGAGACCACGTCGACGTGCCCGTTGAGGAGAAGACTCGGGCCGCTTCCTGCGCCCCGGAACGTCGCGGCGAGCTGGGGCCGGCCGTCGAAGCTGAGCCCGTCCGGGGCGATCCTCGTTCCCGCGACGTCTTCGGGGCCCGGCTCCCACACGTCGCACTCGGCTCCGGCCGACACCAGCCGGCGGGCGAGGTACGTCTGCAGCGCGCGTTCGTCGCGGGCGGCCTCGCCGGGAGCGGCGCGGGCGGTTGTGTCGAACCCGATCAGATCCGAGACGAGAGCGATCAGCTCCACTTCCCGCGCGGCGATCCGCTCGGCCACGGCGTGCTCGTGCTGGGTGAGGCTCATCTGCTCTCGGTGCCGGCAAGCTTGGCGTCGAGCACGAGCACCGTACGTACCCCGTCCCCGACGCGCAGCCGGTCGAGGGCGTCGTTCACGGCCTCGAGCGGCTCGACGTGCGTCACGACGTCCGCAAGATCGAGCTTGCCTGCGAGCGCCAGCTCCGCAAGCTGCGGGAGGTCGACCATGGGATCTCCGTTGCCGTAGTACGAGCCGCGGATGCCCTTGTCGGACAGGAACTCGATCGCGGGCAGGGAGACCTCGACTCCCTTCGGCGCGAGGCCGACCACGACCGCCACCCCGCCTGGTCGCAGCACGTCCCACGCGAGCCGCATCGTGTCCGGTCGTCCGACCACCTCGAACGCGTGATCGACGCCACGGCCGGCGAGCTGGACGACGCGCGTCGCCGTCGTCGCCGAGTCCGCCTCGACCGCGTCGGTCGCGCCCCGCTGCAACGCCAGTTCGAGCTTCTTGGCATCGAGGTCGACGGCAACGATCGGCGCGGCGCCGGCGAGGCGCAGCGCCGCGATCACCTGCAACCCGACGCCGCCGCAGCCGATCACTGCCGCCGACTCGCCGACGCGCACACGCGCTGCGTTTCGTACCGCGCCGAAGCCGGTCACGACACCGCAGCCGAGGAGCGACGCCTGCCACAAGGGCAAGGCAGCCGGCAGCGGGATCGCACTCGCGGCCGGGACGACCACCCGCTCGGCGAAGCACGCGGTCATGAGCGCGTGCTGGAGTGGCGTGCCGTCGGGAAGTCGAAGCCGTGACGTGCCGTCCAGCAGTGTGCCGCGCGGGCCGTTCTCGCCGGCCGGGAGGCACAGGTTGAGGCGGCCTGCACGGCACTCCTCGCACGTGCGGCAGGACGGCACGCTGCAGAAGCCGACATGGTCGCCCGGGCGGACGTGTGTGACGCCGGCGCCCACCTCTTCGACGACGCCCGCCCCTTCGTGCCCGAGCACCATCGGCCAGCGACCGTCACCGAGCTCGCCGTCGACCAGCCGCACGTCGGAATGGCAAACCCCAGCCGCTGCCACCCTGACCAGGACCTCATTCTCCCTGGGCGGATCGAGCTCGACGTCCTCGACCGTGACCGGCTGTCCGGGCTCGTGCAGGACTGCCGTGCGGATGCGCATCAGCCGATCCGGTGGCGCTCGAGCGTGTCCCAGTCCGGCACGACGCCCAGCCCCGGGCCAGCGGGGGGCGCGATGGTCCCGTCCGGCGCGATCTCGAGCGTCGCCGGGAGAAGCCAATCGCGTCGCTCTACCGACCAGGCGGGTGGGTCGAACGGCACCTCCAGGTACGGGCATGTCGAGAACGCGAGCGCCGCATGCAGGTTGACGAGGAGCCCGTACCCGTTCGACCACGTGTGCGGGCTCCACATTCGACCTTCGCGCTCTGCGAGCGCCGCAACGCGACGTGCCCCGGCGATGCCTCCGCTCAGGACGACGTCGGGCTGCACGACGTCGACGCGACCCCGGACGACGAGGTCGCGCGCCTCCGCTTCCGAGCGCACCATCTCGCCGGCGGCGATTCGCAGGTCGACGCCGCCTCGCAAGGCTGCGTACGCCTCGGCGTCGTGCGTGGGGAGCGGCTCCTCGAGCCAGTACACGTCCAGACGCTCGAGCTCACGGGCGAAGGCACCGGCAGTGGCGAGATTCCAACGAGGCGTCAGGTCGCCCGGCATGCGCCAGCCCTGGTTCGCGTCGACCATGATCTCGAGCTCCGTGCCGACGGCCTCGCGAACCGCCTCGATCACGGGCAGGTCGATCCGCCAGTCCGTCGAGTGCAGTCGAAGCTTGACCGCCCGGACGCCGGCCTCCCGCAGCGCGAGGCATCGGCGCACGCGCTCGTCGGCCGGCACGAGTTCTCCGCTCGACGCGTATGCGACGAGTCTGTCCTTGTTGCCCCCGAGCAGTCGCCACAGCGGCTCATCGTGCGCGCGTCCGACGAGATCCCAGACCGCGACCTCGACGGTCCAGTTGCGCCCGTGGTGAAAGTCGACGGTCTCGACGAGCCCGTGCACCGCCTCTGCGTCTTCGGGATCGCGTCCGACGAGCAGACGCTCGAGGAGCTCGCGATCGGGCACCCCGTCACCGCTCGCGTAGCCCTCGACCCCGTCGTCGGAGCGGACGACCACGATCGTCGCGTCCTGGTGCATCCGAGGCTCGGGATCCCATGCGGCCGAGAACGGCGGGTCGAGCGGATAGCGGTATCGCCGCGTCTCGATCGAGGCGACGCGCATCAGTCGCCGCTGTAGAAGGGGTTACGTAGTGAGTCGCGCCGCTCGACGAGGTCGGCTGCAGCGGCGAGATCGCGTCCCTGGACGCACACGCCGAGCGCCTTGCGTGTCGCGGCGCGGTTTGCCACGCGGACCGCGGTTTCGTCGTCTGCGCCTGGATCAACCCAGACGGCGACGAGGACGAGCAGTTCCCCGGTCGCATCGACGAGCCCGTCTGCCACGGCGTCGAGCACGCCTTGCCCGATTCCGAGTTGCGCCGCTCCCCAGGTCATCGTCTGGTGAGCCTCCTCGAGCGCGGTCGCCTTGTTCATCATCAGCGTCGGAGGCCAGACGGGCTCGTACTCGGCTTGCGTCGGCCCGACGCACACGAGCACAGGCGTGTGCCCCGGCGTGGGGTGGGCGAGCATGGAGATCGCGACCGCGGCCGTCGGGCCCCCACGGCGGGCGAGCACGACGTTCACGTGCGAACCGTTCGGCGCTTCGCCGGCCCAGCCCTCGCCGATTGCGCCGTCCAGCGCGTCGCTGCTCACGGCTCGAGCACCACGCGCAGCGCGTCGCCCGAGTGCATGAGCTCGAAGCCACGCTCGACGTCGTCGAGGCCGATCCGGTGCGAGACGAGTCGATCGAGCGGGAGGTGGCCTTCGCGATACAGGTCGAGCGTCGCCGGAAAGTCGCGCTCCGGCTTCGACGAGCCGTAGATCGATCCCAGAATGCGCCGCTCCATGCGTGGAATCGTCATGGCCGGCAGCGACAGCACGGCATCCTGCCGTGGAATGCCGATCAACACGGCCGCGCCACGGGCGCGGGTCGAGAGGAACGCCGCCTCCATCGCCTCCGGCCGGCCCGTGGCCTCGACGGCGACGTCGACGCCGCCGGAGGAGACGTCCCGTACCGCTTCTGCCGTCTCCTCGGGGCTTCCCGCCCAGAGAACCGCCTGCGTGGCCCCGAAGGAGCGTGCGACGTCGAGCTTCTGCGGCGCGGCGTCCACCGCGACGACCGGTTCGGCGCCGATCGCAACCGCGGTCATGAGAGCCGAGAGCCCGACGCCGCCGCAGCCGAAGACGGCGAAGCGCTCGCCGCGCTTCAGCTCCGCGGTACGCATCACTGCGCCGACGCCGGTGGTCACGGCACAACCGACGAGCGCCGCGACGTCGAACGGAATGTCCGGCGGAGTGGCCACGCACGACCGCTCCGGAACGACACAAGCCTCGGCGAACGTCGACAGGAACGAGTAGTGGTACACGGGCTCGCCGTCGCGCGAGAGACGAGTCGTCCCGTCCATCAGCCCTCCCGTCGCCATCGCCGGCCAGACCGTCGAGCAGAGCTGCGGCAGGTCGCGGACGCATTCCGCGCACTCTCCACACCAGGGCGCCCAGGAGAGCGCGACGTGGTCGCCCACCCGCACGCGCGTGACGTCGTCTCCGATCGCCTCCACGACGCCCGCGCCCTCGTGACCCAACACGGCCGGGCAGCGGGTCTCGGACGTTCCGTCGATCGCGTTCCAGTCCGAGTGGCAGACGCCGCTCGCCTCGAGCCGGACGAGCACTTCCTCTGGTCGGGGCGGCGCAAGGTCGAGCTCCGCGATCGTCAGCGGCCCGCCCGTCTGCTCGAGAACCGCTCCGCGAATACGCATCAACGCCTCCCTGGGTCGAAGGGCTCGAGCTCGCGTGCCATGCGCCCCTCGAGCACGAGCGGCGCGAGGAACGCGGCCGTCGCGGGCGCGAGCGTCACACCGAGCATTCCGTGTCCCGACGCGACGAACAGGCCGTCATGGCCGGGCAGCGCTCCGATGAGTGGAAGACCGTCGGCGGTCGCGGGGCGCAGTCCCGCCCAGGTGACGAGCGGCTCGTCGGTGTCGGGCCGCCAGCCGCCGAGATAGGGGCGCGCTGCCGTGAGCAGGCGCTCCCCGGCGCCTGGGGGCGCCTCCGCCCGAGACGCGCCGAGCTCGAACACGCCCGCGATCCGTACGCCCTCCCGGTACGGGCTCAGGCCGAGCTTCGCCTCGGCAAGGTAGAGCGCGTGACGGGGAGGCTCGCCGCGTCCCGCGATCGTGACGCTATAGCCACGAGCGGGCTGGACGGCGACCCCCGCTCCGAAACGAGCGAGCAGCCCGGTCGACGCCAGCCCCGCCGCCACGACGACCTTCCGTGCGCGCAGATCGCCGTCGTTCGTCGCGACCGTCCAGCCGTCGGGACCCCTTCGTAGCTCGGTGAGCTCGCGTCCTTCGAGGATTTCCGTCCCTTCCTCACGAAGGCGTCCGGCCAGCCCTTGCATGAGATCCTCGGGCCGAACGTAGCCGTCGACGCGCGCGTGGAGTCCGGCCGCGACGTGACGGCGGTCGAGCGCCGGCTCGAGCTCCACGAGCGAATCGCGGTCGAGCTGGTCGGGCTCCCCGCCCTCGTAGCCGAGCGCGCGCAGCCGGCGGAAGATCTCGTCGTACGGGCGCAGGCCGGCGCGCGTGCGCGCGGCGATCACGAGGCCGGTCGCGTACATCTCGAACCGGATGCCCGCCTCGCGGTACGCCTCGAACAGCTCGAGCGTGCGCCGGTTGAGCGCGAGCAACGCGCGCACGCCTGCGCCGAAGCGCGCCGGCGAGGAGCTGCGCCAGAATCGCCACAACCAGCGGACGAAAGCAGGGTCCAGCGACGGGCGAAGCACGAACGCGTCACCCCGGGTGACGAGCTGACGCATGCCCTCGCGAACCATTCCCGGCGCCGGCAACGGCGACGTCATGCTCGGAACGACCCAGCCTGTGTTCCCGCGCGAGACCCCACAACCGACCTCGTCCCGTTCGAGCACCGTCACGTCCGCGCCGCTGCGCGTGAGCTCCCAGGCGCAGGCGAGCCCGATGACGCCACCACCGACGACGACGACCGAGGTTCGGCTCACCGTGGCAACGCTAGACCATCGGCGTTGTCCACGGATCGCGTGGCGATCTCCTCTGCTCGCAACCCGCCCGCGACCTCCTCGACGACCTCGACGAAGGCCCTCGCGGCGGGAGAGAGCGTTCGGTCGGCGTGCCAGGCGAGCGCGATCTCGCGAGGCGGGATGCCGCGCACGTCGAGGGTGACCACGTCCGGATCGTTCCGATCCACGGTCAGCCGCGGGACCAATGCGTAGCCGACTCCGGCGCCGACGAGGCCCTGGACGATGCCGCTGTCATCCGAACGGAACACGACCGTCGGCTCGGTCCCCTTTCGCCGCAGATGCGCCTCGCCGCCCTGCGTGAGGTGGTACGCGATCAACGGCAGCCGGGCGATGTCCTTGACGCCGACGCTCGCTCCCGTCCGGGCGAGCTCGGAGGCGGCGGGCGCCAGGAGCACGTAGGGGTCGGTCAGCACGTCGACCCGATCGATCGCGGCTTCGACGGAGTCGGCGACGAATGCGAGGTCGACTTCGCCGCGCACGAGGAGCCCGCTCAGATGCCCGTACTCGGCCTCGACGAGCCTGACCTCGATCGCGGGCCAGCGAGCGACGTAGAGACGCATCACGGGCGGGATCACGCGCACGCCGACGCTCTGGAACGTCGCGACACGAAGCGTCCCGGCCTCCCCCTCTGCGAGTGCACGGAGGTCGGCCTCGGCGGCGCGCATCGAAGCGATCGCGCGCGCTCCATGCCGAAGCAGCCGCTCGCCTGCCTCGGTTGCGGTCACGGGACGACGTCCTCCGGGCCGTTGCAGGAGCTGCAGCGCGGCCGCCCGCTCGAGCACCGCGATCTGCTGGCTGATCGCGGACTGCGTGTACCCGAGCTTGCGGGCGGCGGCGGCGAAGGAGCCGGTCTCGACGATGGCCTCGAGCGCCGCGAGGTGCCGGAACTCGATCCCCAGCAACCGATCAGAAGAATTGCTTACAGCGTTCAAGAACTCTCATTTTACTTATCGGTCGGCTGGGCCGATCCTGGTCCATGGCTGATTCACCGCCGCCCGGCTCTCGTTCCGACCGCTCGCTGCTTGCGGTCGCGACGCTCGCGTTCGCGAGTGCTGTCGCCGACTCGGCGCTGCTTCCGATCCTCCCGACGCTTCAGGAGCGGTTCGGGCTGTCCGGCGCGCAGACGGGCGCTCTGCTCTCGGCGGCAACGGTGGTGACGCTGGCCGTCTCCGTGCCGATCGGACTGCTCGCCGGACGGGTCGGTTCCCGGCGGCTCCTGTTCGCGAGCGCCGCGCTGCTTCCGGCCTCGCTCATCGTGTTGGGACTCGCCGACGGACTCGCGGCGCTCATTGCCGGGCGAGCGCTGTTCGGGCTCAGCTTCGGAATCCTGTGGACCGTGGCCCCCGCGGTCGCAGGCGGCGCCGGCCGCGGCTCGGCAGGGACGGGCCGGCTGATCGCTGCGGCCGGTGCGGGATGGTTGGTCGGGCCCGTCCTCTCCGGAGTCGTGACTGATCTGTCGAGCTACAGGGTCGCCTTCGTCGTGATCGCGCTCCTGACGCTGCCGCTCGTGGTCGCGCTCGCCCGAGCGCACGTCGAGGAGAGCCGTGCGCCGTCGGCGCGTCTGCGGCAGGCGCTCTCCGCCGCGCGGAACGAGCGGGCGCTCGGCGGCGCGCTGCTCGTCACTGCCCTGCTCGGAGCTGTCGCAGGGGTATCCGGTCTGCTCGCGCCGCTCGTCCTGGCCGACAACGGTCTCTCGGCGGGAGCGATCGGTGCCGTGATTGCCGTCTCCGCCGTCATCTTCACCGCAGGTGGTGCGGTGTCCACGCGGATCCCGTCGGTGCGCGTCGACGTCAGGCTTGTCGGGATGACCGCTGCGGTGGTCGGCGCCACGTTCCTGATTCCCAGCATCAGCTTCTCGACGGTCGCGCTGGTCAGCTTCCTCGTGGTGTCGGCGGGGGCCCGAGCTGTCCTCGTCTCGACCGTGTACGCGCTCGCCCGGGCCCGTACCCCAGGCGAGTCGCTTGCGACTCCGATCGTCGGCCTGATGAACGTGATGTGGGCTGCGACCGCGCTGGTCGCTCCACTCGCCGCCGGCGTAGCGCTGAGTGCGGGCGGCGCGAAGTGGGCATTCGTCGCGACGGCTGCGGCGGGGTTCGCCGTGGGGGCGTGGATGCTGGTGCCGAAGCCTCGCGCAGCCTACGCGTAGCCGGCCGGCCGCCGCCCGATCAGGCTCTGGCCGTCTCCATCGCCTGCAGCACACGCAGCTCCTCGATCGGGATGTGGCAGCGCATCTGGTGCCCGTCCTCGACCTCGACGAGCGGAGGCTCCTGCTCGACGCAGATGTCTCCGAGGAAGCGTGGGCAGCGCGTGTGGAAGACGCAGCCCGTCGGGGGAGATGCGGCGCTCGGGATGTCCCCCTCGAGCTTGATGCGGTCGCGACCTCCGCCGTCGATCGTTGGCACCGCCGAGAGCAGCGCCTCCGTGTAGGGATGGTGCGGGCCATTGAAGACGACATCCGCCGGGCCGAGCTCCTGCACGCGGCCGAGATAGAGGACCGCGATCCGGTCCGAGATGTAGCGAACGACGCCGAGGTCATGCGAGATGAAGAGGTAGGAGACCTGCTTCTCGGCCTGGAGCTCGACGAGCAGGTTGAGGATCGCCGCCTGGACGGAGACGTCGAGCGCAGAGGTCGGCTCGTCGCACACGACGAGTTGCGGATCTCCTGCGAACGCGCGCGCGATCGCCACGCGCTGTTTGAGACCGCCCGAGAGCTGCACAGGCTTCTGCGTGAGGGTGCGCTCGGTGAGCCGCACCCGCTGGGCGAGCTCGCTCATCCGCTGCTCGGCCACCTTCCCTCGGATCCCGGCCAGCTTCTTCAACGAGCGCAGGAGGATCCGCTGAACCGAATGACGGCGATTGAGGGCGGAATCCGGGTTCTGGAAGACGATCTGAATCGCACGCAGGTCGGCTCTCGAGCGCTTCTGATAGCGAGGCGGCAGCTCCCGGCCCGCGAGCGTCGCACCGCCGGAGGTCGCGGGAACGATGCCGAGCAACGTTCGCGCCAGGGTCGTCTTGCCGGACCCCGACTCGCCGACGAGGCCGAGCGTCTCGCCGGGCCAGATGGAGACGTTCACGTCGGTGAGCGCGTGGACGTCGTGCCCGCGCTGGCGAAACACCTTGGTGCAGCCCTCGAGGCAGACGAGCGCGGGCTCGCTGCGGTCGACCGCGGGCAGGTCGAGGTCGGCCGCCTCGACGCGCGGAAGCTCCCGAGCGCGCTCGTGGTACCAGCACCGGCTCTCATGGCCGTTGCGGATGTCGAAGAGTGGCGGCTCCTCCGTGTGACAGCGCTCATCGGCAAGTGCGCAGCGCTCGGCGAACACGCATCCGGAGAGCTCTACGCCGAGGCTGGGGAGGAAGCCCGGGATCGTGTCGAGGCGGCCATGGTCCTTACGGACGCCGCCGCGCGGGATGCAGCGGAGGAGCCCGACCGTGTACGGGTGCCGCGGATCCTGGAGGACCGTCTCGACGGGGCCCTCTTCGACGAGGCGGCCCGCGTACAGGACGCCGACTCGCGAGCACATCTTCGAGATCACGCCGAGGTTGTGGCTGATGAACAGCACCGACGTCGAGAGCTCGGACTGGAGCTGGGCGACGAGGTCGAGCACCTCGGCCTCGACCGTCGCGTCGAGACCCGTCGTCGGCTCGTCGAGGATGAGGAGCGCGGGGTCCTTCGCGAGCGCCATCGCGATGACGGCGCGCTGCTGCATGCCTCCTGACAGCTGGTGCGGATAGCGGTTCATCACCGATCCCGGGTCCGCGATCTGCACGCGCGCGAGGGCTGCCTGCGCGCGGTCGGTGGCCTCGCCCTTCGGAATGCCGAGCACGGTGAACGCCTCGGCGACCTGGTCGCCGACGCGCATCGAGGGATTCAGGGCAGAGCCGGGGTTCTGGTACACCATCGAGACCTTGCGCGCGTGGAACTCGCGCAGGGCGCCGCCCCTGAGCGCGAGCGCGTCCGTCCCCGCGACGCTTACCGCCCCGGAGCTCACACGTCCGTTGCGCGGTAGGTAGCGGACGATGGCGAGCGCCGCTGTCGACTTTCCGCAACCCGACTCGCCAACGAGGCCGTACGACTCGCCGCTCCCGATCTCGAACGAGACGCCGCGAAGAACCTGCCGGTCATTGCCTCGTACGCGGTAGACGACGTCGAGGTCATGCAGCTCGAGCGCGGCCGTTGCGATCGCGGTCGTGGTCATCGCTCGAGCACCTGCTGAATCGCGTCCGAGACGAGGTTCACGGCGACGACGAGCGAGGAGATCGCGATTGCCGGGAACAGCACCGTCCACCACTGGTCGGAGAGGAACGGGTAGTTGTCTGCGATCTGCACCGCCCAGTCCGCCGAAGGAGGCTGCAGCCCGAAGCCGATGAACGTGAGGGTCGCGACGGCGAAGATCGCGTACCCGAGCCTGACCGTCGCCTCGACGAGGATGGGCGGCATCACGTTCGGAAGGACCTCCACGAACATCACGTACGGCGATCGTTCTCCGCGCAGTCGCGCGGCCTCCACGTAGTCGAGTTGCGCCTCGCCGAGCACGGAGGCGCGCACAGTCCTGGCGATGATCGGGCTGAAGACGGCCGCGATCACGATCGTGACCGACCAGACCGACCGGTTTCCAAGGGCGGAGACAACGGTCACGGCGAGCACGATCAGCGGAATGGCGAGGACGGCGTCGATGACGCGGCTCACCGTGTCGTCGGCGATCCCGCGGAAGTACCCCGTCGTCAGCCCGAGCGCGGTGCCGAACACGGTTGCGAGCAGGGTCGCCAGCGGTGCGACGAGGAGGATGTCCCTGGAGCCCGCGATGACGCGCGAGAAGACATCGCGGCCGAGGCGGTCGGTGCCGAACCAGTACTCCGAAGAAGGTGGCACGCCCAGATCGGGCGTCTGGTCGAAGAGCGGGTCGTAGGGTGTAACGCGCCCGCCGAGGATCGCGCAGGCCACCCAGAAGAGGATGACGATGCTCCCCAGGATGAAGCTGGGGCTGCGCAGGAGGAGTGCGAGCCGCTCTTTTCGTGCAGCCCGGGCCTCGGAGCCCGGAGCAGGAGCAGGAGCAGGTACGGCCAGGTCTGTCACTCGGCCGTCCCGTAGCGAATCCGGGGATTGATCATCGCGAAGAGGATGTCGGCGATCAGCGTGACGACGAGGAAGCCGAGCCCGACGATGACGACGCCTGCCGTGAGGAGCGTGAAGTCCTTCTGCTCCGCTGCCGTCAAAGTCATCAGGCCGATCCCCTGGTAGTTGAAGAGGAACTCGATCGCGACGAGACCCCCGACGAGATAGCCGGTCTGAGTCGCGACGACGGCGATCGTCGGCATGAGCGCATTTCGGAGAACGTGCTTCCGGATCACCGTGTTGCGAGGCAACCCCTTCAGGAAGGCGGTGCGTGTGTAGTCGGCGTCGAGCGCCTCGACGACGCCGGCCCGCGTGATCCGAGCGATGTAGCCGAAGAGCACGATCACGAGGGCGAGCGCAGGAAGAGCCAGGTGCCTGATCTGCGTCAGCGCTCCGGCTCCAGGCTCCCACTGTGCCGTGACGGGGAGCCAGCCGAGCCAGATCGAGAAGACGAGGATCAGGACGAGCCCGGTCACGATCTCGGGGATGACGGCGAGCGAGAGCCCGATGACGGTGATGCCCTTGTCGGTCGGGCCACCGACCCGGAGGCCGGCGAGGATCCCGCCGAGAATTCCCAGAGGCACGAAGACGAGGAACGCGAACAGGGCCAGCTTCAGCGAGTTGCCGAGCGCGGGTCCGACGACGTCCCAGACGGGGATACCGGTCGCGAGAGACACTCCGAGATCGCCCTGCACGGCACTTCCGAGCCAGTCGAGGTACTGGACGACCGCCGGACGGTCGGTGCCGTTCGCGCGGTTGTACTCGGCGACCGCCTCTTCCGACGCGTCGCGGCCGAGCACCGCGCGGCCGACGTTGCCCGGAAGGAGCTGCGCCGTTGCGAAGACGATCGCGCTGAGCAGGACGAGCGTGATGAGTGCGAGACCGAGGCGCTTGAGGACGTAGCGGGCTATGGCTTTCCCTGTCTCGTAGGGGTCGGGCTGCCGGCGCGCGAGGCGTGCCGGCAGCCCGGTTGGCTACGTGTCAGCTCAGGAACGTCTTGGCGCAGCGCACGTGCGAGATGCCGTCAGCGAAGTAGTTCTTGACCCTCGAGGAGCCGGCGGTGACGTACGTGATGAAGTAGTCCGTGATCACCGGCGTGTCACGCAGGAGCAAGCCGGCCATCCTCTTCGTCGCCCTCCGCTGCGCAGCGATCTCGGCGGCGCCGAGGTACTGCTTCGCGGCGGCGTCGAAGGCGGGGTTCGAGTAGTGCGACGCGTTCCAGATGCCGTCCGACATGTACGCCGCGGTGATGTACAGGTTCGGCACTCCGCGGGCGCCGTACTCCGTGAGTGTCGCGGGCCTGTTGATCCACGGCGTCGTCGCGTAGTAGTCGGCACCGCCGCCGTAGTACTCACCTACCGACTGCACCTCGAGCGAGATGTCGATGCCCGCCTGGCGCGCGAAGGCCTGGATCGCCTGTGCGTGATCGGGGTGGTCGAGGCCGTTCCACGTCGTGAGCGTGAACCTGAGGTTCTCCTGTCCCGCCGCCCGCAGCAAAGCGCGCGCGAGCGCGAGGTTCTGCCTGCGCTGCTTGATCGACCGGTCGGTCGACGGGTATCTCGACCAGAACGGTGAGTCGTTTCCGAGCGTGCCCGCACCGAGGAGGATCCTCTGGATGATGTCCGGGCGGTTGAGCGTGAGCGCCACAGCGCGTCGCACTCTCGCGTCCCTGAACGGCTCCCGGTCGACCCGCATGCCGAACATCCGGTGGGCGGCCGTCGGTGCGGTAAAGACCTTGAAGCGACTGTTGTTCCGGAATGGCGCAGCCTCTTGGGCGGAGAGCTGCACGCAGAGGTCGATCTGGCCCGCACGCAGCGCGAGCACCTGCGGCGCCGTGCCTTCGTATGACGTGAACACCACGCCGTCGAGGGGAGCAGAGCCGCCCCAGTATTGCGGGAAGCGGACGAGCTCGACTCGACGGTTCGGCGTTCCGCTCTTGAATCGGAACGCGCCGGTCCCGATCATCCCGCTCGAAACCCACGTCCCAGGCCTGTTGGCGATGGCCGCCGGCTGGATGATCGCCTGATACGTCGTCTGGCTCACCAGCTGCGGGAACGCGTTCGACGGCTGCTTGAGGCGGAACTGGACCGTGTACGGGCCCGTCTTGCGGACACCATCGGCGGCGAGGAGGCTGTTGGGGATCGCCGACAGAATCTCCGACGGCGTCACGCTCAGGTACTGCTTGAAGCTCGCGACGACGTCGTCGGCGGTCAGGGTCTTGCCGTTGTGGAACCTGACGCCGCGGCGGATCTGGAACGTCCAGACCGTCAGGGCGGCGTTAGCCCTCCAGCTCGTCGCCAGCGCCGGGCGCACCTGCAGCGCCTGATTGGAGAAGGTCAGGTACTCACCCACGACGCCCACCAGGGCGAGCGAGCCGAACTCCCTGAGTAGGCGCGGCTCGAAGCTCGAGCCTACGGTGGGCGCTCCCACGCGCAGCGTGCCACCCCTCTTCTGCACCCCCGCTGTCGGGGCGCCGTACGCAACGTCCTCCCCGGCGTAGCGAAGGAAGAGGCCCATCGTGCCGGCGCCGAGGCCGAAGATCGACGCGCGCCGGATGAACTCCTGCCGGTCGAGCTCGCCCCCGACGAGCTCGTCGATGAGCTGGTTCTCGATCGGGCCGGCTTCGTCGCGGCGGTACTTCTCGACTCGCCTTCTGATCTCTCGATCCATCTATCGGTCACTCCCTTCCCTCGCATGGAGGAGAATTTGTTCGAGGCGGCGTCTCGGGGACGCCGCTGGACTCAAAGCCAATGCCTGCACGAACGACTGCGTGATCCTTCTATCACCAGCTCGTGGCGCCCTCCTTGAGGCGTGAATGCAAAATAGACTTGGCAACGCAGGCGGTCAAGCGGGTGCGCTAACCGGCGAGCACGAAGAAGTTGCGCAAGATCTGCTCTCCGGCCGGGTGCTCCGGTCGGAAATCCTCGGGATGGAACTGCGTGCCCCACCAGCGGCGTTCGGGGTCGCCGATCGCCTGAATCGCGCAGGCCGGGCTCGACGCGAGCACCCGGAAGGCCTCCGGGAGCTTCGTGATCTCCTCGTCGTGGTCATGGAACACGACCGCCTCGTCTCCAACTCCGCGCAGGAGGTCGCCGCTGTCGTGGACCTGAATCGGGAGAAAGCCGTGCTCGGGAGTCGGGCTCGGCCGATGCTCACCGCCGGAAAAGCGCACCTGCAACTGCATGCCTGCGCAGATTCCGAGCACAGGCCGACCCGCGGCGACGACCGCCTCCCCGAGCCGGTCGAGCTCGGCGGGATCTCGAAAGGCCCACGACGTCGTCGCTCCGCTCAGGACAATGCTGCTCGCGCGTGCCAGACGCTGCGGGTCCACGGCCTCGTAGTGGGCGACCTCGACGGCCTCGCCGCCGGCAGCCATGGTGAGCCGCTTACGGAGTCGTTCGAAGTTCTGCGCCCGTGACTCGTTGAGGTCGGAGAGACGCTCGGTAAAGACGAGCTCGACGGTCACGGCGCCGCAGAGGCGCTCGCAGGATCCCATCCGAGCTCACGCGAGAGCTCGTCGGCGACGACTCGAACGCGCTCGCCGGCTTCCTCGAGTCGTGGAGCGAAGCGGAACTTCGGCGCCGAGACGTTGACGGCAGCGATCGCATGACCGCGGAAGTCCCTGACCGACCCTGCAACGGACACGAGCCCAGGCTCGAAGTCCTCGTCGGCGAGTGCGTAGCCGCGAACCCTGACCCGATCCAGCCGTTCCCAGAGCTCGTCGGCGGTCTGGGGCGCGCGTGGATGCGCCCGACAGGCAGCCGCGTCCGGAATCATCGCTCCGAGATCTTGCCGATCGCGATCGACGAGCAGGGCCCAGCCCGCCGACGTGCACCAGGCCGGAACGACACGAGCGACCCAGCTCACCGCCTGCACCGCTTGCGGCGGCGACTCCGAAGCCACGGTCAGGACGTCGGCGCCGTGCAGCACGGAGAGATACGCACTCTCTCCGAATGTCCGCACGAGCTTCTGGAGCACCGGAGGAGCCGCGGCGACGAGGCGTCTGTCGCCCGCGACAGCGGCGAGTGCGACGAAGCGCCAGCCCAGGCGATAGGCCAGCGTCTCCGGGTCGCGCTCGACGAGCCCGTGGTCGGCGAGCACCTTCAGCGTGCGCGAGACCTGGCTCTTCTCACGGCCGACGAGCTCTGCGACACGGGTCACTCCGAGCTCTCCGCTGTCACCGAGGGCGAGCAGAATCGCAAGTCCACGTCGCAGGCTCGTTGCTGTCTCGGTGCTCATCGGCTGCTACCGGCGCGTGATCTCGAGCAGGTACGCGACGATCGCCCGCTCGGCGCCGAGCGTGAGGTGGTACGCGTCGGAGAGCTGCTCGACGCGTTCGATCTGGGCGAGGTTCTGCTCGACGAGCGGCGTGACGGGAAAGAAACCGAAGTCGACCACTCGAGAGACGAGCCCGTGCTCGTCGAGCAGCTCCTCGGTCCGAAGCTGACTGACGATCGAGAGCTGCATCACGAGCGCGACGCCGCCGTCGTCGAGCAGCTGCGGAAGGAGCTGGATCAGATGGTCGATGAGGTTTCGGCCCCAGTAGTCGAGCGGCCGGTGGCCGCCCGCGTGCTCGAAGGGGTCGACTGGCATCTGGTACAGGCTCGCGACGACGAGGTCGTAGCGAGCCTCCGGCTCGACCATGTACAGATCGACCTCGGCTCCGCTCACGCGGTCGGCGACCCCGTTGCGGAATGCGTTCGCGACCGTGTTCGCGACCGCACGTCGCTGGATGTCGATCGCGTGCACGCGCTCGGCGCCGTTCAGTGCGAGCTGGACTGCGAGCAGGCCGCTGCCACAGCCGACGTCGAGGCAGCGCTTGCCTGCTCCGACCCGACTTCGGAACAAGTGCTTCCAGACGAGCAGGCTCCCGAAGGTGGGTGCGAAGACATCCGGGTCGAACGCGAGCTCCGGCAGCGCGAGCGGATAGAGGCTTCGCCCGGCCTCGTCGATCCATGGACGAGCCGCGTATGAGGGTGCGCCGCCTTCGTCTCGTGCGCGCGGCGGCTCGCTGCGGGGACGTCCCGCTGTCGTGCCGGTCAATCGCCGGCGGGCTGCGGCGATGTGCGCGGGAGACGTTCCACAGCAACCGCCGACGATCTGCGCTCCCTCGTCGCGCCAGCGAGCCGCGAGCTCTGCGTATTCGTCAGGCCCGATGCGCTCGTCGAAGTGCCAGCCCCGATCCGAGAAGTAACCCAGGTTCGGGTAGACGCCGAGCGGAAGGTCGGTGAAGTCGCGTAGCCACGGCAGCATCCTCTCGACGTGGTCGGGCGGCAGGCAGTTGATCAGCAGGGCGGAGACGCCGAGCTCCTCGAAGCGCGTCGCCGTGCGGCCGAAGAGATCGCCTTCCGGCCCGCCCCAGTGCTGGCCGTAGACGCCGCACACACCGTGTCGGCAGCGCCGAAAGCTGAGCCACACCGGCAAGCCGGTCTCGAGAGCCGCCTCGACCGCCCGGAACGTGAAGTCGTCACGAATCAGCGACATCGTCTCCAGGAGGAGGAGGTCGGGCGTTTCGTCCTCGAACACCCGCCCGAGGAGGCGAAGGCTCGCGAGGCGCTCCTCGCTGTCCACGTCGCCGTTCACGCTGAAGGCGACCGCGCCGACCCCGGCCCCCCCGCCTTCGTCCACGGCCTGGCGCGCAAGCGAGATGCCGAGCCTCGCGATGTCCAGCCAGTGCGAGAGGCCCGTGCGGCCGACGAGCCCGCCGGCCTCCAGCTCGGCGGCGGCGAGGATCGCCCACGTGTTCGTCGAGATCACATCGCAGCCCGCCTCGACATAGCGTCGGTGGATGTCGAGCACGGCGTACGGCGCGCGGTAGAGGGCACCAGTGCCCCACAGCCCTCGGTCGGAGTCGCGGAGCTCGCCGGCCTGCTCGCGCTCGAGCTCGGTCGCGTTGCCGCCGTCGAGGACGACGGGCCGCCCATCCTCGAGGAGCTGCTGGACGCGCTCGTAGCGCGTCTGCTCGCTTGCCATCACAGTCATGTCGTGAACATAATGGCAACTGCGGTTGTCGTACAAGCAACTACGGAGGTGCGCACATGAAGCCGGGACTGCTCGAACGGCTCGCGGAAGGACCTGTCATCTGCGCCGAGGGCTATCTCTTCGAGTTCGAGCGCAGGGGGTATCTCCAGGCAGGGGCGTTCGTGCCGGAGGTCGTGCTCGAGCAACCCGAGCTCGTGACGCAGCTCCACCGCGAGTTCGTGCATGCGGGATCCGACGTCGTCGAGGCGTTCACGTACTACGCGCATCGCGAGAAGTTACGCATGATCGACAAGGAGTACCTGCTCGAGGAGATGAACCGCCAGGCGCTCGCGCTCGCGAAGGAGGTCGCCGACGAAACGGGCACGTTGCTCGCGGGCGACATCTGCAACACGAACGTCTTCGTCGACGACGCCGACTCGCGAACGGCCGTTCGGGCGATGTTCGAGGAACAGGTCTCGTGGGCGGTCGACGCCGACGTGGATTACATCGTGGGCGAGACCTTCACGTTCGGCGAGGAGGCGCTGCTTGCCCTGGAGACGATCCAGGCGACCGGCCTGCCGTCCGTGATCACGTTCTCGATCCATCAGGACGCGACGACGGGCGAAGGGTGGACGCCGGAGGTGGCCTGCAAGCGACTCGAGGACGCGGGTGCGGACGTCGTGGGACTCAACTGCGCGCGCGGGCCGAGAACGATGCTTCCGCTCCTCGAGAAGGTCCGGGCGACCGTCGACGGTCACGTCGCGGCCCTGCCGGTGCCGTACAGGACGACCGACGTCGAGCCCACGTTCCACTCGCTCCGCGACCCGGACTGCGACGTCATACCGGACGACCGGCCTTTCCCGACAGCCCTGGATCCGTTCGTGTGCAACCGCTACGAGCTCGAGGACTTCGCGCGGAAGGCGAGCGCCCTCGGCGTCGACTATCTCGGCGTCTGCTGCGGCGCCGGCCCGCACCACATCCGCGCAGTCGCCGAGGGGCTCGGTCGCACACCTGCAGCCAGCCGCTTCTCGCCCGACATGTCGAAGCACGCATTCCTCGGTACGGACGAGCGCGTCCCGCGCGAATACAAGGAGTACGCGGACCGGCTCTAGATACTCGGGCTCAGGGCGGTGTCGCCCAACAGCTCGTCTGCGTACGTCATTCCGACCCTCCGCATGCCACGCGGGCCGGGCTCGTAGTGACCCATGCGCCACAGCGCCGGTGAATAGAGGTGGATCGACGTTGCAGTCAGCGCACCCGGGCCTGGGTGCCGCACGCCGTGGATGTCGGACGCGTCGAAGTCGAATCGTCCGCCGGCGGCATGCTCGGTCGTTCGTTCACGAACCCAGCCGTCCTCCTCCACTCGGAACCAGTCCTCGAAGAGGGCTCCCTCGCAGACACAGACGGCGCCCGACGAGCGGTCGTGGTCGTGGTACCCGGTGCTCTGCCCATCCACCCAGCAGATGAGCCAGACGTCGAGGTTCGGGTCTCGGTACAGCTGCTGATAGAAGCGCGCGTCAGCGTCGTGTCGGGCGAACGGTCGCCAGAGGTGGTCTGCGGCAACCAACTCGGCCGCGAGGGCCGACATGGTGGGGCGATCGAGATCCGTGTCGGCTTGGATTCGTTCGCGAATCCAAGCAGCGAGGTCGCTCATGTCAGCAGCCGGGTTGGTGTGTCGGACTGGAGAACGTGTGTCACAGCATCGCCGAACCCGCGGACGGCATCCAGTGTCGGCTGCGGGTCGACGACCGGCGTGTCGCTTCCGTACACGAGCTGGTGCACGCCGAATGTTTCGATGCAGAGCTCGATCGCCCTTCGGCCGTGGGTCGAGACGTCGAAGAACGCGTTCGGGTCGAGCGCCGAGCGGACGTCGGAGCCGACCCGTGCGAGCCGCTCCAGCTGGAACGGTCCGCCGCCTCCGAGCATCGCGAAGAGGACGCGGAGCGTCGGCCATCGCTCACGCCCGGACGCGAGCCAGGCGAGGTATGCCTCCTGCATCCGGGACGGGTAGCCGACGACCCACTCCCACCAGTCGGGGCGAGTGGCGTCCGGCTCGGAGCCCGCATCGGGATGTACGAAGACGAGCGTGTTCTCGGCGGCCGCCGTGTCGAGCAGCCGTGCCGAGCGCTCGAAGTCGGCGAAGCTCGACGACCCGAGGGAGATGCCGACGAAGCCGGTTCGTGCATGTGTCGGGGAGAACGCGAGGAGGCGCCCCCGGCTGGCGGCGACGAGCTCGGTGATGCCCTCGACCCAGGTCTCCTCGAGCGCCGTACGTTCGTCGTCGGGAACGGCCTCGAGGCCGAGGCTGGGTTGCAACGTGAGCGCAGCCACGTCGATTCCGGAGTGGTCGAGCGCCCGCAGCCGCGTCTCGGGATCGTGCTGTGCGAGCTCCAGCTGGAATCGCCCTTCGCGGGTCACGAGCTCGTCGCGCGCGAGGAACGGGGGTGCCGTCCGCTCACGGAGCGCCGAGATGAAGCTCTCGGGCCAGAGGTGCTGGTGCAGGTCGTACGTCGGCACGTGATTCAGACTCTAAGACCCGGGTCGATGCGCGTCAGGGTCCTGGGTCGCCCATGCCCGGTACCGCATTCGTGTCCTCGTGGCTCGCGGGCCGCACGGGAAGGCCGGCATCGCGCCAGGCGACGAAGCCCCCCACCATGTCGGTTGCGCCGATGAAGCCGAGCTCCTGCAGCGTCGCTGCTGCCAGGCTGGAGGAGAAGCCGTGCGAACAGACGAGCACCAGTCGCTGGTCGAGGCCCGAGATGTGTGGGTTCCGGTACGCGGGATGGGCATCGGGATCGAGCCGCCACTCGAGCACGGTTCGGGGGATGTGCAGTGACCCGGGGATGCAGCCGTCGTGGTTTCGGTCGTCGCTCGAGCGGATGTCGATCAGCAACGCCCCGGCGCGCTGAGCCTCGAGCGCCTCAGCCGGCTCGAGCCGGCTGAGGCGCTTGCGCGCGTCGTGCAGGAGGTCGTGGATCGTCGTGCGCGTCACGAACTCAGCCTACGACGTTCCTGCCCGATGATCAGCGCTACTCGCCGAGGCGCGTGCTTCGATTGGCGACCACATGAGTGTACGGCGCAGCTTCGGCGTGCTCGTCCTCGTTGCGGCGTTGGGGCTCGTGCTCGCGGGAACGGTCATCGGCCTCGTGACGCTGTGGCCGGAGCAGCGGACGTTCGAGAGCCCGCTCTCGGGTGTCCCCGACTCGATTTCGGCCGAGGTCGTCGGCCTGACGACCGTCCGCTGTGCGATCCCCGGCCTTACGCGCTGCCAGGAGGTGACGATCGAGCTGCGCGGCGGCCCGGATGAAGGGACGACGCAGATCTTCTCGATCGGGCAGACCGCAGACGATCCGGAGCTCGCTTTGGGCGATCGGATTCTCGTCTCGCCCAGGCCTGAGGGGGCTGGGCCGGGCTTCGAAGGCCGCTACGCGTTCGTCGCTTCGACCGTAGCCGGTTGTTGATCGTGCTCTTCGTCGTCTTCGCGGCGCTCGTCCTCGTCTTGAGCCGTTGGCAGGGCCTGCGCTCGCTCGTCGGCGTGCTCGGCAGCCTCGTGGTGATCGTCTACTTCGTCGTTCCGGCGATCCTGGACGGCGGCTCGCCGGTCGGCGTGGCGCTCGTCGGAGCCCTTCTCGTCATGTTCCTGACCATTCCGCTCACGCATGGGGTAGGGCCGAAGACCCTCGCCGCATGCCTCGGCACGGCGAGCGCGCTCGGACTCACGCTGCTCGTCGCCGATCTGGCGACCTCGTCGGCGAGGTTGACGGGGCTCGGGTCAGAGGAGGGCGCCTACCTGCGAGTCGCCGCGACCGACGTCTCGTTGAGCGGCTTGCTCGTCGCGGGAATGGTCATCGCCGCGCTCGGCGTCCTCGACGACCTGACGGTGAGCCAGTCCTCGACCGTCTTCGCTCTCAAGGCGGCCAACCCGGCGCTCACGACGCGAGAGCTCTTCTCGCGCGGACTGGTCGTGGGACGCGACCATGTCGCTGCGACCGTGAACACCCTCGTCCTCGCCTACGCCGGTGCTTCGCTCCCGATCCTCCTCATCTTCAGCCTCGGCGGCTGGAGCTTCCGCGGGGCTGTCACGTCCGAGGTCGTGGCGGCTGAGCTCGTCGCGACGATGGTCGGCTCGATCGGTCTCGTCGCCGCGGTACCCGTCACGACGGGCCTTGCGGCGTTCCTCGCGACACGCGTCGATTCGGTCGAGCTCGAGCACGCGCACGCCCACTGACGCTCAGGCGCTGTGGCGAGCTTCGTCGATCGCCATCGTGACGAGAACCGCCGCGGCGGCCACGAGCACGACCGTTCCTCCCGGCGGGATGTCTCCGTAGTAGGAGGCCGTCAAACCGATCAGCACGGAGCCGAGCCCGATCCCCGCGGAGAGGAGGAGGGTCGAACGCATGCTCCAGGCGATCCGCGTCGCGGCGGTGACCGGGAGCACCATCAATGCCGCGATCAGCAGGATCCCGACGATCTGCATCGAGAGCGCGATGGTGAGCGCGGCGAGAGCTGCGACCAGCACGTTGAGCGCGCCGATCGGCAGCCCAGCGACGCGCGCCCCCTCTTCGTCGAGCACCACGGCGCAGAGCGCGCGATAGAAGAGCCCGATCAGCGCGAGGCTGATCGCGCCGAAGACCGCCATCAGCGCGAGATCCTCGCGCGTCACGGTCAGGATCGAGCCGAAGAGATACGCGAAGAGGTTGACGTTCAGCGACCCCGCAAGCGAGATCAGCACGACGCCCCCCGCGATCCCGGTGTAGAAGACGAGGGCAAGTGCCTGGTCGCCGGCGGCGCCTCGGCGCGCACGCAGCCATTCGATTCCGATCGCGCCGACGACCGCTGCGGCGAGTGCCGTGAGCACGGGGGACACGTCGAGCAACACGCCGAGCGCGACACCCGCGAACGCGACGTGACCGATCCCGTCGCCGATCAGGCTCATGCGACGCTGGACGAGGAAGAACCCGACGGTCGGCGCGACGATGCCCACGATCGCTCCCACCGCGAAGGCGAGGCGCATGAACTCGGACTCAAACATGGGTGTGCGAGGGGTCGTGCCACATCCCGGCGAGCTCGCTCGGCGGCCCGTCGAAGATGACGGAGCCGCGCACGAGCACGAGTCGCTCGACGTGGCGCTCGACCGCGCCGAACTCGTGCGACACGTACAGGATCGTCACGCCGAGCTCGGAGTGGAGATGAGCCAGGAGCACGCCGAGCGCATCCTGGGATTCGGCGTCGACGCCCGTGGTCGGCTCGTCGAGCGCGAGGAGCGAGGGCTCTCCCGCGAGCGCCTTGGCGATGAAGGCGCGCTGCTGCATCCCCCCGGAAAGCGTTCGAAGGGCGGCGTCCGCTCGATCCGTCAGGCCAACACGCTCGATCGCCTCCTCGACGAGCTCCCGGTCACGCGGTCGCATCGGCCCGACGAGGCGGCTCGCTGCGACACGGCCCGTTGCGACGACCTCTCGCACGGTGGCCGGCGCTTCGGCGCCGAGCTGCGCGCGCTGCGGGAGATAGCCGAGCAGGTGACGCCGCGAGAACGACACCGCCGGCTCGCCGAAGAGCAGTGCCCGTCCCGAGGTCGGGCGCTCGAGGCCGAGCGCGAGCCGCAAGAGCGTGGTCTTCCCGCCGCCGTTCGGTCCCGCGAGCGCGACGAACTCGCCCGGCGCGATGTCCAGGTTCACGTCGCGCAGGACGAGCTCACCGCGCTCGTAGCGGAACCCGACCTCGTCAAGCTCGAGCGCTAGGTGCATCCGAGGGCCGTGCGCAGGGCGTCGAGATTCGCTCGCATGACGCTGAAGTAGTCGGCGCCCGCCTCGACCTCGTCCTCTGTCAGGCCCTCGAGTGGGTTCAGCACCGCGGTCGTGGCGCCCGCTTCGCGGGCGACCGTCTCGGCGAGTCTCGGCGAGACGAGCGTCTCGAAGAAGACCGTCGTGGCGCCCTCCTCGTCGACCTCGGCGACCAGCTCCTCGATCGCCTTGGCGCTCGGCTCCGCCTCGGGAGAGATGCCGGTGAGCGCGATCTGCTCCAGGCCGTATGCGTCGGCGAGATACGCGAACGCCGCGTGGCTGGTGACGACGGTGCGCCGCTCGCAGCTCTCCAGCCCTGCGCGGAGCTCGGCGTCGAGCTCCTCGAGCTCGGCGACGAGATCGGCTGCAGCCTCGGGGTCACCAAGCGCCTCCGCGATACGCTCGGCCATCGCCGCGTAGCGCATCGGATCGAGCCAGACATGCGGGTCGAGCGTCTGCTCCGCGGCGTGCTCCTCGCGGTCCTCGTCACCGTGGCCGTGTTCGTAATTCCCTCCGAGAAGCTGGAGTCCGTCCAGCAGGTCGGCGGCATTCGCGGCACCGGAGACGGCGTCCTCGAGGGCGGGCATGAAGCCGCTCCCGAGATAGAGGACGAGATCGGCGTCGCGGACGCGCTCGATGTCACGTGCACTCAGCTCGAGGTCGTGGGGCTCGGCGCCTGCCGGCGTGAGATTCGAGACGCCGGCATCGGGGACGATCTGCTCGGCAGCGAAGGTGAGGGGGTAGAACGCCGCGACGATCGAGCGATCTCCGGCCGTATCCCCGGTGCTTCCGCAGCCGGACGTGGCTATCCCGAGGGTTGCGGTGATGAAGCTGAGAACGATTCTCGCTCGCATGAGCGGCGATCCTAGCAGCTTTGAGAATCAGTATCATCTGGCCGTGGCTACGAGCACCGCTTGGGAGGAGTACGCCGGCGCCGAGCTCCGACGTGCGGGCTCGCGCACGGGCGTGGCCCGGAACACTGTGATCGACTACCTCGCCTCGCGTGACTGTTGCGTCTCGGCCCAAGAGCTCCACGACGGTCTTCGCAGCGAAGGCCGTTCGGTCGGGATCGCCAGCGTGTACCGCGTGCTCGACCAACTCGCGGAGCTGCGCCTCGTTCACCGCGTCGACCTCGCGGACGGAGTCGCCCGCTTCGAGCCTGCTCTACCCGATGGAGAGCACCACCATCACCTCGTCTGCGGGAGCTGCGGCAGGGTCGAGCCGTTCGACGACGCCCCGCTCGAGCGTGCGCTGACGCGTGTTGCGGGCGATCGTGGCTTCACGCTCGTGCAGCACGATGTCGTGCTGCACGGTTCGTGTGGCGACTGCCGCGCTGCGTGACCTGCCGCTACGCGGCGACGAGCGCCGCTCCGACGCCCGCCTCGTGGCAGTCGCGACAGCGCGCCTCGTACTGCTCCGCCGCACCGACCACCACGGTCTCGCCGGAGTAAGGGGCGGGCCGGCCGTCGACGAGACGTTGTGTGGTCGTAGCCGGCCCGCCGCAGCGATGGCAGACGGCCTGCAGCTTGTCGACGAACTCCGCGTGCGAGAGAAGCTCGGGCATCGGCCCGAAGGGAAGTCGTCTGAAGTCCTGGTCGAGACCAGCCACGACGACGCGGACGCCGCGATTCGCGAGCCCGAGCGCATGCTCGACGATGGCCTCGTCGAGGAACTGCACCTCGTCGATCCCCACGACGTCGAAGCCGTCGGCGCGCGGCTGCACGTCGGCAGCTGATGCGATCGGCACCGCTCGCATTCGCGCGCCGGCATGGCTGACGACGTCCGTCGTGTCGTAGCGGTCGTCGATCCGAGGCTTGAGGATCACGATCCGTTGCCCGGCGATCGCTGCGCGGCGCAGGCGACGGATCATCTCCTCGCTCTTGCCGCTGAACATCGGCCCGCAGATGACCTCCAGCCAGCCTCCTCGCTGCGGGGGAATCCGGATCACGGCGGCGATCCTAGTGAGGTGATCGGAAGGCACGTCGAGGAGGAGGAAAGCGGCTCGCGACCCTTGCTACACTCTTGCCCGCGCGGCGGCGTAGCTCAGTTGGTTAGAGCAGCGGAATCATAATCCGCGTGTCGCAGGTTCGAGTCCTGCCGCCGCTACTCGAACACCCCCTTTTTCGTCCCACCCGAACCGAGAAGAGACATGGCCACCGGAGTACGAGTCGCGATCACGCTCGCCTGCACGGAGTGCAAGCGGCGCAACTACCAGACGCAGAAGTCCAAGCGGAACTCCCCGGACCGGGTGGAGTTCAACAAGTACTGCCGCTGGTGCGGCAAGCACACTCCGCACCGGGAGACCCGCTAGGTGGCACGCGAGACCCGCAGGCAGCGCCGGGCCGCACGCGCGGCAGCCGGCGACGGAGCGTCGGCGTCTCGCCGCGGTCGCGCGCAGCAGGTCAGGCCTTCGCAGCAACCCGTCAAGCAGCAGACCGGTCGCAAGACCGAGAAGCAGCGTGGGCAGTTCGTTCGCGAGTCGTACGCCGAGCTCCGCAAGGTCGACTGGCCGACGCGCAACCAGACGTTCCAGGGCGTTGTCGTCGTGATCATTGCCTGCATCATCGTCGGGGCGTATCTCTGGGGCCTCGACCAGGTCATCCGTCCCCTCGTCGACCGCGTTCTGCTGTAGTGATGCCGAGAGCCATGGAAACCGCAAACCCGGCGGCCGCGAAGCGGACGCCTTCAGGGATTTGCCTGCGACCGGTATCGGCGCTAGCCGATTCCGGTCGCTAGGAGGTAATACAGTGTTTCTCTGGTACGTCATCAACACGTATTCCGGGCATGAGAACAAGGTCAAGACGAACCTCGAGCACCGCATCGTCTCGCTGAACCAGCAGCCCGCGTTCCGGCGCGTGGTCGTCCCGACGGAGCAGGTCATCGAGACGAAGGACGGTCAGAAGGTGCAGACCGAGAAGCGGGTGCTCCCCGGCTACGTCCTCGTGAACATGAACATGTCCGACGAGGCATGGACGGTTGTGAAAGGGACGCCCGGCGTCACCGGATTCGTCGGCGCCGGCGCGAAGCCGGTTCCGCTCTCGCAGCCCGAGGTCGACCGGATCCTCCACCACGGCGCGCCCGCTGGCCCGGGCCAGGCGGCGAAGTCTCAGGTCGAGTTCTCGCTCGGTGAGTCCGTGAAAGTGACGTCGGGACCGCTCTCCGACTTCGACGGCGAGATCGTCGACGTCAACGCGGATCAGCAGAAGCTCAAGGTGCTCGTGGACATCTTCGAGCGCCAGGTTCCGGTCGAGCTCAGCTTCGACCAGGTGAAGAAGATCGATTGACCCCATAGGGGCGAGGCTTTCCTCGCCCGAGATAGCGAGAGGCAGATGGCCAAGAAGATTTTGACACTCATCAAGCTCCAGATCCCGGGCGGCCAGGCGAACCCGGCGCCGCCTGTTGGTCCTGCGCTCGGCCAGCACGGCGTCAACATCATGGAGTTCTGCAAGGCCTACAACGCGCAGACCGCCCACGAGAACGGGCGCATCATCCCGGTAGAGATCACCGTCTTCGAAGATCGGTCGTTTACGTTCATCACGAAGACCCCGCCGGCCGCCGTCCTCATCAAGGAGGCGCTTGGCATCGAGTCGGGCTCGGGCGAGCCGAACCGCCAGAAGGTGGGGCGGCTGAGCCATGCCCAGCTTCGCTCGATCGCGGAGGCGAAGATGCCTGACCTCAACGCGCGTGACGTCGACGAGGCCGTCAAGGTCATCGCCGGCACGGCGCGCTCCATGGGCGTGGAGACGGACCTATGAGCCTTGCGTACAACATTGTGACCGGCCGCGTCAGCGGCCGCTTCAGGGGTTCTCGCGAGCTCGAATCTGCTTCTGCAGATTCGAGCTCTGCGCACGAGATGGGCGTGGAGACGGACCTATGAGTGCTCATGGAAAGCGCTATCGGGCAGCGCGCGAGGCGATCGATCGCGAGCAGGCGTACACGCCGCTCGCGGCCGTGCGGCTTCTGAAGGAGGCGCCTCCGGCGAACTTCGACGAGACCATCGAGGTGCACTTGCGACTCGGTCTGAACGTGCGCCACGCAGACGAGCAGCTGCGCGGCACAATCATGCTGCCGCACGGCATCGGCAAGGACGTAAGGGTCGCGGTCTTTGCCGAAGGCGAGAAGGCGCGCGAGGCCGAGGAGGCCGGCGCCGACGTCGTCGGCTCGGGCGATCTTGCAACGAGGATCGAGGAGGGCTTTCTCGATTTCGACGTCGCGATCGCGACTCCGGATCAGATGAGCGTCGTCGGAAAGCTCGGCCGTGTGCTCGGGCCGCGTGGCCTCATGCCGAACCCGAAGACGGGCACCGTCACGATCGACGTCGGCAAGGCGGTCTCCGACGCCAAGGCCGGAAAGCTCGAGTACCGCACCGACCGCGGCGGAAACGTGCACCTCCCGATCGGCAAGCGGAGCTTCGACGAGCGCGCGTTGCTCGAGAACTACGCCGCCCTCGTCGAGGAGATCGTCCGCGCCAGGCCGTCGGCGGCCAAGGGGCGCTACATCCACCAGATCACGCTCACGTCGACGATGGGTCCTGGAATCCACGTCGATTCGACCATCACACGCGACATATCCGAGGAGCTGGAGGCAGCTACAGTCCCGGCCTAGAAACCACCGACACCCGCCGGAGACCGTCGGCAGCGCGCGAGCTCATTCGAGCTGGCGAGCGTAGGCCCGACCGAGGCAGGTTCGTCAGCGCGCCCTGCGTTCGACCGAGCCCGCCTTGCGCGGGCTTCGTCGTTCAGGAGGAAATGACGTGCTGAAAACAGACAAGGAACGGATCGTCGAGGAGCTCGCCGCCGCGCTCGGCTCCGCGAAAACGCTCATCGTCGCCGACTATCGCGGCCTGACGAACAAGCAGCTCGAAGCGCTTCGCGATCAGCTGTTGCCTCACGGCGCCCGCTTCCGGATCGTGAAGAACACCCTCACGCGGCGGGCCGCCGAGCGGGCCGGCGCCGACGCTCTGCTCGTCATGCTCGAGGGGCCGACGGCAATCGCCTTCATCGAGTCGTCGGGAGATCCGGCGGCTGTCGCAAAGGCACTAGCAGCGACCGCGACGGGGACGAACGTGCTGACGCTGCGCGGTGGGATCCTCGAAGGCAAGACGCTCACCGGCGCCGAGGTCGACAGGCTGGCCACGCTGCCGCCGCTCGACATCCTGCGAGGTCAGCTGGTCGGAGCGATCGTCGCACCGCTCACGCAGCTCCTCGCCCTCGTGTCGGCGCCACTGAGCGACCTGCACGGTCTCATCGAGGCTCGCATCGCGCAGCTCGAGGAGCAGGGCGAGGTCGTCGCGCCGGTCACCGAAGCTGCGGCTGAGACCAAAGAGCCGACTGGTGAAGCAGAGGCGATTCCCGCCGCGGATGAGGGCCTGTCGGTGGCTGAGCCTGTCGAGGCAAGCGCACAGGAAGGCTCGGCGTCAGCCGAGGCTTCCGCCTCAGAGCCTGACGACATCGAAGAAACCCAGGAAGCTGAAGACCAGCAAGAGGAGGAAGACAATGGCCACTGATGTGAAGAGCGTGCTCGACTCGCTCGGCAAGATGACCGTGCTCGAGCTCGTCGAGCTCAAGAACGCGATCGAGGAGGAGTGGGGCGTCACCGCCGCCGCTCCGGTCGCAGTCGCCGCAGCACCTGCGGCGGGCGGCGACGGTGCTGCTGCGGCGGAGGAGAAGGACTCCTTCGACGTCGTCCTCACCGGCGCCGGCGACAAGAAGATCCAGGTGATCAAGGTCGTCCGTGCGGTGACCGGCCTGGGCCTGAAGGAGGCGAAGGACCTCGTGGACGGTGCTCCGAACGCGGTCAAGGAGGGCGCCGCCAAGGAGGAGGCCGACTCGATCAAGGCACAGCTGGAAGAGGCCGGCGCTTCGGTCGAGCTGAAGTAAGAGCGGTGCCCGGCATGCCGGGCACACCGCCAGGGGTCAGACCCCACACGGGTCTGACCTCGCCTGACGCGCGTCGCGCAAGCGCGGCCTTGCGTCGGTGCGCTATTCTTCTACGACGGCACTCCACCGCAGCGAAAGCAGTTTTGCGGAGGGGTGCCCTCGTGCGCTACTATCCGCAGTTCCGCCGAGGCCGTTCGTACAACCCTGCCCGTTCACGCTCTATCTCATTCACGCCCTGCACGCTTCTAAGGGAGGCTGTCACACTTGAGCAGCGTTGCTGTCGCGCCGCGCGCGCGCAAGAGCTTTTCGCGCCTGAAGCACGTCCTTGACCTCCCCGACCTGATCGACATCCAGAAGGCCTCCTTCCACTGGTTTCTGGAGGGCGGGCTTCGCGAGACCATCGACGACATCTCGCCGATCGAGGACTACACGGGGACGCTTGCAGTCGAGTTCGCCGAGTACGAGTTCGGCGAGCCGCAGTTCACGATCCAGGAGTGCCGTGAGAAGGACCTGACCTATCAGGTCCCGCTCTCGATCACCGTCCGCTTCGTCAACAAGGACACCGGTGAGATCCGCGAGCAGCGGGTCTTCATGGGCGACTTCCCGATGATGACGCCGTGGGGCACGTTCATCATCAACGGGACCGAACGCGTCATCGTGACGCAGCTCGTCCGCAGCCCCGGCGCCTACCTCATGGAGCCGAAGGACGCCACGAAGCAGGTCTTCATGGCGAACCTGATGCCGTCACGCGGCTCGTGGCTCGAGGTCGAGATCGACAAGAAGGGTCTCGTCTTCGCCCGCATCGACCGGAAGCGGAAGCTCCCGATCACCACGCTCCTGCGTGCGCTTCCCGCGGAGGATCCTTCGACGGGCTTCGCGCTCGACACGAGCTCGAACGAGAAGATCCTCGAGCTCTTCGGCGGTTCGGTCTACATCGCGAACACGCTCGAGAAAGACCCGACGACGCGCGAGGAAGAGGCCCTCATCGAGGTGTTCAAGAAACAGCGGCCGGGCGAGCCTCCGACACTGGACAACGCGAGGAACCTCCTCCGCTCGCTCTTCTTCGATCCCAAGCGCTACGACCTGACGAAGGTCGGCCGCTACAAGCTGAACCAGCGGCTCGGCGTGCAGGTGCCCGAGGATGTTCGCGTCCTCACAACGGAGGACATCGTCGCGCTCGTTCGCCGTCTCGTCGACATGCCCACGCTGCTCGGAGTCCCCGAGGACGCGAAGGACTACGCGGCCGAGGCCGCGCAGCTCTCTCGCGATCCGGTGCGGAGCGAGCTCGACGAGTACGAGGACTTCGGCAACCGGCGTCTGCGCACGACGGGCGAGCTGATCCAGGAGGCCTTCCGCGTCGGCCTGTACCGCATGGAGCGCGTCGTCCGCGAGCGGATGACGACGGAGGACGTGGACACGATCACACCGCAGACCATCATCAACATCCGTCCCGTGGTCGCGGCCCTGAAGGAGTTCTTCGGGTCCTCGCAGCTCTCGCAGTTCATGGACCAGACGAACACGTTGTCCGGGCTCACGCATCGCCGACGCCTTTCGGCGCTCGGGGCAGGTGGCCTGACGCGCGAGCGCGCACCCATCGAGGTGCGTGACGTCCATCCGACCCACTACGGGCGCATGTGCCCGATCGAGACTCCCGAAGGGCCGAACATCGGCCTGATCGGATCGTTGGCGTCGTTCGCAACGGTCTCGAAGTTCGGCTTCATCCAGACCCCGTACCGCGTCGTCAAGGGCAGCAAGGTCACCGACGAGATCATCTATCTCGACGCCGCCGAGGAACGGCAGTTCACGATCGCGCAGGCGTCCGAGCCGGTCGATCCGAAGACGGGCCGCTTCCTGAACGAGCAGGTCCTCTGCCGCTCGCGCGAGGGCGAGGCGGTCGCAGTGCTCCCGAAGGACGTCGAGTACATGGACGTCTCGCCGGCGCAGATCGTGTCGGTCGCGACCGCGCTCATCCCGTTCCTCGAGCACAACGACGCGAACCGCGCGCTCATGGGCGCGAACATGCAGAAGCAGGCAGTGCCGCTCATGATCCCGCAGGCGCCGATCGTCGGCACCGGGCTCGAGTTCCGCGCCGCCGTGGACACGGGCGACGTCGTCCTCGCGCTGAACGACGGCTCGGTCATCGACGTCGACGCCGAGCGCATCGTTGTCGAGGGACGCGCCACGCGCGACGAGTATCCGCTGACGAAGTTCATGCGGTCGAACCAGGGCACGCTCATCCACCAAAAGCCGGCGGTCATTCTCGGCGACAAGGTGAAGAAGGGCGAGGTCATCGCTGACGGGTCTTCGACGGACGGCGGCGAGCTCGCCCTCGGCGCGAACCTGCTGGTGGCGTTCATGCCGTGGGAGGGCTTCAACTTCGAGGACGCGATCGTCATCTCCGAGCGACTCGTCAAGGACGACGTCCTGAGCTCGATTCACATCCATGAGTACGAGATCGACGCCCGCTCGACGAAGCTCGGAGACGAGGAGATCACGCGGGACATTCCGAACCGCTCGGAGGAGTCGCTCGCGAATCTGGACGAGCGCGGCGTCGTGCGCATCGGCGCCGAGGTCACGTCCGGCGACCTACTCGTCGGCAAGGTCACACCGAAGGGCGAGACCGAGCTGACGGCGGAGGAGAAGCTGATCCGGGCAATCTTCAAGGAGAAGGCGCGCGAGGTCCGCGACACATCGCTCAAGGTCCCGCACGGCGAGGGCGGCAAGGTCATCGGCGTCCAGACGTTCTCGCGTGACGCGGGCGACGATCTGCCGCCGGGAGTCAACGAGCTCGTTCGGGTCTACGTCGCGAAGAAGCGCAAGATCGCCGAGGGCGACAAGCTGGCCGGACGCCACGGCAACAAGGGCGTCATCTCGAAGATCGTTCCCGAGGAGGACATGCCGTTCCTCGAGGACGGTCGTGTGGTCGACGTCGTCCTGAACCCGCTGGGTGTTCCGAGCCGGATGAACATCGGCCAGATCCTCGAGACGCATCTCGGCTGGGCGGCGGCTCACGGTGTCTTCGCCGACGGCGACCCTGTGAACGCACGCGCTCCGATCAACGCACCCGACCCGAGGTCGGTGGCAACGCCCGTCTTCGACGGCGCGACAGAGGGCGACGTCGACGACGCGCTCGTCCAGCTCGCGAAGATCGTCGACGGCGGCATCGAGATGGCGGTCGACGAGGCAGCCGTCCGAGGCAACCGCTGTTCCGGGAAGGTGCGGCTCTACGACGGCAAGTCCGGCGAGCCGTTCGCCCAGGAGGTCACGGTCGGCTTCATGTACATCTTGAAGCTCCTCCACCTCGTGGACGACAAGATCCACGCGCGCTCGACGGGTCCGTACTCGCTCGTCACCCAGCAGCCGCTGGGCGGCAAGGCGCAGTTCGGCGGCCAGCGGTTCGGCGAGATGGAGGTGTGGGCGCTCGAGGCGTACGGCGCTGCGTACACGCTCCAGGAGATGCTCACGATCAAGTCCGACGACACGATCGGCCGCGTGAAGGCGTACGAGGCGATCGTGAAGGGCGAGAACATCGCCGAGCCGTCGATCCCCGAGTCGTTCAAGGTGCTCCTCAAGGAGATGCAGTCCCTCGCGCTCGACGTGCAGGTGCTCTCCGACGAGGGCCGCGAAGTCGAGGTTCGCGAGGAGGACGACGAGCTGCTCCGCGCCGCGGAAGAGCTCGGCATCGACCTCTCGCCCGGCTCGCTCCGGGCGTCCGCCCGCCAGCCCACGGCCGAGGAGGTCGAGGAGGGCGCGGAAGGCGTCGACGAGGGTGCCGAGTTGGTGCTCGCCGCGGACGAGGAGCTCGCCGACGTCCAGGAGGCGCCGGTCGAGGCGGGACTCGCGGACCTCGAGGCGACAGACGAGTCATGACATTAGCTGCGCAAATGCCTAGGAAGAGCAAGAGACTGAGAGAGAGGTTGGAAGCTCTACATGGAAACTGGTAGACGCGGTCCCGACATCAACGACTTCGACTCGATCCGGATCGCCCTCGCGTCGTCGAAGCAGATCCGCGACTGGTCGTCCGGCGAGGTGACGAAGCCGGAGACGATCAACTACCGCACGCTCAAGCCCGAGCGTGACGGCCTCTTCTGCGAGCGCATCTTCGGTCCGACCAAGGACTGGGAGTGCTACTGCGGCAAGTACAAGCGCGTCCGCTACAAGGGGATCATCTGCGAGCGCTGCGGCGTCGAGGTGACGCGGCAGAAGGTTCGCCGTGAGCGGATGGGTCACATCGACCTGGCCGCTCCGGTCTCGCATATCTGGTTCTTCAAGGGCGTCCCGAGCCGCATCGGCTACCTGCTCGACATCGCGCCGCGCGAGCTCGAGAAGGTCCTGTACTTCGCGGCGTCGATCGTCACCCAGGTCGATCGCGAGAAGCGGCAGGAGGATCTCGCCGACCTCGAGGACAAGGTCGCCGGCGAGAGCGAGCGGGTGTACCTCGACCGCGACGAGGCGCTGTCGGCGCTCGACGACCGGCTCGCGCGCAGGCGCGACTACTTCTCTGCCGGCAAGGAGAAGAACTTCGACGAGGATGACGACTTCTGGGGTCGTGGCCTGTCCAACTGGGCCGAGGAGGCTGCGCTTCCGACGCTCGAGGAGATCAGGGTGCTCGGCGGCGGCGTCTTCGTCCAGCTGGCCAAGACGATCACGTCGGAGGATCCGCGCCGCGTGCGCGAGCTCGTCCGGCAGACGGCAACCCGCGACGACCGACGTCTCGCTCCGCGTGAGGTCGAGTCCGTCGCGGCCGCGTCGGTGCAGATCGAGGCGGCGCTTGCGCCTCTCCGCGCCGAGCTCGCGAAGGCCACGGGCTCGAAGAAGGGCGCGATCACGAAGCATCTGAAGCGCCTCCAGGACGACCTGCTGACGGGCGGCGACCTCTCCGCGGACGACGCCGCTCTCGTCGACGGCGTCGACAAGAAGAACCTCGAGCGCGCTCGCGATGTCGGCGCCGGGCTACTGGCGGACGTGCTCGCGGCAATCGATCACGACGCCGATGCCGCCGAGATGCGCGAGCTCGCGTATGACCTCTGCCTCGTCGAGGGCACCAAGAAGGAGGACCTCGACGCGATCAGCCAGTGGGCGCTGAAGGTTCGCGAGATGGTCGCGGACATGGAGATGCGCCGCGAGGACACACGCGAGGCCGCAGTCGAGGCGGTGCGTCGCCTCGAGCAGACGTGGCTCCTCTTCAAGGAGCTCGAGCCGAAGATGATCGTCGGCGACGAGCAGATCTTCCGCGAGTTGAAGGATCGCTTCGGATCCCCCTACGGTTTCGGCATCTACTTCCGCGGCGGCATGGGCGCCGAGGCGGTGCGCGATCTACTCCGCGACCTCGACCTCGATGCCGAGTCCCTGTCGCTCCGGGACATCATCAAGACGTCGAAGGGGCAGAAGCAGCAGCGCGGGATCAAGCGGCTGAAGGTCGTCGAGGCGTTCATCAAGTCGGGGAACAAGCCCGAGTGGATGATCCTCGAGGCCGTACCGGTCATTCCGCCCGAGCTTCGCCCGATGGTCCAGCTGGACGGCGGCCGGTTCGCCACCAGCGACCTCAACGACTTGTACCGCCGCGTGATCAACCGGAACAACCGGTTGAAGCGACTGCTCGATCTCGGCGCGCCCGAGATCATCGTCAACAACGAGAAGCGGATGCTCCAGGAGGCCGTCGACGCCCTGTTCGACAACGGCCGCCGCGGCCGTGCGGTCACGGGCCCGGGCAACCGCCCGCTGAAGTCGCTCTCCGACATGCTCAAGGGCAAGCAGGGTCGCTTCCGGCAGAACCTGCTCGGCAAGCGCGTGGACTACTCGGGCCGCTCCGTGATCGTCGCGGGGCCGAACCTGAAGCTCCACCAGTGCGGCCTGCCGAAGCTCATGGCGCTCGAGCTCTTCAAGCCGTTCATCATGAGCCGACTCGTCGAGCGAAAGGCCGTCCAGAACATCAAGGCCGCCAAGAAGATGGTCGAGTCGATGATCCCGGAGGTTTGGGACGTCCTCGAGGAGGTCATTGCCGAGCACCCGGTGCTCCTGAACCGCGCTCCGACGCTGCACCGCCTCGGGATCCAGGCGTTCGAGCCGGTGCTCGTCGAGGGCAAGGCGATCCAGGTGCATCCGCTGGTCTGTCAGGCGTTCAACGCCGACTTCGACGGCGACCAGATGGCGGTGCATCTCCCGCTCTCCGCCGAAGCGCAAGCAGAGGCACGTGTCCTCATGCTCTCGTCGAACAACATCCTCTCGCCTGCGAGCGGGCGACCGCTCGCGACACCGAGCCAGGACATGGTGCTCGGCGCCTACTTCCTCAGCTACTGCGAGCACGATCTGCTCACGCTCTCCGCCGAGCAGGCCGCGAAGGCGATTGGTGCAAAAGGCCTCAAGCGCTTCCGGACGGGGGAGGATGTCGAGTTCGCCGTCGAAGCAGGCTCCGTCGGCTACCAGGATCCCATCGAGTACACGTGGGCCGGCGAGCGGCTCGTCACGACGCCGGGTCGGGTCATCTTCAACGCCGAGGTCGAGCGTGCGCTCGACGAGGCAACCGGTGGAGACTTCGAGGATCATCCGTTCCTCAACAAGACGCTCACGAAGCGTGAGCTCGACACGTTCATCGCCGACCTCGTCGAGCACTACGGCCCGAACACGATCGCCGCGGCGCTCGACGTCATCAAGTCGGTGACGTTCCGCTTCGCAACGCGTGCCGGGATCACGATCTCGAAGAACGACATCGTGCCGCCCGGTGACAAGGAGGAGATCCTCGCCGGGTTCGAGGACCAGGTTCGGAAGGTCGGGAAGGAGTACGACCGCGGCCTGATGACCGAGGAGGAGCGCGACGAGCGCGTCATCGCCATCTGGACGCAGGCGACGGACCAGGTCGCCGATCGGATGATGGCCAGCCTCGAGCCGACGAACCCGATCTACATGATGGCCAACTCGGGAGCCCGTGGATCCTTCAATCAGATCCGCCAGCTCGCCGGCATGCGAGGCCTCATGGCCGATCCGAAGGGGCAGATCATCACCCGGCCGATCAAGGCGAACTTCATGGAGGGCCTGACCGTCCTCGAGTACTTCATCTCCACGCATGGCGCACGCAAGGGTCTAGCTGACACCGCACTTCGCACGGCGGACTCCGGCTACCTCACGCGACGCCTCGTGGACGTGTCGCAGGACGTGATCATTCGCGACCAGCCGGGCAAGAACCCGGCCGACTGCGGGACCACGGAGTTCATCGCGCTGCCGCTCTTCCTCGACGAGACGCCGAACAAGAGCGTCGCCGGTCGGGTGGCCGCGGATGACATCCGCAAGCCGCTCAAGGACGGCAAGCCCGGCAAGACGGTTATCGTCGAGAAAGGCGCCGAGATCAGCATGAGGGCGCTGCGGAAGATCGTCGAGGAGTTCGCCGAGCAGGCCGAGTCCGCGACCATCCCGGTACGCTCGGTGCTCAAGTGCCGCAGCGAGTGGGGTCTCTGCCGGAACTGCTACGGCACGTTCCTCGCGACGGGCGGCATGACCGAGATCGGCGACGCGGTCGGGATCATCGCCGCGCAGTCGATCGGCGAGCCGGGTACGCAGCTCACCATGCGGACGTTCCACACGGGCGGGGTGGCCGGTGACGACATCACGCACGGACTTCCCCGCGTCGTCGAGATCTTCGAGGCACGTAACCCGAAGGGTGCGGCGACGCTCGTCGACATCGCGGGCAAGGTCGACATCGAGGACGCCGAGCGCACCGTCAAGGTCACCGTCACGCCGACCGAGCTCGACGCGAGCGGCGAGCTGCCCGATCCGAAGGAGTTCAGCTTCCCGCGCCGGACGCGCTTCCTCGTGAAGAAGGGGCAGACGGTCGAGGCGGGCGATTCGCTCAACGAGGGTTCGCTCAACCCGGGTGAGCTTCTCGCGCTGAAGTCGGCGACGTCGACCGAGCTGTACCTCGTGAGCGAGGTGCAGAAGGTCTACAAGTCGCAGGGCGTCGAGATCCACGACAAGCACATCGAGCTGATCGTGCGGCAGATGCTCAAGAAGGTTCGCGTCGAGACGAACGGCGATGCGACGCTGCTCCCGGGCCAGCTCGTCGACAAGGTCGTGCTCGAGCGCGAGAACGCCCGTGTGAAGAAGACAAGGGGCGAGCTCGCGACCTTCGAGCCCATCATCCTCGGCATCACGAAGGCCTCGCTCGCCACGGAGTCCTTCCTGTCCGCAGCATCCTTCCAGGAGACGACGAAGGTGCTCACGGATGCGGCGATCGAGGGCAAGGTGGATCACCTGAACGGGCTCAAGGAGAACGTCATCATCGGGAAGCTCATCCCGGCGGCGACGGGCCTCAAGCAGTACCGCAACATCACGATCGAGCCGACCGAGCCCCTTCCGGTCACGTTCGCCCGGCCCGAGGCCGAGGCCGAGCTCCTCGCTGCGCTTGAGGAGATCGGCGACGGCGATGGCTTCGACTTCGACGCTCTCGACCTCACGCTCGACGCCGAGCCTTCGCCCGACGCCGACGGTGAGGCCGCCGAGCTCGAGCCGCCCGCGAAAGAGGAATAGGTCCTTCGTACGGGCCGGGCATGGCCGGCCCGTACAACCTCCTCACCGGTTTCTGGTACCTGTGATGGCCGTGAGCAGGGCTGTCCTCGCCATTGCCGCGCTCGTTGCGGCGTCTCTCACGTGGTCGGGGACGAGCCAGGCTGCGCTCTCGTGCGGACTTCCCGAGGCGCAGCCGACGTGGATCGATTTCGCCGACGCCTCGGTCTCCTTCTGGAGGGACCGGTTCGCACGCCCAGGAGTCGTTGTCGCCACCGGTGGACCGCTGCTCGCCGCCGAGGCGCGCACGGCCGGAGCCGGAACGGTGCACTGGGACATGTACCTGCGCAAGCGCGTCGGCACACCCTCCGAACCGGCAGATGCGGCACTGATCGAGAAGCGAGCCGACTCGCTGTTCGACTACGCGGTATCCGTCTCGGGGTGCCAGACACCGCTGATCGCGCTCAACGAGCTGTGGGGAGCGTCGCTGCCGACGCCGCTTACGCCAACTGCGGAGCGCTATCGCGCCAACGTTCTGCGCTTCGTGACCCGGCTGAAGGAGCGCGGCGGGCGGCCTGCGCTGCTCGTGTCGAGCGATCCCTTCACGGGTGGCGACGCAGCTGCCTGGTGGAGGTCGGTCGCGGCTGTGTCCGACCTGGTTCTGGAGAACTACGCCAACGCCAACCTCATCTGGCGCGATGGTCCGGTCGACGGCTCGCGGCGGCTGCGCCTACGGCACCGCCAAGCTGTGGCAAAGCTCCTCGCGATCGGGATCCCGCCGTCGCGGATCGGGATCATGATCGGCTTCCAGACCGGGCCGGGCACCGGAGGGCGCGAGGGTCTCGAGCCGAGGTCGCGCTGGTTCAGCGTGGCCAAATGGCACGCGTTAGCGGTACGCCAGGTGGCGAAGGAGCTGCGGCTCGCGCACGTGTGGTCGTGGGGGTGGGCGCAGCGCAACGAGCGCTCGAACGATCCCGACAAGACGTTTGCCGCGTGCGTTTGGTTGTGGGCGCGCGACGCGGGTCTGTGTGACGCGCCGACGGTCCTCGGCCGCGAGCTCGACGCGGACAGAAAGACGGGGCAGCTCGATCTTCCTTCGGGGACTCGGTGCATGTACGGATCGACGTCGCTCACCGCTGCGAACGTCGCCGCGCTGGCCAGAGTGACACGCGACCGCGAGCTCGCGCTCACCGCTCTGGTTGCGCGCGCGACCGAGCGGGAGCATGCACGCGTCTCTCCCTCGGACACTCTCGCGGTCGAGCGCCGAATCGTGGCGACGCGTTTCGGCGGGAGCAACGCGGCCTTCCGGTCGGCTCTCGGGGAGGCCGGGGCGAGTCTCGCGGTCGCGCGTGGAATCCTGGGCGACGAGCTTCGCTGGCGGGAGATCGCGGGACGGCTCGCCGTGGGAAGGATCTCGTCCGCGGACGTCGCGCGCTTTCGCGTGACGTACGCCCCCGTCCTCGCACGCGAGGTCACGGTCTCACCTGCGCCGAGCTGGCTGCCCGAAGGACGCGGCGTCGTCCTCGCGACATCGGCTCCACTGGGCGTCTTCGGCCTTGCGACGGGCCGGCGGGCGACCCTGCGGACCGCTGAGGGCGCGTTCGTCGTCGAGGCACGAGGCGACACGACCGCGCTCGCTGCCGTGCCCGAGGCTCTCGTACGAGCAGCGGTCCTTCGCGAGCTTCGTGCCGAGCGGCGAGCGGACGCCTATGCCGCCTGGACGATTCGCATGCAGCGCGCCGCCGAGAGCAAGCTCGTCTGCGAGCGTGACCGGCTGCCCGAGCTCGGAGTCCTCACGCTCTCGGCGTATGCCCCGTTCCTCGCGCTGCACGAGGCAGAGGCGGCCCGCTGGGCCGCTACCCGGAGGGGCTAGGCGACTTCGCGGTTCGACCGCTTCGCGGCCGTGACGGCCGTGTCGCGTCCGGAGCTCTTGGCCAGGCCGAGAGCGGCGTCGGCGCGCACGATGAGCGCGGTTGCGTCGTCCTTGGGGAGGAGCTCGGCGACGCCACCGGAGAACGAGACCACGCCGAGGTTCGGGAGCGGCCGCTCGCGCAGCGCCGTCTGCAGCCTCTCGAAGAGCGCTTCGGCATCGCGACTGTCCGCTTGCGAGAGCACGACGCCGAAGCGCCCCCCGCCGACACGGCAGGAGAGGTCGCGCGGGCCGGCGACGTCGTTCAGCACGCGAGCGATGGTCGCGAGCACCTCGTCGGCCGCGAGGTGTCCGATCCGTGCGTTGATCGTGGTGAGCCGGTCGACGTCCAACGTGAGCAGGGCAAGCTGCTCTCGGCGCCCGCGAGCTCGAGCGATCTCGAGGTCCAGCAGCGCGTGGAACGCGGGTCGATCGTAGAGATCGGTCAGCGGGTCGCGCTCGGGCACGGGATCCGGCTCGCGTAGCTCGAGCGAGGTCTCCAGTGCGGGCCGGCTGATGCTGAGCACGTTCTCGAGCGATGTGATGTCGACCTCGCTGAAGCGCCGGTCCGGTGTCCTCGTCAGCACGGCCAGCATGCCGGGGTCGGTGGAGGAGTCCATGAGCGGTACGGCAAGGCCGCTTCGGATGGGGCTGGAGCCCGGAGACGCATCGTCTCCTCCGAACGAGACCTGGATCGCGCGCGCGCCACGGTAGTCCGGAACGCCGAGGCCGCCGACCCGCGACACCTCGGCCTGCGTGAGTCCGACCGTGGCGAGTATCGGCTCGCTCTTCGTTCCCACGATCGCCACGGCAGCATCGGCCGAGGTTTGCTCGCGCGCGAGCTCGAGGACGCGGACCACGTTCGAGTGGTCGGGCGCCTCCAACGCGGGGCTCTCGATCGGCGTGCCGGAGATCGCAGCGGTGATGCGTGCCGGAAGCGTCTGGTTCAGCGCATCGCTGAGCGTCTGTGCGAACTCGGCGAGGCGATGGTCGTAGCGCTCGAGCATCGTGGAGACGACCTCTTCCTGCCGGGACAGCGTGCGCCGGATCGCGAGGACAAAGAGGGCCAGGCAGAGCGCGCCGAGGAGGAGCGCGCCGAGGTAGAGGGCGATTGCGGTCGTCGACTCGGGCATGTGCCTATTACTAGCGCGCGCGTCGGTCGACACCTCGGGCCGGACCGCCTGACGTTCTCCGACAGGACCTGGCGCTACGCTCGTCGTAGGTCATGACGTCCCTCTCCGAGATCTCGCTGCTCCGCGCGTCGCCTCCTGCCGAGAACGCACTCGACGAGGTCTCGGTCGGTCCGGCGATCGGCACCTGGGCGCCTGTGGAGATGCCGCGGGCCCGCCGTCCGTCCCCACTCGTGCTCACCGTATTCGCCCTGCTCGCTGGGATCGGCGCGATGACGCTTGGCGCCGCGGCTGTCGTCTCCGCAACGAGATCGGCGGATGACGACATCGCCGTCGCACCGTCGGCCCGCGTGGTCACGTCGACCCCGATGGTCGAGCAGCGCGTGCTCGCCCTGCTCGCCAAGCCGAGCACCGATCGCATCGTCTTTCGAGGCACGAGGGGCCGTCTCGTCCTCGCCGTGGGGAGCGGTGGGCGCGCGGCGATCCTCGTCCGCGGATTCGAACGCGCACCGGCCGGACGGCCGTACTACGCCTGGGTGATCCGATCCGGGAAGCCGGTTCGCGTCGCGCGGTTCACGGGTGCCGAGCGCGCCGTCTTCCTCTCGGCCGGCGTCGGTCGGGGAGAGAGCGTCGTCGTCGCGACCGAGCGGGCGATCGCACTCCGGCCGAGCGCTGCGCGTATCGTCGCCGTTCGCGCCTAGAACGCAGTACGCGAGCGCGACCTACTGGTCGTCGCGCCGCGAGTCGGGATCCGGGTGTAGCTCGCGGGCACGCGCGACGTCCGCGCGATCCTTGCCGAGCTCCTTCGCCCGGTAGAGGGCGGCGTCGGCGCGCTCGAAGAGGCTCGCCGGCGTATCGCCGTGGAGCAGCTCTGCGATCCCTCCGGAGAGGCGCAGGCGCTGCTCGTCCGGTCCGAGGGCCGTCCCGCGCATGGAGTTGTGCACACGGCTGAAGAGCTGCTCGCCGTCCTCGGCCGCGGACTCGGGCATGATCACCGCGAACTCGTCGCCGCCGATCCGGCAGGCGACGTCGGTCGAGCGAACGGCTTCGCGGAGGCGGTCGGCTGCCTGTGCGAGCACACGATCGCCCGCCAGATGCCCGACCTGGTCGTTGATCGACTTGAAGTCGTCGAGGTCGAAGACGATGAGCGTGAGCTTCCGCTGATAGCGGTTCGCGCGTGTGACCTCGCGGCGCAGTGTCTCCTGGAAGGACCGCTGGTTGAAGAGCCCGGTGAGAGAGTCCGTCTCCGCGAGCTTGCGCGCTTCGCCGTAACGACGTGCGTTCTCGATCGCCGAGATACAGCTCGCCGCGAGGGTCTCTGCCTGCTCGATCTGTTGTTGGCCGGGCTCGGCGTCGGTGCGCCAGAACAGCGACAGCGTCCCGACCGGTCGAAGCTCCCTGCCCATCAACGGCACGAACGCTCCGCCACGGATGAGGTCGGCATCTGCGCCTTCGCGATCTCGCCCGTAGCGGTAGCTCACGGTGATCGTCCCGGGGAGCGTTCCAGAGACGCCCGAGGTCGGAGGTCGCGCGGACTCCTGAGCGGTCATGCTACGGGTCACGACCGCGGGAGCACCGTCCTGGCGCTCGACGGCCATCATCCCGGCGTCGACACCCTCGATCTCCATGGCCGCATCGAGGACGAGATCCATGAGCTCCTCGAGGTCGATCGTGTTGCCGATCTCTCCGAAGAGACGGTTCCGGCGGCTCTCCTGCTCGGCGCGCTCGAGCGCCTCCGAGAGCCCGCCCGCGAGCTCGTCCATCTTCGAGCGCATCTCGTCGACGGCGCGCACGAGCTCCTCGTTCGGCGGAGGCGCCGGGGACGGTCGCCGACTCACGATCAGGCCGACGACCACCGCCGCGGCCACGAGGGCCGCGGCGATGATCACGATCGTCGTCGCCACGTATCCAGCCAGGTCATCTGAGCACTACTCTCCTTGTACTCACGCGAACGGGGGATGCAACCTCGATCGAGGTACCCCGTCCGAAAATGTACTTGGGAACGTGGACGCCGATGGCCTTCCGTCTTCGCTAGCGAGGCCGCGCCGGACGCCTGTTCGGAACGGCGACGACGACCGTGCCGGAACCTGCTTGCGTCGCTTGCCAGAGCGCATGCTCTGCTCGTCCGAGCCCCGCTTCGGCGTCGTCGTCCTCGGTGAGCTCGGTGATTCCGGCGCTCAGCACGAGCCCGGCCTCGTCGTGTGGCGGCTCGAACGACGACTGGAGCGCGTCGACCAGCGCCTCTGCGTCGTCGACGCCTGATCCCGGTAGCACGAGCGCAAAGGCGTTCGTGTCGAGCCGATGCACGGATCCCGTTCCGAGGCTGCGGTAGAGTCTTCCGGCGACCCGACTGAGCGTGGAGTCCGCAACCTCCCGGCCTCGCCGTTCGGAGATGCTCTCGAGTCCGTCGATGTCGAGCGCCACGAGCGCCACGGAGCGCCCGTACGTCCGCGCTCCTGCGAGCTCGCGAGCGAGCGCATCGAGCGTGTCGCGGCGGAGGACGTCGGACGCCTGCGGACGAACGAGATCGAAGCCGCTGGCGAGCGTGCTGTGGATCGTCGAAGCCACGGCTGTTGACGCGTTCCTGACGTCGTCGAGCGCTGCGACCGAGGCGACGCGCGGGCCGACGATCGTCCCCTCTATTCGTGCGTCGAGCGCCTCGGGCGTCTCACTGGGCCGGCGCTCGACGAGGCCCACGGTCACCGTCGACGTCCCGGCTGCGAGCTTCTGTCTCGCCTCGTCCTCGAGTCGGTTTGTGAGGACCGTGGCGCCGGACTCCTCGGTGCCCGGCAGCAGGATCGCGAGCTCCCGCTCACCGCGTCGACACGAGATGTCGCTGCGGCGTGTCACGCCCGTGACGAGGCGCGCGACCTCTCCGATAGTGCCCGCCTCATCTGCGACGCCTCTGCCGGCGCGACCCTCCACGCTGACGACGATCACCGAGAGAGGCCGTCCGGTGCGGTGTGCGCGCGCGACCTCGCGGCCCAGCTCCAACTCGTAGCCGCGCCGATTCGGGACGCCGGTCGCCGGGTCGACGTTGACCCGAGCCTCCATCTCGGCGAAGCGACGCGCGTTCGACAGCGCGACCGCCGCGTCGCGAAGAAGCGCATGAACGGCCGTCGCATGCTCGGAGCGGAACGCATCACGTTCGATCGCATAGGCCGCGAGCGTTCCCGGAATCTCCGTCGTCGAAGCGAGCGACGTGACGAGCGCGGACTGGAATCGCGTGTCCGCCGGTTCGCCCGAGGCGCTATAGGTCCAGTCGATTACTGCGGCGTCGAACGCGCGTCCGTCGGGCGGCCCGAACGACCTCCCGAGATTCTCCGTCTCCACTCCTGCGCCGATTGCTGCGACGACCGGGCGTCTGCCAGGCCCCTCGACCCTCAGTGCCACCGCATCTGCTCCCGTTCGTGCCCTGGCCTCGGCCAGAAGGAAGTCGAGGAGCTCGTCGAAGTCGAGCGTGAGCACCGGCAGCGTCCCTTGCAAGCTCGACTCCTCGACCGCATCGACCGCGCGCGCGACGCCGGTCGACATCGCCTCGAGGTGGGCGTCGATGCGCCGGAGGATCGCTTCGATCCGTTGGTCGGAGTGCGTGCGAGCACGCCGAAGCGCGAGCAGGATCAGCCCGCACGCTCCCAGCACCGCGCACGCCGCGACGACCGCAGTCACCATCCGTCCCTCAGCACCTCCTAGCTCGGCGCACTGTATGCGGGCCGCGACCTCTTTTCCACGGGCGGTCTGCTACCATTCTGCGGCCGGTTGGCGCGGTGCTGCTTGCCCGCCAGCCTTTTCTGTGTGAGGAAATCGACCGACGAGACGTAGGAGCAGCGCGTGCCCACAGTCAACCAGCTCGTCCGCAAAGGTCGGGCGACGCCGAAGGCGAAGACGAAGACCCCGGCACTCCGGGGAGCACCGCAGAAGCGCGGTGTCTGCACGCGCGTCTACACGACCACGCCGAAGAAGCCGAACTCCGCGCTCCGCAAGGTCGCCCGCGTGCGTCTGACCAGCGGCATCGAGGTCACGGCGTACATCCCGGGCGTCGGCCACAACCTGCAGGAGCACAGCATCGTGCTCGTGCGCGGCGGCCGTGTGAAGGACCTGCCGGGTGTCCGGTACAAGATCATCCGCGGCTCGCTCGACACCCAGGGCGTCCGCAACCGCAAGCAGGCTCGCAGCAAGTACGGCGCCAAGAAGGAGAAGAGCTAGTGCCTCGCAAGGGTCCTGCCCCGAAGCACCCGGTCGTCACCGACCCGGTCTACGGCTCGCCGCTGGTCACCAGCCTCATCAACAAGGTCCTGGTCGGCGGCAAGCGCTCCGTCGCCGAGCGCATCGTCTACGGCGCCCTCGAGGGCTGTCGGGCCAAGACCGACACCGACCCGGTGATCACGCTCAAGCGCGCGCTCGACAACGTGAAGCCGACCCTCGAGGTCCGCAGCCGCCGTGTCGGTGGCGCGACCTACCAGGTGCCGATCGAGGTCCGGGCCGGCCGCTCCACCACGCTCGCACTGCGCTGGCTGATCCAGTACTCCCGTGCCCGCCGCGAGAAGACGATGACCGAGCGCCTCATGAACGAGCTGCTCGACGCCAGCAACGGCCTGGGTGCCAGCGTCAAGCGCCGCGAGGACACGCACAAGATGGCCGAGTCGAACAAGGCCTTCGCGCACTACCGCTGGTAGACGACACGGCGCGCCTCCGGCGCGACGCAAGCACCCGCCGGTGACCCCCGGCACCGAGACAGGCACGTCCCCAGACCCCGGGAAAGAGACACAGCAGTGGCCAGCAACGCGATCCTCGCCAGGACCCGAAACATCGGGATCATGGCGCACATCGACGCGGGCAAGACGACGACGACCGAGCGCGTCCTGTACTACACCGGCAAGGCGTACAAGATCGGTGAGGTCCACGACGGCGCGGCCACGATGGACTGGATGGAGCAGGAGCAGGAGCGCGGCATCACCATCACGTCGGCCGCGACGACCTGCCAGTGGGACGACCACCGCATCAACATCATCGACACCCCGGGCCACGTCGACTTCACCGTCGAGGTGGAGCGCTCGCTGCGCGTGCTCGACGGTGCCGTCGCGGTGTTCGACTCGGTCGCCGGCGTCGAGCCGCAGTCCGAGACGGTGTGGCGTCAGGCCGACAAGTACTCCGTGCCGCGCATCTGCTTCGTCAACAAGATGGACCGCACGGGCGCGAACTTCTACCGCACCGTCGACATGATCATCAGCCGGCTCAACGCCGTGCCGCTGGTCCTGCAGCTGCCGTGGGGCACGGAGGCCGACTTCACCGGTGTCATCGACGTCGTGCAGATGAAGGGCCTGCTCTGGGCCAACGACGACAAGACGAGCAAGGGCGACCACTACGACGTCGTCGACATCCCGGCGGAGTACGCCGAGAAGGCCGCGGAGTACCGCACCAGGCTCATCGAGACCCTGGCCGACGTCGACGACGCGGTCATGGAGAAGTACCTCGAGGGCGAGGAGCTCTCCAACGCGGAGATCAAGGCCGGCATCCGCCGCGCGATCATCGCCTCGACCACCGAGGCCACGGTCACCGCCGTCCTGTGCGGCTCGGCCTTCAAGAACAAGGGCGTCCAGCC